>NZ_JAHOPC010000005.1:0-268161 GCF_019038615.1 Paenarthrobacter aromaticivorans
CGTGGAGGGCCGTGCCTGCTGGGCTTGGGTACGGGTCCGTTCCACGGCGTGCGCCGCGATGACCTGCAGGTATTCCACGGTGCGGGAGATCTCCTCCACCCGCCCGGCGAACCCCGCGGCTTCGGCAAACCCGAACGACAGGGCACCGGCCACGGTGCAGGAACGCAGGCTTTCCAACGCCTCAACGCTGTCAGCCAGCGCTCCCTCAATTCCGAGAGAACCATCAATTCCCCGTGCATCCTCAAGTCCCCGCGCGTCCTCAAGCCCGTGGGAAACGCCGTGCCCAGGGGAATCGTCACGGTCCGCTTCGCCGGGTTCAGGGACGGGCAGTGGTTTGATGCCGCGAAGCAGCGCCATGGCCCTTAGGCTCTCCGAATCGGTGACTGCCGCCGTCGGGCTTTCACAGCCGTCCTGCCCGTGGGCAGGACCGGAGTGGCTTCCGAGGGAAACGCGTCGGGGGCGCAGCGAGGCGCCAGTCACTGCTGCCCGCCGCGCCAGAATATCCCCAATGCTTCCCATGAATAAACCCTCTCACCAGGGTCTGACATTATTAGCTCCCTCTCATTGGGAACCAGGAAACGCGGGAAATAGTGGCTATCTGCTGGTGACTTGCTCCCGCAGAATGTCCGCGTGGCCGCAGTGCTGTGCGAGCTCGCGTAGCATGTGCAGATACACCCAGCGGAGGGGGAGCGGGCCACGTCGATTTCCGAGCACGAGCTCGTCCAGCCCTAAAGCCGAAGCAGCCAGGCGCGAAGCCTCGCACGCTTCGCGATGTGCCTGCTGAATACTTGCGATCGTGTCGGTGTCCTCGAGAATAAACGACTCGTCAGGCGTGGCGGGGATGCCGATCTCGCTCCGGGACCGGCATGAGATGGCCTCATCGAACCACACCTTTTCCACGAACGTGGCGTGCTTCAGCAACCCTAAAAGCGTTGTTCGCGACGGGACCAACGAGCGCCGCGCTTGCTCTTCCGTTAACCCGTCCAGCGACTCGTAAAGTGCACGACGGTGCTCGTCAAGGAATGCATCGAACTGGGACCGGACGTCGTGGTTGATGACATCCTCAGCGAAGGTTGGCGGGAAGACACTCATCCGAAAACCACCGTGCCGTCGTCGTCGATTCTCCAGCCCGGGTTGTGCGCGATCTCCCAGACGATGCCGTTCGGATCCTTGACGTGGCCGTGGAAAATGCTCCCGAAAGCACTAGCCTGGGCGGGCTTCACCACGGTTGCCCCGGCAGATACCAGTTGGTCGATGGTGCTGGACACTTCGGCCGCACTATCGACGTTATGCGAAAGCGTCACGCCGCTGACGCTGCTGGTCGAAACTGTGCTGCTGGTCGAAATATCGCTGTTGAGGTCTTGGTTGAACTTTTCAGCATCGAACAGACCAAGCATCAAGCCCGGACCGACTTGGAAGAAGATGATCTCCCCGGGAACGTCCATCAGCGGATCCCAACCGAGCCCGTCCTTGTAGAACGAACGGGCTCGATCGAGATCTGCGGTGGCAAACGTGATGAAATGCAGTCGCTGGTCCATACGGACATGCTAGCGACAGGATACGACGTCGGGACTTAGCTAAGGTGCTGACGGGCTCCGTTGAGGTGGGAAGCCGGGGCCGAGAAGAGGGCAGAGACATGGTCGCCAAGCTCGTTGACGTGGGTGTAGCCCGGGAACTTGCGGTGCGGAGCAGCTGCCTTCATGGCATCGTCCAGCAGTGCCTTAACCACGAACACCACTGCGGCGGATGTCTGTTCCTTGGGCTCAGTCTTGTGGCCGGACTGGGCTGCCTCGAAGCCGTCTGCGACACCAAGGACCCAAGCCTCGGAAGCTGCCTTAATTGCAGCGTAGCTGGCGCCGGATGCTGTGGGCTTGGCGGCAGCGACAGCCGAGACGATGGCCAAGCGCCCACGCGGCGATGCTTCCAAGTCGGAGTAGAACGCACGCGAAGTGTTCCGGAGCGTCGTCATGATGCTGGTGTGCAGGACGTCCCAGTCCTCGTCCTTCTGGCCAACGATTCCTTCGCCGCCACGCCATCCGCCCACAAGGTGGATAAGACCATCCACAGATCCAAACTCGCTCCTGACGGAATCTGCCAGGGCCTCGACCGATTCCGGGTCCGAAAGGTTGCAGGTGTACGGCACCACACCGTCGTGGGAGGCAGCGAGTGCTTCAAGGCGGGCAGCGTCAAGATCGACGGCGGCTACACGGGCTCCCGCGGCAACCAGCGAGCCGACCACGGCTTGCCCGGCGGCGCTGGTGGAACCCGCAACGACGACGTTGAGGGGCTGAGTGGATTCTGTGCCGGATGCCACGTCGTTGTGGTCATTGGTGATTGGCATGTGTGTCCTTCCAAAGGAAAAAGCTGGTCAGGAAGGAGCCTATCGAGTGATACAGGCTGGCTTATCAATAAACGGGTTGAGAATAAGAATCTCTCATGCTCACGCGCCGCTGACTCAGCCTAAGCCCACGGACGAGGTGGGCCTGGAAGTGGGAGGATGAACCTGTGGAACCCCTCTTCGACTTCCTTGGCAGTTACTGGTGGCTCATTTTCCCCCTTGGCGGGATGGCCGGTGGGTGGGCAAGATCGTGGTCCAAAGCCAGTGAGGAGCGCCATCGCCGAAAGGTGGAGTTGTACAAGCTGAAGAACCAGCTTGCGGTGCACGAGCAGGCCAACCAAGCCGAGGTTGTCTCGCTGATGGCCACGCACGATGCCGTGAACCATAAGTGGCTGGACTACGAACTGGACGTTGGGAAGCTCATCGATTACCCATTGATGACTGACGTTCGCGAGCCGCTAACGGTAGCCTTCCTCCGCGCCAAAAAGGAAGCGGACGGACTGCGCCCGGCCACGCCGCAGGACATAACGACGCCGGCCCGGCTGGCTGAGTATCGTGCTGCTGTCCACAGCTTCGAACTTGCTTTCGATGTGGCCGAACGCGAAGCCAGACGCATCAAGGACAGCAACTTCACCGGCCCGGAACGTCAAAGACTGGCAACTGCAAGGAAGCTGCTACGTATCGCAGAAGACTCCGCTGCTACTCCGGCAGAACGGCAGACGGCGTACAAGCGTGCGCGCAAGGAACTGGATGGCCTGATCGTCCTTCCGGAGGCGACCGTTGCTGCTCTCGAAGGCAGAATCGCTGGAATGCTCGGCGCGCGACAAGATCCTGACACAGACGCACGGATCGCTTGACGCTCAGGGTGCGGCTTCCCGACCTTCTTTGAATCCAAGAGGGGCCTTCTGCAACCCAATTAGGCTGCAGAAGGACTGAGCTGGGCTCAAACAAGGTCAGGAAGCCCCTGAGTTCAGCTCAATCCCCATCACTGTCCGAACAATCGAGCCCGCGAGGTCGTCTTCCATATGGGTCATCCCGATGTGTTCGGCCACCCGCCGGGAGGCGATGTTGTCGGGATGGATGATGGCCACTAGACGTTCCACCCGAGCCTCGTCCCGTGCAAAATCAACGCAGGCTTGGGCAGCTTCCTTGGCGTAGCCTCGCCCCTGGAGGTCCGATCGCACGTGGTAGCCGACCTCCAGCTCGCGGCGCCCATTTACTGTTTGCCAGGTCAACCCGCAGTCGCCCACAAAACCGCCGTCGTGCGTTTCCAGGATCCACAACCCGTATCCGTCGCGGGCGTAATTGGCTTCGTTCCAAGCGATCCAAGCCGCAGCTTCTTCGCGCGACTTCGGCGCGGGGTAGTACGCCATGACGTGAGGATCGCCGAGCATGTCGGCCATAGCCTCAAGATCAGTCGGCGTCATCTCTCGGAACCGGAGTCTGGGAGTGGAAAGTGGGAGCACATTCACAGCCTACAGACGGCAATTAGTCCAATACCCGCACCTCCACCGGCGTCAGCATCTCCCGTTCAAACCCAACAACGCGCCGCGGCCCATGCAGGATCACCTCATGGGTTTGGACATCACAGGTACTGGACGTGGAGATATGCAGCTTTACTAAGCCAGGCGTCACCACACGGGCAAGGTCCAGCCCAGTGAAGGATGTCCGGTCGGCGTGGACAAGAAAGTCCACGACGCCGGATGCGCCGGCTCCCAGTTCCACCCGGGCGTAACCGATGAGCTCGCGGACGGGACGAACAACCTCGCCCACCGGGTCCTCCAAGTACAGCTGCACTACCTCAGCGCCAGCGCGCGCACCGGTATTCGACACCGTACAACTGATGGTGACCGAGTCCGCCGTCGTCATCGCGGGAGCGCTGCATTGGTGGTCTGAGAGCTCGAAGCTCGTATAGGACAAACCGTGCCCGAAGCCGAACAGCGGAGATGGGTCCAGCGCACTGACTTCGGTAGGTCCGGACAACCGAGAGTGAAGGTAGGTTCCTGGTTGTCCGCCGGGGGAGCGGGGTACAGAAACGGGAAGCTTTCCGGAGGGATTGACGACGCCGGTCAGCACGTCCCAGATTGCCTCGCCGCCCTCTTCGCCTGGGAAGAAGCCTTGCACCATCGCATCGGCGCGTTCCACGAAGTCGCCAAGTGCATACGGCCGGCCACTGAGTACCACCACCACGGAACGGGTCCCGAATTCGGCGCAGGCGCTGAGGACCCGGTCCAGCATGTGGTGCTGGTCCCCGGGGAGGCGGAGATCGGCGGCGTCGTTTCCTTCACCTGACGTGCCCCGGCCGAATAGCCCGGCGTTGTCGCCAACCACCACGACGCAGGTATCAACGGAGGCGGCGACCTCGCAGGCTGCGGAAATCTGAGCCTCAGTGGCTGACTCACAATTCCCTGTCACGGAACTCACCACGGAGTGGAAGCGCGAGGAAGCGACGCCAGCAACTGTAGGTACGGAAATGCCCATCGGTACGTCCGGATGGGAAGCCCCCACGTGGGCATCAAAGGAGTAGCAGCCCAGCATGCCGAAGGGGTCGTCAGCCAACGGTCCAACAATGCCGAGCGTTTCCGAACCGGAAAGTGGCAAAGCCGGCGAACCCGCAAATGGTCGGTTGCTCAGCAGCACCAGCGACTGCGCCGCGAGCTCACGGGCCAAGGCCCGATCCTCGGCAGGATCCAGTTCGATTGGGCCGGAAAGTGCAGTGGGCGTTGCCGAGAAGTCCGGCGACAAAAGACCCAGCTCGGCCTTCTGGGTCAGAACTCGTCGAAGTGCCAAGTCGACAACGGATTCGTCCACGGCACCCTCGCGAACGCGTGCGGCCAGCGGCCCGCCAAAGCAATTGACAGTTGGAAGTTCAACGTCGACGCCGGCCCGCAGCGCCAGCACCGCGGCGTCACCGGAATCGGCCGCCACACCGTGCGTGACGTCCAGGAACGCGACCCCAAAGTAGTCGGCCACTACCGTGCCGGCAAAACCCCACTCCTCACGAAGCAGCCCAGTGAGGAGGGCATGGTTCGCGGCGGCAGGTACGCCGTCGACGTCGGTATATGCGTGCATTACGGAACGGGCCCCGCCGTGGCGGATCGCCATTTCAAACGGCGGCAGCATAACGTCGGCGAGTTCGCGCGGCCCCATCGAGACGGGGGCGTGGTTGCGGCCTGCCTGCGACGCCGAGTAGCCCACGAAGTGCTTGAGGGTGGCCACAATACCGGTGGATTCGAGCCCCTGGACGTAGGTGGTAGCGATCGTGCCCACCAGGTAGGGGTCCTCGCCAATGGTTTCCTCAACGCGGCCCCACCGGAAATCGCGGACGACGTCGAGCACGGGTGCAAGGCCTTGATGGACGCCCAAGCTTCGCATCGATGAGCCAATCCTGACTGCCATTTCACGGACCAAAGTTGGGTTGAACGTGGCACCCCACGCCAGTGGGACCGGGAAAGCTGTTGCCTTCCACGCCGCCAAACCGGCCAGGCATTCCTCATGCACCTGCGCAGGGATGCCGAATCGGGAGGCTGACATGATCTGTTCCTGTGCGGCGGCAAGTCGCCGGGCGCCTTCGGATGGATCCACTGGGACGGTGCCGTACATGCGCGTGATCTGGCCCAGCCCGTGGGAGATGACCTCGCCCCAGGAACGCGTATCGCCTGCCATCTGGCTCTGCAGGGGTGCCACGGAATCGCCGTCGCTGGATGCGTTGACCCAAACGCCTACCAGTTGGGCGAGCTTTTCTTCCAAGGTCATTTCGCTGATGAGGTGTTCCACGACGTCCGGACCGGGGACGCGGGCAAGTGCTTGCTGTTCAGCGGCGCCGCTGCTCACAGGCTTCTCCTTGGGTTGATTGGCGATTTTTAGAAACTATCAGAAACTTAGAAGTACTTTCTAGGGACAAAAAGTGTTGATTTACGAGCAGATTCTTCATAGCGTTGACGAAGTGCGGTGCGCAAGCGGGTAGTTTGCACCACAACAGATCAGAAACTTTCGGACATTATCCAAGCCAAAAATTATGGGAGAACCCTCATATGCAGACGTACAGAGTGGCCATCGTGGGAACGGGTGGGATCGCGGCTGTGCACGCATCCAACCTGGCCCGCACCGATAACAGGGCAGAGCTGGTGGCTGCATGCGACGTCGACGACGCGCGGCTGCAGGCTTTTGCCAATGAACATGGAATCGCTGGCCGATACCAAAGCCTCACGGACCTGCTCGCCGAAGCCAAACCGGACATCGTGCACCTTTGCACTCCGCCGATGATGCACATCGATCAAGCCATCGAATGCCTCGAAGCAGGTGTGCATGTCCTGTCCGAGAAGCCGCCAGCCCTCAGCCTTGCGGACTTCGATCGCCTCAACAACGCCGAAGCCCAAGGCGGTGCGCAGTTCTCCTGCGTATTCCAACACCGCTTTGGTGATGCCTCGGCCGCAGCACGCGCCTTGATCGGCGGAAACGCCTTCGGACGTCCGCTCGTTGCCCGCTGCGATACCCTCTGGTACCGGCCGGATGAGTATTTCGACCTGCCATGGCGCGGCACCTGGAAGGCCGAAGGCGGCGGTCCGACCATGGGCCACGGCATCCATCAGTTCGATCTCCTCCTGCACCTGCTTGGCCCGTGGGAAGAAGTCACTGCCATCGCCTCGCGCCAGGCCCGGGCAACGTCAACCGAGGACCTCTCGGCTGCCTTGGTTCGCTTCGAAAATGGCGCTGCTGCAACGGTCATCAACTCCCTGCTCTCGCCCCGGGAAACCTCGGATATCCGCGTCGACTGCGAGTTCGCCACCATCGAGCTCAGTCACCTGTACGGCTACGGCACCAAGGACTGGACCATCACTGCGGCACCCGGCCATGAGGACCAAGTGACGGCTGCTTGGACTGCCGAACCTTTGGAACGAGGCAGCGGCCACTCGGCACAATTCCTGGCCATGTATGACGCGCTCGACGCCGGACTCCCGCTTCCAGCGGGCGCGGACTCAGCGAGGCAGACACTTGAGTTCGCTGCCGCAATTTACGCCTCCGCGTTCACCGGAAAGCCGGTGCGGCGCGGGGAGATCGTTCCCGGCCACGCTTTCTACGCAGGCATGGATGGAGAGGGCCGCGGCAGCCGCGTCCTGGCCTCCACGGCCCGCTCCTGAACCCGACCCGAATCAACGGAGAATCCATGACCACCTCAGCCCAGACCGCCCAGACCACCACGCTCAGTTATGCCGACGACGGCCGTTCCCTGACATTCACGGCGGGCGGCCAGGACATTGCGAGCTATACATACCGTCCCACTGACGATCAATATGAAAGCCCGCGTCCCTTCTTCCATCCCCTCACCACCTTGGAAGGCGATGAGGTAACCATCTCCCGTCCGTGGGACCACGTCTGGCACAAGGGACTCTCTTGGGCGTTGCCGAATGTGGGAGAGCACAACTTCTGGGGTGGTGCGACCTACACCCGCGAGACCGGCTACGCGAACCTGGACAACAACGGGGCCATGAACCATGAAACCTTCAGTTACATCGAGGAATCGGCGTCTACGATTACCGCCGCTGAGGATTTGCTCTGGACTTCACAGCCAACAGAACCGGGCCAACAAGGCACGCCACTCATCCGCGAGCAGCGCCGCTTCGCCATCCAATTGCTGCCATCCGGAAACTCGTGGGCGCTCCTATTCGAAACGGAGATGACCAACGTTTCGGGCGCTGAGATCGGTCTCGGAAGCCCCACCACGGAAGGCAGGGACAACGCCGGGTACGGCGGTCTGTTCTGGCGCGGTCCGAGGTCCTTCACAGGCGGGGAGTTCCGCTCTGAAGCCGGCACCGGAGCCGACGAGTTCATGGGCACGCGATCACCATGGATCGCGTTCACCGGCCAACACGACGTCACCTGCCGGAAGTCAACCGTCATGTTCGTGGAGGACCAATCCAACGCGGGTGCGCCCAACCAATGGTTCGCCCGCTCATCGATGTTCGCTTGCTTGGGTTCGGCTCCGTTCTTCAGCGAAGTAGTCCCGCTAAAGGTCGGCGAACCGCTCAAGTACAGGTACGCCGTCGTGATCTCCGACGGCGACATCGATGCAGACTCGGCCAGTGCGCTCGCCGGCGCAGCTCGCGACGCACTGGATGGTTGGGCCTAGTGTGCACTTCATTTCCCGGCGCGACTGCAGTGTCAGAAGTGAGCATCTACAACTGGCCAAGTCAGGACGGCATGGCCGGGGGATCCCCTCACGTGCACACGGCGTCGACGGAGGCATACGTAGTTGTGGAAGGAACCGGCCGTCTGGAGACCCTGGATTCGCGCGGCTTCACCGTTACGCCGCTGACGCCAGGCGTGGTGGTCTGGTTCACGCCCGGAACTGTGCACCGCGCCATCAACGATTCCGGGAACCTCAGGGTGCTCATTGTCATGCAGAATGCCGGGCTGCCTGAAAACGGCGATGCGGTGATGACGTTCCCGCCAGAGCATTTAGGGGACGTCGACGCGTACTCGCGCGCCGCTTCGCTTCCGTCAAGGGACGCCGACGGCGGTGATGCGGCTGCCGAGGCGGCTGCGCGTCGTCGTCGTGACCTGGCTTTGGAGGGCTATCTGGAGTTGAAGCATGGTGTCATCACATCCGGAGTTTCCGCACTGGCCGGGTTTCATGCCGCGGCTGTTCGATTGGTGAGTGGCAGGGCCGGAACGTGGCGCGGCTATTTGGACGATGGAGCGGCGCGTCAGGCCGGGCTTACCAAGGACAATCTGGACTCTATCGAGTCCATGGAAAGTTTCTACTTGCAAGACTCGAGGACTACGATAGGCGAACGGAAAACCCGCAGGATTTACGGCATGTGCGGCCGAATCCAAGCCTGGGAACTTTCCGAAACTATTGCTGCGGGGAGGTGATCCCGGCCGAAAGGGGTGCGTTCCATGGTGACCAAGCAGGACTCTGGGCGGGCGACGATCGGCGAGATCGCCCGGGAAGCCGGAGTGTCCGTACCCACGGTTTCCAAAGTCCTGAACGGGCATGCCCATGTCGCCGCGGCAACGCGCGCCCGGGTGGAAGAAATCATCGCCAAGCGGGACTACGCCCGTCGGCCGGCCAAAAGGAGCAAGAAGGCCGGTCTGGTGGATCTTGTGTTCCCAGGCATGGCTTCGGAGTGGGCGTGCGAAATCATTGAGGGCGTTGAGCGCGTTGCCCAGGAAGCCGGATACGGCACGGTGGTCAGCAGCCTGTCCCTGGACGGATCACGGATTCGGCCGTGGCTGGCGAACCTCGCCGAGCGGAAGTCCGACGGCGTGATACTGGCGGTTTACGAACTGGACTCGAAGCAGATCCAGCGCATCAAGGCGCTCGGAATCCCCGTGATCCTAATCGATCCCGTAGGCCAGCCAGGCCCGGACCTCACGACTGTTGGTGCTGCAAACTGGGACGGTGCCTTCTCGGCAACCCAGCACCTCTTGAAACTCGGTCACAAGCGTATTGGCATGATCGGCGGCCGCGAGGACCTTCAGTGCAGCGGGGCCCGCGAGGACGGCTACTTGGCTGCGCTCCGCCGGGCCGGTGTCGACGCGGATCCTTCGTTGATGGTGCCCGGTGATTTCTCCACGGAATCCGGCGCCCGGGGAACTGAGACTCTTCTGGCCCTGGATAACCGGCCCACAGCCATCTTCACGGGCAACGATGCCCAAGCCCTCGGTGCCTACCGTGCCGCTCGTTCTGCCGGGCTGCGTATTCCGGAAGATCTCTCGATCATCGGCTTCGACGATATCCCTGCCGCTGAATGGATCGAACCTGGGCTGACCACGGTCCGCCAGCCCGTGGTGCAGATGGCTGAGACGGCCATGCGGGCGCTACTACGGCATCTTGAAGGTGACGAGGAATTGCCGCAGCGGATCGAACTCGGAACGGAGCTTGTAGTGCGGGGTTCCACTGCGTCCCCTGCAACCTAAGCGCAAGGCTGTGGCTTCCCGACCTTCTTTGAATCCAAGGCAGCCCTTTTGCAACCCAAATAGGCTGCAGAAGAGTTGAACTCGGCCCGAACAAGGTCAGGAAGCCACAGGGCTAGGCCAAAGCGCCCTCCAATTAGCCTCGACCCATGCTCGTCGACGGGTCCTGGTCACCTTCGGAAGGGTCTGCACGGAGTTCGTCCGGGGTGCCATCCGGCAGACCTGCGGGTCCGGGGACGTCGCCCGTGGAGGCCGGAAGGTTGTCGTCGGTTTCCATGCGTTGGCCAGCACCGGCGTCGAGACCTGGCTCGTTCTGGCGTTCGCCGGCGTCGCTCGCAGTCGCATTGTGACGCGGGGTTGTCTGAGCAGCCTTGTCAGGCGATTCGGAGTCCATCGCGTTGGAACCTTCGCTGATGGAGGAGCGGACCTGGATGTCGTCATCCTTCTCGTTCGGCTCCGGAACCTGCCCTTTGTCAACGGGATCAGACGTGCTAGCCAGGTCTTCCATCGCGTTTTCGGCGGCTTTGCGGATGCTGTCTTCAACGCCCATCAGATGTTCTCCTTTGCACGAATCGTCCGGTGTCCGGACTCGGATAATAAAGTAAGCCTACTTACTTTCTGTTCGATGTGACACCCTGCCCGGATTGACAAACCGGGTCCGATTTGGTTCATGAATCTGCTGGTTAACGCATGTCGTGCCGCACTTTGTACCGTTGATCGTTGAACGATATGGTGTCTTCAGACCGTTTTGCAGAGGGCGGCGATATTCGCTCCTTTGCTGTCTGCTGGGGACGCTTTTCAGTCAGTAGGAACGTGCCACATGGTCAACCCCCGCCCCGAGCAGGAAGCTCTCCAGAATGGATATTTTCTGGACCTCGTCCTGGGTAGCGAAGACGTCGAGGCTTTTCTCGGCGATCTGGCTTCTTTCTCGGCAGAAAGCCTCTCACACCGCAACACCGCTGTTTATTGCGGCATCACAGTCCTTCGGCGCAAGAAGTCAGCCACCGCCGCAAGCAGTGATGACCGGGCCCGCGTCATGGACGAACTCCAAAACGCCTTCGAAGGGCCTTGTCTCACGGCCATGGACAAGCTGACCTCCGTGCTGGTCCCGGACCTTCTTCGCGAACACCGTTGGCCGGAATATGTGCAGGCCGCCTCCCATCAGGGGCTTCGGTCCATCCTGAGCGTGCCGCTGCTGGTCGAGGGAGATACCCGAGCTGCCCTGAACCTCTACTCAGAGCGGACCCATGCATTCAGCGAGGATGACGTGGAACGCGCCGAGGTGTTCGCATCGCACGCCGCCAAGTCGCTACGCCTCGCGCTGAAGATCGCGCAACTCAGCGATGCGCGGAATGATCTTGCCGCGGCGATGCAATCGCGCACGGTGATCGACCTGGCGGTGGGCGCCATCATGGCGCAGAACCACTGCAGCCAGGAAGAAGCGTTCACCATCCTGAGGACTGCCTCCAGCAATCGGAACATCAAGCTGCGGCATTTGGCCCAGTCGATCATCGCCGCCGTGTCCTCCGGGAAGGTTACGACGCACTTCGAGGAGTAGGGCCCGCCTGGAATGTCCGCCCCGCGAACGCGTTTCGTAACCCGAAGCAACTATGGAGCAGACTTGGGTGAGTGACGACGAATAGACCCCGGCCCGGCCTCGCGATTGCTGCACTGAGCCTCGGGACGGCGCTGAACCCGCTGAACTCGTCCATGATTGCGGTGGCGTTGGTGGTCCTGCGGGAGGATTTCGCGCTCGACGTCGCCAAGGTCACCTGGGTGATCACGTCGTTTTACCTCGCCTCCGCGGCCGGACAGCCGCTCATGGGCAGGCTCGCTGACCGCTTCGGCCCTCGCCGGTTGTTCACGTTCGGCATGGCCCTGGTGGCGGTCACCTGCGCGATCGCACCGTTCCTTCCCAGCTTCGCCCTGGTGTGTGTGGCCCGCGCGCTGATGGCTGTGGGGACTGCGACCGCATATCCCTCGGCCGTCGTGATGGTCACCCAGCTGAGCAAGCTCGCCAATTTGCCGTCGACGAGGCCGCTGGGCAGGATCCAGATGGCAAACACGTCGGCCGCTGCCGTGGGTCCGGTGGTGGGCGGTTTGTTGGTGAGCCTGGTCGGCTGGCAGGCCTTGTTCGCGATCAACGTGCCAATCGCGCTGGTTGCACTCGTTGTGGTGCACAAGGCTGCGCCAGCTGACTCCGGCCGCGAAACGGGCAAGCTATCGGCGCTGATCCGCGACTCCGACATCCCCGGAATCCTCGCATTCGTTATGTCGCTCATGCTCGCCATGATGGCGCTGCTCAACGTGATGCCGGCCTACCGTTGGTGGCTCCTGGGTGCTGCGACAGTGATCGGCGCGCTCTTCGCCTGGCGCGAGCTGCACTTCCGGCCGCCGTTCCTGGACCTCCGCCTGCTGGGCAGGAACCGGCCGTTGCTGCTGGTGTATTTGCTGTTCATTGTTTTCAGCGGCGTCTACTACTTTGCCTTCTTCGGACTGCCGCAGTTGCTGCAGGAGGCAGGCCATTACGACGCCGGGGTGGTGGGCCTGCTGATGCTGCCCCTTGCGGCGTTGTCGGTTGTGGTGACGCCACTGACGGTGCGGCTGATGGAGCGGTTCGGCGTGCGTTCCGTCCTGATCACAGGCGTGCTGGTTCTGACTGTCGCTGCAGCGGGTCTTGGCGCGCTCACGTTGTCGCTGTGGGCGCCGTTGGTGTTCGTGCTGACTGCAATGATGGGCATACCCTACGGAATGGTGAGCACGGCCTCGAACCAAGGGCTCTACGTTTCGGCCCGCCCGGAAGAACGAGGTGTAGCTGCCGGAATCTTCCAGACGTGCCGTTACCTCGGAGCGATCACTGCCACTGTGCTGATTGGCGTTCTATATGGCTCGGGCGTGAACCAAGCGAACTGGGGACTCATGGTCCTAGTGATGCTGGGCTTGAACGTGCTGGTGTTGGTGCTCGCCGTGATGTGGCGGAAGCCCACTGCGGACACGCGATAAAACAACCGACGCAAAGAATCGGGCCTTCCGCGACACGTTCCGGCATTCACTCGTACTCACCACTGCAATAGTTACGCCCCGGATTGCAGGAGAAGTAGATGCTTGGACTCGAAAATACCCCGGAAATTCTTAGTGGCTCGCCCATGCCCGAACTGTGGCTGCTGCTGGTCACCATTGCCGTTCTTGTGACTCTGGTTGCTCTCGCCGCCGTGGTGGCTTCCCGCTTGGTGCTGCCACTCTCTGCGTTGTTGCAACGACGACGGCGTGGGAGGGGGCCGCGGCATCGCAACTCCCGCAAGCGGGAGTTGTCCCAGGGGAAGCACTAGGCCAAGGCCCCTTGCTTAATGCGTGGACGGTCCGGTTTCAGGCGCTCGATGAACGCGATGGTTTCTGCTGCCCCTGGACCGCCCCGTGCCAGCGTTCAAGCGTGCGCAGGTGACTCCTCGACTCCCGTGCCAGCTCGGCGAGGGGGATCTGATCTTCGACTTGCACCGAAGGATCCGACACCGCTCTGCGCCATTCATGAACCCGGCTACATCGTCGTGCTCTCGCGGTCGGCGAGGGCCCGCTGATGACGGTAAAGCGTTGCCCCGGCGGGGGTGGTCAGGCCAGGGATAGGAAGAGCTTTTCCAGTTCTTTCTTGTCCATGGTCGCGTCCTGCTGGACGATGCATTGCTCAAGCCCGGTGGCGATAACTGCAAACCCTGCCCGGTCGAGTGCCTTGGATACGGCGGCGAGCTGGGTGACGACGTCTTTGCAGTCCCGGCCTTCTTCGAGCATGCGGGTCACGGCGGCGAGCTGCCCCTGTGCGCGCTTTAGTCGGTTGATGACGGGGGTCAGTTCTGAGGGATTGAGTTGCATGGGTCTCTCCAAGGAGGGGGCGTCTGAAGCTTTCACTCCAGCCTATACCCCTGCGGGTGTTTTGACTACCCCCGGGGGTATCTGTAATACTCGGTGGGGTATCCACCCGACCCCTTTCGAGAGGCCAGTCATGACTTCTTCTTACCCGGCGTCAGCCGTTACCGCACTCGCTCCCGAGGCTCTGCAGTCCTGGATCAAAGAACACCAGGATCTCGTGGTCATTGATGTCCGCTCCGCTGCCGAATTCGAGTCCATGCACATCCGCGGCTCCTACAACGTGCCGCTTCCGCTGCTGTCCGAGCACACCGACGAACTCGCAGCCCGGCTGGGCTCCCGTGTTGTCCTGGTGTGCCAGTCCGGCGTCCGCGCCGAGCAGGCACGCCAACGCCTCGCCTCGGCCGGAATCGACACCGCCTACGTGCTCACCGGCGGGGCACCCGGGTTCGCTGCTGCCGGCGGTGACGTGGTCAAGGGCAAGGGCCGCTGGGACCTCGAACGACAGGTCCGCCTGGTGGCAGGCTCCCTCGTAATGCTGGGCCTTGCCGGCGGCAAGTTCGTCTCCCCAAAAATCAGGACGGTTGCCGGCGTTATCGGCGCCGGCCTGACCTTCTCGGCCGCGACCAACACCTGCGCCATGGGCAAAGCCATCTCAGCATTGCCATGGAACAAGGCAACCAAGGAACCCACTCGCGAAAGCGCCATCCTGCAACTTCCCGCACAGACGGCCGTAGAGGACGCCGCGGCATGATCCCGGCCCTGGGTCTGGGGCTCGTCGTCGGCGTCGTACTGGGTGTTGTGGGCGGCGGCGGGTCCATCATCGCCGTGCCGGCCCTGGTGTACGCCGTGGGCATGAGCCCCGCCCAGGCCATTCCCACCTCGCTGGTGGTAGTGGGCGTATCCTCGCTTGCCGCCCTGCTGCCCCGGATCCGCGAGGGCCTGAACTGGCCCGTGATCGCGCTGGTCGGGGCTGCCGGGATCCCGGCAGCCTGGACCGGCGCGGCCGTGGGCAAGCTGCTGGATCCCAACATCCTGATGCTGGCGTTCGCCGTGATCATGGTGGCCGCGGGCATCCGTATGCTCATGAAATCCCGCGAAACTGAGGAATCCTGCAGCACCGGGCCACACCGGGCGTTCCGGTCCTGCGCCCCGAAGGCCGTGGGAGTGGGCCTGCTTGTCGGGTTCCTGACCGGACTGCTCGGCGTGGGCGGCGGCTTCCTCATCACACCCGCACTGACCATCTTCCTGGGTCTGCGCATGAAACAGGCCATCGGCACCTCGCTGGCAATCATCGTCGTCAACTCCGCCGCCGGCTTTAGCGCTCACGCCGCCGGCTACACCATCGACTGGGCCACCACCCTGGCATTCGCGGTCCCTGCTGTCCTGGGGTCCATCGTCGCGGCCCGGTTCGCCCGTCGGCTGCACGACAAACACATCCGCATCTCATTCGCGGTGCTCATCTTCGCCGTCGCGGCATGGGTCACCGCCGGCACCGTCACCGCCTGACTCAACCCGACAGGAGAACACCATGGGACTGATCGACTCCCTCAAGAAGGCCTTCAACAAGCCATACAAGACCGTTTCGGTGGCGCAGGCCAAAGAACTCCTGACCGCTGGCGCCACACTCCTCGACGTCAGGTCTACCCAGGAGTGGCGGACCGGCCGGGCGCAGCAGGCCAAGCACATTCCCCTGGACCGGCTGCAAACCAACACCTCCGGGATCCAGAAGACCGGACCGGTCATAGCCATCTGCGCCTCCGGCGTACGCTCCGCGTCCGCCGCCCGGCTCCTCGCCGACAAGGGGTACGACGCCTACTCCGTGCGCGGCGGCATGGCCGCCTGGCGCCAAGCCGGCGAACCCGTCCGCTAACAACCCACAACGAAACCACAAGCTCCGCGCCGGTGCTGGCCACGAGCACACCTGACCCCTGGGTCGAGCATGCCCATAGCTCCGGCTACATGAGACCCCGCAGGGTATCCAAACTCGTTTCAGAACAACCTCCAAATCCCCTTTCACTGAAGGAGAGCACCAGATGCTTATCGAGCGCATTTACGACGAAGACCTCGCGCAGGCCAGCTACGTCATTGGCTGCCAGGCCAAAGGTGAAGCCATCGTGGTGGACGGCCGCCGCGACATCGCCGTCTACCAGGACCTGGCCGCGAAGAACGGCATGAAGATCGTGGCCGTCACCGAAACCCACATCCACGCCGACTACCTCTCCGGCACCCGCGAACTGGCCGCAGCCACCGGCGCCACTATCTATGTTTCCGGCGAGGGCGGCGCGGACTGGCAGTACGGGTTCGACGGCGAGCGGCTCTACGACGGCGACACCATCACCCTGGGCAACATCAGCATCAAGGCCCTCCACACTCCGGGCCACACCCCGGAGCACCTGTCCTTCCTGGTGACCGACGGCGCATTCAGCGACCAGCCCGGCTACCTGCTCTCCGGAGACTTCGTGTTCTCCGGCGACCTTGGCCGGCCGGACCTGCTGGACGAAGCAGCCGGCGGCATCGACACGCGCTTCGAAGGGGCCAAGCAGCTCTTCGCCAGCCTGCGGGAAAAGTTCCTGACCCTTCCGGATTACGTCCAGGTCCACCCCGCCCACGGCGCAGGCAGTGCCTGTGGCAAGGCCCTCGGCGCCATTCCGTCATCCACCGTGGGCTACGAACGTCTCTACGCCTGGTGGGGCCCATACCTCGCCGCCAACGATGAACAGGGCTTCATCGACGAACTCCTCGACGGCCAGCCCGACGCGCACGCCTACTTCGGCCGGATGAAGCGCGAAAACCGCGAAGGCCCTGCCGTTTTGGGCGAACGCTCCCCGTTGCCGGAGCTGTCAACCGACACCGTCGCGGCGGGACTGGCTGCTGAAACCCTGACCTTCATCGACACCCGCTCCAACAACGAGGTCCACGAGGGCACTGTTGTCCGGTCCCTGAACATCCCCGCCGGCAAGTCCGTTGCCAGCTTTGGCGCCTGGGTGGTCAACCCGGAGACTGACAAGAACCCTCTCGTGCTGCTGGCCCGGGATCAGAAACAGGCACAGGACATGTGGGACCACCTGATACGCGTGGGCATCGACAACGTCGCCGGCTACGTCACCGGCATCCAAGGCCTTCCCACGTTCACGCCCAAGCTGATCCGGGCCGAAGACCTCAAGGATTTCGACCCGGCCATGGTTCTGGATGTGCGCAACCGCAGCGAGCACATCGGGGGCAACATCCCCGGCTCCTACCAGCTCAGTGGCGGCCGCGTGATGTGGCACCTGGACAAGCTCCCCGCCGATGGCACCATCGTGACGTACTGTCAGTCGGGCGTCCGTAACTCCGTGGCCGCCAGCGCCCTGCGCCGCGCCGGGTACGACGTCGTCGAACTCGACGGCAGCTACGCGGCCTGGAGCGCGTGGAAGAACAGCGTGCCCGCAGCCTAACCAGGCACGTAAACCTCAAGACCGCCCGGGCAGGATCCCCTCCTGCCCGGGCCTCCTACATGCCCGCAATGCCCGGCAGAACATTTCCCCGCCACACCACCGGTTCGACAAGGGCTCTGCTTGGTTTGCGGCAGAACCTGGCCCAGTTCATGCTGCTGGCCGCCCACAAGGTCAATCCCCTTGCTTAATGCGTTAGTGATTACTAACGTATTATTTGTGTTGGATGCCCTGGAGATAGCTGCCGAGCCGAATCGGCGTCGGCTGCTTCACCTCCTGGCGGGCAGCGAACAGGCGGTCAGCGATCTGGCGGCTCATTTCGACGTCAGCCGATCCGCGGTTTCACAGCACCTGTTGTTGTTGGAGAAAGCGGGCTTGGTGATGGCCCGCAAGGAAGGGAGAAACAGGTACTACAGACTCGATCCCCAGGGGATGGGCAGACTCCGTGATCTTGTTTCGCAGTTCTGGACCAACGAACTGGACCTCCTTGCATCCGATGCCGCCGCTCTTGCCCAACGGCGGGGCAACCAGCATCAACAACATCCCGACTACTAATAACTTCCAAGGCGAGGACGCACATGAGTTTCGATAAAACCATCCACCTGCCGGTCACAGCCGACGAGGCCTTCGCCCTCATCACCCAGCCCGAACGACTACGGCGCTGGCAAACGGTCGCAGCCCGGGTGGACCTCCGGATCGGTGGGGATTTCCGCTGGACCGTTACTCCCGGCCACAATGCCTCCGGAACCTTCCAGGAAATCGAACCGGGCAAGCGCGTCGTCTTCACGTGGGGTTGGGAGGGCGGGGGCGATCTGCCGCCGGGTGCCTCGACCGTTAGCATCACTTTGGAGCCCGACGCCGACGGTACTTCCCTCCGTTTCCAGCATGAGGGGCTCACCGAGGAGCAGGAAACATCCCACGCGATGGGCTGGAACCACTACCTGGATCGTCTGCTGGCTGAGGCTTCAGCGAAGGACGGCGCTGGCCGCGACGACTGGGCATGGGCACCCGATCCCATCAACCAGCTGAGCTCGGCTGATGCATCCTTGGCGATCCTTCTTGGCGTTCTGCGCAACGTCACGCCTGAAGACACAGCGAAGGCAACGCCATGCGAGGACTTCAACGTCAACCAGTTGCTGGACCACCTGGCCGGATCGCTGAAGGGCATCGGCCGTGCGCTCGGTGCAGCACCCGTGGACCACAAGGACGCGCCCCCAGAGGTGCGGATTGCTGAGCTTGCCCAGCCTGCGCTGGAAGCTTTCAGCAACCGCGGCCTTGAAGGCGCCGTCGATATGGGCTTCGCCGAATTGCCGGCAACCACGGTTGCCGGAATCCTAAACCTCGAACTACTCGTCCATGCCTGGGACTTCGCTAAGGCGACGGGACAGCAAGTGGAGGTGTCCGACGTCGTCAGCGATTACGTGACGGAACTTGCCCGGCAGACCATCTCCGAGCAGGTCCGCTCCGGCGGCAGCTTCGCGCCAGAGCAGCCGACGGCGGAGACAGCCAGCAGCCTGGAACGGCTCGTAGCCTTCACCGGCCGCACTGTCACCCTCTAAACCCTCCTCAACCCAAGAACAAAAGCAGGAAAGAAGGACCATCATGTCCAAGTTCGTTTTCATCTATCACGCACCCATGACCCCCGCAGAGGCCGCCCCGCCGTCACCGGATGACATGGCAGCCGTCATGGGGGAGTGGAACGCCTGGGGTGCCAAGGTGGGCGATCGTCTGGTGGACTTCGGCACGCCGCTGGCCAACGGAGTCCGCGTGGCCTCCGATGGCAGCACGTCGCCCAGCCAGCGTGAAGTGGCGGGCTACAGCATCATCGAAGCCGACAACATGGATGCCGCCGTCGAGCTCGCCAAAGTCCACCCGCACCTGAACATGCCCGGTGGCTGCGAGATCGAAGTCCACGAAGCGCAGGAGATCCCCGGGATGTAGCTCGCGTTCCTCAGCGGGTGCCGTGGGTCCGCTCAGCCGTAGTGAGGATGATCAGCTGCTGGGTGGCCCTGGTCATCGCGACATAGCGGTCCACGGCTCCTTCGATGCCCGTACCGAAATCCTCCGGATCAATGAGGACTACGAGGTCGAACTCCAGTCCCTTAGATAGTTCCGGTGCAAGCAAGCGGAGGCGTGGCGACGCTGGGAGCGAGCTGTGTCCGGCGTCGTTCTTGCTGATGACGCAAGCGATTCCTTCGGCGTGCGCATCGAGCCACGTGGTGAGGATTGAGTCCAGGTCTGCAACGGATCCGTGGATGACCGGGAGGTCGCTACTGCGGATGGACGTGGGGACGTTGGCGTCGGGGAGGGCGGCCTTGATGACGGGTTCGGCCTCGGCCATGACTTCCTCGGGGGTGCGGTAGTTGATGCTGAGATGCGTCAGGTTCACGTTGCTCAGCCCGACGCGCTCCAAGCGTTCCTGCCAGGACTCAGTGAATCCGTGCCTGGCCTGCGCGCGGTCACCGACGATCGTGAAGCTCCGGGACGGGCAGCGTTGCAGGAGCATCTGCCACTGGGCGTCGGTCAGTTCCTGGGCCTCGTCCACCACCACATGGGCGAACGGGCCCGCGAGCTGGTCCGGGTCCGCGATCAACACTGAGTCGTCCATGAGCTTCTCCTGCATGTCCTCGCCGCGCAGCATGGACATGACCAGCATCTCGGAATCGTCAGCAGCCACGAGGTCTTCCACCACGCGGTCCATGAGCTCACGCTCGGCAGCGGCTTCCGCCTTCTGGCGTCGCCTTCGCTTGGACGCCTCAGGATCGCCCAGCCGTTGGCGGGCTGCGTCCAGGAGGGGCAAATCCGACACAGTCCAAGCATTCGGTTCGGACCGCTGAAGCTTTCCCAGTTCATCGGCACTGAGCCAAGGGGCGCACAGACGCAGGTACGCCGGTACCCGCCAAAGGTCGGCCACGAGATCCGTGTAATGAAGCAGCGGCCATGCCCGGCTGAACGCTTCCACCAGATCCGGATTCTGCGCAAAGGACCGCCGAAGCAAGTTCTCGGGAACTTCGTCCGTATCGAACTTGTCCACCAAAATGGTGAGCAGTTCCTCCCAGACTTCCTCGCGCGCCTCATTGTGGGGAGTGCCTGGTGTCGGCACGTCGAACGCCTCCGACCAGTCATCTGCGCTCAGCCAGACGTCGGCCCAGGGCGTCTCGACTTCCATGCCCTCCTTCGGCGGTGACTCGTAGAACCTCACCGCCGGCTCGATCGCCTTCACCAGATTCGCCGAAGATTTCAGGCCGGCAACCTCGTTGTCCTCGAGGGCAGCGTCGGCGCCCTCAGGCACGAGGTCCCGCAGGGTGCAGGTCTGCACGCCCTCTTCACCAAGGCTGGGCAGGACATCTGCAACGTACGCCAGGAACGGCCGGTGAGGGCCAACAAACAGCACGCCGCCCCTGCGGTGACCGAGCCGGGGGTCTGCGTAAAGGAGATACGCGGCGCGGTGCAAGGCGACCACAGTCTTACCCGTACCAGGACCGCCGTCGACCACTAAAGCACCCCGGGAAGAGGCGCGGATAATGGCGTCCTGGTCCGCTTGGATGGTGCCCAGCACGTCCCGCATCCGTGCAGACCGGCTGCTGCCCAGGCTGGCGATGAACGCCGAAAGATCTTCAAGCGCAGCGGTGCCGCCGGGCAGTTCTGCCGTGGCCGGGTCCGCGGTGAAAGCCTCGTCCCAGTAGTCGGTGATCCGGCCGCGGGTCCAGCGGTAACGACGTCGGGCTGCCAGGCCCATGGGGTTGGCGTGGGTGGCTCCGAAGAACGGCTCGGCGGCGGGGGAGCGCCAATCGACAAGCAGCCTGCGGCCGTCACTGTCCGTGAGCCCGAGTCGGCCAATGTAGAGCGGTTCCGTGTCGCCGGCGGGGACAACGCGACCCAGGCAGAGGTCCAGCCCGAAGCGACGCAGTGCACGAAGCCTCCCGGTTAGCCGGCGGGTTTCAACGTCCTTCTCCACGGCCTCCTGACCGAAGCGGCTTGGGGCTTTGCGTATGGCATCGAGCTGATCGGACAGCTCGGAGATGGTCTGCTCAAGGCTTTCAGCGATGGCTGCGAAGTGCTGCTCATCGGCAGCAATCAGTGCTGGATCCGCTTTGGGGGCGAGGTGCTCGGGAAGGTTGAACGCGCTGGTTGTAAGAGGCACGCTGTCAGCTCCTTTCTGGGCTGATGGCGCCGGAACCGCGCGTCTGAAACAGCGCGTACTCCCGGCGTCGGCTCTCCATTTTGCAGCAACCCCCGGGCCTTGCGGCAAGCCCCCCAGTGCCGTATAGATTGAAAGTGAGGAGGCACAACGTGTCTCCTTTTTTCGTGCCTTTTTGGCCGGGAGGCACTGTTGATCATGAGGCGGGTGGCTTCCGGACCCAGGCCCTCTTGACTTAAGAACTGAGTATGCTCAGAATTGAGTTAACTCAGTTATCTAATCGGGAGCGCACCAATGAGAGCCTTCGTCCTCAACAAATACAAAGAACTCCTGCAAGAGGTTGACGTTCCGGAGCCCGGAGTTGGCGAACATGACGTGCTGGTGCAGGTGAAGGCAGCCGGCCTGAACCAGTTGGACGAGAAGATCCGGCAAGGGGAGTTCAAGCAGGTTCTCCCGTACAGGCTGCCGCTGATCCTTGGCAATGACCTCGCCGGAGTCGTGGTCGGTGTTGGTGCCAAAGTACGGTCCTTCAAGCCGGGGGATGAGGTGTTCGCCCGTCCGGACAAGGACCGCATCGGCACGTTTGCTGAGCAGATCGCTGTGGCCGAGGCGGACCTTGCCATCAAGCCGGCGTCGATCAGCATGGACGAGGCTGGATCACTTCCACTGGTGGCCTTGACCGCCTGGCAGGCGCTCGTTGAACGCGGCAAAGTTGGCCCGGGCCAGAAGGTCCTGATCCATGCGGGAGCCGGGGGAGTGGGCTCCATCGCGATCCAGCTGGCCAAGTACCTGGGGGCCGCCGTTGCCACGACCGTCAGCGCCGGAAACGCGGACTTTGTCCGCGAGCTCGGGGCGGACGTGGTGATTGATTACCGGACGGAGGACTTTGCGGAGATCCTCCATGGCTACGATCTCGTTCTGGATAGCCTCGGCGGCGAGAATCTGGAGCGGTCGCTGAAGGTCCTCAAACCGGGCGGTAAGGCCATCGGCATCTCAGGCCCGCCGGACCCCGGCTTTGCCCAAGAGCTCGGAGCGAACGCCGTGTTGAAGGGCGCTGTCGCACTCATTAGTGCGGGCATCCGGCGTAAAGCCCGTCGTCTCGGCGTCACCTACGAGTTCCTGTTCATGCGCGCCAACGGCAGCCAGCTCCGGGAGATTGCCGCGCTCATCGACGCCGGGGAAATCCGCCCCGTCGTCGGCCGGGTAGTCCCGTTCGACCAGACGCCGGACGTCCTTGCCGAGCTGGACAAGGGCGGCGTCCGCGGCAAAACAGTCGTCAGCCACTAGGCCAACCAAATAGTGCCAATCAACAAGTCAGGACAAACCTCATGAGCAAAGTCATCACCGCTTACAAGGACGCGCCGGTCAGCACAGTTACCGCTGGCGGCGTCACCTACAGTTACCGTGAGCTGGGTCAGAAGGGTGGAATCCCCGTCGTTTTCCTGGTCCACCTCGCCGCGACAATGGACAACTGGGATCCGCGCGTCATCGACCCCATCGCCGAGAAGCACCACGTGATCACCTTCAGCAACCGGGGTGTCGGTGCCACAACCGGCAACGTTCCGGGCACCATCGAGGAGATGGCTGAGGACGCGGCGACCTTCATCAAAGCGCTCGGGTACGAGAAAGTAGACCTCTTTGGATTCTCGCTCGGAGGCATGATTGCCCAGGCTTTGGTGGTCAAATACCCGGAGTTGGTGCGGAAGCTGGTCCTTGCCGGCACAGGTCCTGCAGGTGGGAAGGGCATCGACAAGGTGGCTCGCGTCACCTACTACGACGTCCTGCGAGCCACGCTGACCCGGCAGGACCCGAAGGAATTTCTGTTTTTCAACCGCAATGCCGCGGGCAAGCCCGCCGCGAGGGCATTTATCCAGCGCCTCAACGAGCGCACCGCCAATCGGGACGCACCCATCAAAACCAACGCTTTCCAGACGCAGCTGAAGGCCATCAAGAAGTGGGGCCGTTCAGAACCGGCCAATCTGGGCGCGATCTCCCAGCCGACACTCATCGCCAACGGCGACAACGACCGCATGGTTCCGTCCCGGCTCTCCGACGATATGCACCTCCGGATTCCGGGCAGTGAACTGGTCATCTACCCGGATTCAGGGCATGGCGGCATCTTCCAGTACCACCAGGAGTTCGTCCCCGTCGCCCTCGAATTCCTAGGCCGCTGATACGGTATTTGAATGCAGGCTGTGCCCCAGACCCTTGGCCGACGTGAGCGGAATAAGCAGGAAAAGCTTGACCGGATCACCGCCGCGGCCCGCGAGCTCTTCACCCAGTACGGCGTAGACGAGGTCACCACCCAGCAAGTGGCGGAAAAGGCCGACGTCGGATCGGGAACCTTGTTCTTGTACGCCAAGACGAAGGCGGAGCTGCTTCTCCTGGTCCACAACGTCAAATACGCCGAAGCGCTCAACTCGGGCGTCGCCGCCGCGGAACAGGAAGAAGCTGTCCTTGACGGGATCATGGCGATCATCCGGCCCATCATCAAATGCAACCGGGTCCAGATCGAGAACGGCCGGACCTACCTGAAAGAGATCGTCTTCGGCGATCCGACCGAACCCCACCATGCGGAGGCACTTGCGCTGACCATCCGCACGGAAGCCGCCATCGCGGAGGTGTTGGGCCGGGATGAGCAATTGACGGCTCGGGACCCAGGGAAAATTGCCCGCGTCATCTCGGCGATCATGTTCGTCAGCATGAGCTCTTCCGCCAACAGTGGTCTCACTGACGAGCAAGTCGGAGATGAGATCCGCGATCAGATCAACGCGGTTTTGTCCACGCGAAGCTAGCCGCCGCAGGGGCGGTCTTTAGTGGGAGTGCCCGTGTCCGTGGTGGTCGTGGTCGCCTTCGGTCTTCATTCCCGCAGCCGCTGCAAGATGGCTCCAGCCTGCGTCGCTCAGCGCATGGTAGGCGATGTGGAGTTCCTTGGCAGGCTCGGCAACGGCGGCCGTGTCACGCCTTTCAAGGACAGCGATCAGCTCTTCGGCCGCATGGGTGAACCGGTCGGCAGCGGCCTGAAGGTCCACCGGCCAAGTAGTCGCTGCGACGGCGATGTGTGCGTTGCGGATCAACGCAGCCCAGTTCCGGTCGATCTTTGGGTCCGGGCCGGTGAGAGTCGTTGCGATCCCGTGGAATCCAACGTTGTCGATATAAGCCAGCGAGGCCAGCAACCCGGCCGGTGTCACCGGCTGTGCGCCTGTGTCTGACGAGTCCATCGCAGCCTCCAACACGTTCTCCCTCCAAGGATGCCTCCAAGGCTTCACCTGCTCAAGAGCCGCAGGACGGGCGTGCTCAAAGCGGCTCTTCGGAGAGAGGCGTATTACGCTTGGGGAACCTTGCATGAATATACCCCCTAGGGGTATATTCATGGTGTTGTCAGTGAAGTGGTATGTCCCGGAGGGTTCTCCCTCTTTCACAGCCGTTCAACCCCAGCACTCCATCGCACATCTGCAAAGGAATGGAACTGACATGCAAATAACCTCCCGCACTGAATTGCCGCTGACTTCGACGTCCCCCGGTTGCGGTTGCTGCTCCACGGAAGCGCGCGTCGCTCCGCCCACTTCAACGGATGTTGAACTCGGAGTAGAAGGGCTGACCTGTGGAGGCTGCGTCGGCCGCCTCGAGCGCGCGGTCAAGGACGTGCACGGCGTTGACGCCGCCGCGATCGAGCTCGTCGCCGGCGGAGTTTCCCGCCTGCTGATTACCGGATCCCCCGAATTGGCTGCGGTCCATGACGCTGTCAGGGACGCCGGTTACACCCTCACCCGCTAGTCCACGCGTCACGGCCTGCGCGGCCTGAGAGGGCGATGCGCGCCATCGTTTCTGCAGGAGCACACATGAAAGAGCACATCCATTCGGCTTCACCGGCCGGCGAAGCTGACCCACACCACGCCAACCACCATCACCAGCAACCCGGAGCTACCTCGGGAGAACACAGCGAACATCAGGACCATTCCGGTGGCCATGGTGGCCATGGTGGCCATGAGGGCCACGGCGCTGCGCGGGGTCAGGACGACCACGCAGTGCATAGCCACGGCCAGCACGCCGGGCACAGCACGGCCATGTTCAAGGACCGCTTCTGGCTGACTCTGGCCCTATCCGTCCCAGTGGTGTTTTTCAGCCCGATGTTCGCCCACCTTCTGGGCTACATGCCTCCGGAGTTCCCCGGATCCGCCTGGATTCCACCGGTACTGGGCACTGTAATCTTCCTCTACGGGGGCCAGCCGTTCCTTAGGGGAGGACTCAGCGAGCTGAAGTCCCACAAACCCGGCATGATGCTGCTGATTGCCATGGCCATTAGCGTTGCGTTCGTCGCTTCGTGGGCGACCAGCCTGCGGATCGGAAACTTCGACTTGGACTTCTGGTGGGAACTGGCGCTGCTGGTAGCCATCATGCTGCTCGGGCACTGGATCGAGATGCGCGCCCTCGGCTCTGCCCAAGGCGCGTTGGATGCACTCGCGGCCCTGCTGCCGGACGAGGCCGAACGCATCACTGGAGCGGGCGTGGAAACTGTGCCCGTCGCAGCCCTGCAAGCTGGTGACGTTGTACTGGTACGCTCCGGAGCCCGCTTGCCGGCCGACGGCACAGTAGTCGACGGACAGGCCGAATTCGACGAATCCATGATCACCGGGGAATCCAAGACCGTCCTCCGGGTGGCAGGGGACTCTGTGGTTGCCGGAACTGTCGCCACCGACAACACTGTCAGGGTCCAGGTCACCGCCGTCGGGGAAGACACCGCACTCGCCGGGATCCAGCGTCTTGTTGCTGAAGCGCAGGCCTCATCATCCAAGGCTCAGGCACTGGCGGACCGGGCGGCGGCATTCCTGTTCTATTTCGCGACCATCGCAGGTGTCATCACCTTCATTGCATGGTTCCTGATGGGCAACCTGCCGGAAGCCGTTACCCGCACCGTCACCGTGCTCGTGATCGCCTGCCCTCACGCCCTGGGATTGGCGATCCCGCTGGTCATCGCGATTTCAACCGAACAGGCCGCACGTGCCGGGGTCTTGATCAAGAACCGGATGGCCCGGGAACGGATGCGCACCGTCGACGTCGTCCTGTTCGACAAGACCGGAACCCTGACCGAGGGCGAGCCCGCACTCAAGGACGCCGTCGCCGCTGAAGGCACCACCGTCGAGGAGCTGCTGGCTCTGGCCGCGGCCGTGGAGTCCGACAGCGAACACCCTGTGGCCCGCGCGATCGTTCGGGCCGCGAACGCGAAGGGGCTTCAGCAGCCGGCAGCGACGGGCTTCAGCTCGATGACGGGCAGAGGCGTGCGGGCAACCGTTGACGGCCGGACTGTCCAGGTGGGCGGGCCGGCCCTGCTCCGGGAGCTGGGCCTCACTGAACCTGAATGGCTCAGCGCCGCGACCCGGGCCTGGATGGATAGGGGTGCCGCCGTGTTGCACGTGGTTGACGAGGGCCGGATCTTGGGCGCGGTCAGCCTGGAAGACGCGATCCGCTGGGAATCCCGGCAGGCGGTCCAGGCCCTGCAAAGCCGGGGCGTGAGAGTTGGCATGATCACTGGTGACGCCAAACAGGTGGCCGACGCCGTTGGATCCGAATTGAACATTGACGAAGTTTTCGCTGAAGTCCTCCCGGCGGACAAGGACAAGAAAGTCGCCGAACTGCAGGCCCGTGGATTGAAGGTCGCGATGGTCGGCGATGGCGTGAACGACTCTCCCGCATTGGCCCGGGCTGAAGTTGGCATCGCCATCGGAGCCGGCACGGACGTGGCCATGGAATCGGCCGGAGTGATCCTGGCCGGAAACGACCCACGTGCCGTACTGTCCATGGTGGATCTGTCCAAGGCCAGTTACACCAAGATGTGGCAGAACCTGGTGTGGGCAACCGGGTACAACATCATCGCCGTGCCACTGGCTGCAGGCGTGCTGGCCTTCGCGGGGATCGTCCTGTCTCCCGCCGCTGGGGCGGTACTGATGTCGGTCTCCACGATCGTGGTTGCATTGAACGCCCAGCTGCTGCGCCGGGTGAAACTGAACCCCTCCGAGGTTTGTTAGCAGAGCCACCGGCCCCGGCACCCTGCACAGAGCGGGGTGCCATGGGCCGGTAGGCTGAAACCGACCACGTTGACTCGGCACCATCATTGACTCGGCACGGACAAGGAAGGACTGCTGTGGGACCATATCCGACCATAACCAAATTCTTCCTTAGGGCAGGCCTCCTGGCGGCGACGCTGGCATTGATCGCCGGTTTGTTGGGCATGCACATCATGATCGGCCCCCACTCCATGCACGTGGGCGTCATCAACACCGCGGCGGACACGGCCCCTACGGCCGTCGCCGCCACTGGAGATGCCGCCGCTCACACCGGTCATATGGGCGCGGCGCAGTCCATGGGCGGAGAATCAGGCACGGTGCCGCTGGCGCAGTGTTCCTGCTCCGGGAACTGCCCAACTGCGCATGTGGCGGGCGGTTCCTGCATCCCTTCAGTCGGGACCGGTGGTCTGGCTGCGCCGCTTCGAGACAGCACAACCACGCCTTCCACCTTCCAGGTCTACGCCGAGTCTTCCGGCACACTGTGGTCTTACCTGCCCGGAAGTCCTTCACCGGGTGAATTGTCGATCAGCAGGACATAAACGGGCACCTCACGCCCGATGACAGGCTGCCCGCATGGTTGGGCTGCCCGGATGACCGGGCCTGCTCTTCTGCTGCTCGCAGGCAGCCACTGCCCAGCGGATTCTGCTGAGCATCACCAAAACTTTTCGCGTGGGCGCCTCGACGCCCACCCCTCCTTGTGAAGGACCATTTATGAACACCCGAAAGCTCTTGCCCCTGTCTGCAGTTGCCCTCGCGGCGGCTTTGGCCCTTGCCGGTTGCAGTACCGGAACCCCCGGATCGTCCGCGACCTCCATGCCGGGGATGGATCACGGCGCCATGAGCTCCTCCAGCCCCTCAGCGTCTGAGTCCTCCCAAGCTGTGGGCGACCACAATGCAGCGGACGTGATGTTTGCCCAGATGATGATTCCCCACCATGCGCAGGCCGTGGAAATGAGCGACATGATCCTGGCCAGGCAGGGCATCCCCAATGAAGTCAGCGCCCTCGCCACCCGAATTAAGGACGCTCAGGGACCCGAGATCGAGAAAATGACCTCTTGGTTGTCCGGCTGGAACCAGTCGACGCAGATGCCCGGCGGCCACAGCATGGAAGGCATGATGGGCGCCGACGACATGGCGAAACTCCAAGCAGCCCAAGGTGCAGACGCCGCAAAGCTGTTCCTGACCCAGATGATCGCCCACCACAAGGGTGCAGTGGTGATGGCCCAGACCGAAACCGCCGGTGGGCAAAATGCCGATGCGGTGCAATTGGCCAAGGACATCGTGGCCGGGCAGGAAGCTGAAATCAAGGAGATGCAGCAACTGCTGACGACCCTCTAGCAATGCCTTGGCTGTCGGCCCGAAAAGGGCCGACAGCCTCTTGCTGCCTTGCTCCTCTGGCCCATTCACGGTCCAGCCCACTCGACGGCGCCCGGAGACAACGGGCGGCTAATAGAAAACGGCTCGGCGAGCTCCCGAAACCTCCTGCGCGTGCCCTTGCCGTTGTTGACATCACGTGGTGCGCTGAGGAGCATCGAAGATGTCGGCGCGAGTGGCGGTTTCTTGGGAGCCCAGCTGCGGACCGGCACATGGAAGGTCCAGGAAATGAAGGCAGTACCACGCCGTATCATCTCGTTCCGCTTGGCAGCCATGGCCATGGCCATCCTGTTCGTGCCTTCATTCGGAGCCTGCACGAACGCGCCGGATCCGCCCGACCAGCTGTCTCCGACGGCACGGCCCTCAACGGGGCCGGCTTTCGTCTCCGTTTTGGAAAAGTACAGCGAAGATATGCGTGATGCTGGAGCTCCCGCCGTCTTGATCCAGATGAAGTCACGGGTAGGGGAATGGTCCACGGCCGTCGGCGTACGGAGTCTGACGAATCAAGAACCAGTCCACTTGGCGGATCAGGTCCATGTCGGTGCCCTCACAACCTCCATGGTGGCGGTGTCCGTCCTGAAGCTAGTGGAGGAAGGGCGGGTCCGACTGGACGAACCCATCACACGGTATGTGCCCGAACTCGAGAATCTGATCCACCCGCCTCCGTCTGTCACCGTTCGCAGCTTGCTGAGCCACCGATCCGGCATGCCCAGTTATTGGGAAGGTGACGTCGCCCCATCCCTTCGCGACGGACTTGCCAAACGCTTCAGCCACGAGGACCGCTTGGCCATCGCTGCGGCCTCCCCCTGGAATTCAAAAGGCTCGACCGGAACCTTCATCTACTCGGAGTCCGACTATTCGGCATTGGCACTCCTCGTCGAGAAGTTGCGCGGCCGGAACCTCGGAGAGGTCCTCCAAACCGACATTATGGAACCCTTAGGGCTGCGCGACACCTTGATGATGGGTGAACAAACTGCTCCGCAGAAGATGATCCACGGCTACATTCTCGAAAAGGACGAACGGATCGACACCACTCTGTCCGCTTTCAATATCGGTTCCGCAGACACCGGGATGATTTCCTCCATCCCGGACATCAATGCTTTCTTTGCCGCGCTGACACAAGGTAAATTGCTCAAGCCAAGGACCTTCACGGAAATGCAAAGTCCAAATCAGGACTACGGCCTAGGCCTCATGAAACGCTACGATCCCTGCTCCAATAACTACTACTACGGCCACAGTGGAGTCACCCTGGGATACGGGACCCTCGCCCTGACGAGCGCGGACGGTTCCCGCCAAATAGCCATCGCAGTATCGCGGCCACTATCACCAGAACTGGTCGGATACGATGACGGGCCCGCATTCCAGATGATGCAGGTTGCCCTCGAGGCGCTCAATAAGGCCTGCTAGCCGCCAACCCTATTGCGGCGAAGGCCCATGGGACCATCGATTCGAGCAGGCGCCTGGCCTTGACGAGACCACCAACAATCACCAGTCCGCATCTCGCAACGCGGCCTTCCGGACGGCAGGCAAATGTGAAATGTTCAGACCATGACCGACGATGATTTGGCCGAACTTCGGGCGCAGGCAGGCCAAGGCAGCCAGGACGCCCTAGACCAGCTTGTGGAACTGGCCGCCGAGCGGCGCGACCTTGAGGAACTGCGTCGTTTTGCCGCGCAGGGGAGTACCGACGCGGTGGACCTCCTCATTGAGCTTGCCTCAGAACGTGGCGATGTGGAGGAACTTCGACGCCTCGCGGACGGCGGAAGCCGGACGGCTGCCGAGGTTCTCGCGGAACTCGAAGAAGAATACGGCCCGGAATGAAACCGCTTAGCGTCAGACTTCCCGTGAGCTAGAGCCGAGGCAATTTGCGGTCAACGCGGTATGCCGAGAACACAAGGACGCTCAAACCCGCGAGTACCGCACCGTAATAGTAGAGAACGCCTGGAAATCCAAGGTGCATCCCTAGGACCCCGCTGAGAAGCAGCTGCGCGGCGATACCGACCAGAATGAAAATGGCTGCGACGCGTCCAATCTTCGTGCCCTTGGACAGGCCGGTGCCGCGGGGTACGCCAGCCACGAAGTCAGGCACACTGAACTGATCACCGAGGCTCAGACTCTTTTCATTGGCTTTTTCGAGGAGTCCGGGAATCTTGTCTTCGGCGACTCCCCGCCGCCTCAATGAATACACAAGATCTTGTTGTGTGCTGGTTTCCATCGACTTACTCCATCCCCGCGTAACGCGGATTAGACAACATCCTTGGTTCGGTTTCTCTTTGGGCCGTACCAAGCCTTCCTGAAAGAGCCTTAACTAACGCTGACCAGCACTTGATCGATACGGGCCAGGAGGCCCGGCCAGCCATTGCCCATGCCTTCAATGGCTTGCCGCCCCATGGGGGTGTCCAGGTTGAAGCCGGCGTGCTCGAAGTGAAGGACGGTGCCGGATTCGGTGGCTTCCAAGGTCCAAGTGATGGTGGTGTCCAGGGCGCCCTCTGCGAACACGAATGTGATGGAGGTACCGGGTTCGACGGTGGTGACTTCGCATTGCTGCTGACCCCAACCGCCCATGTCCATGGTGAAGCGGTGGCCCACCACGGGTGCGATGTCGCCGGCAGCCCACCAGCGGGCGAGGAGTTCAGGTGTGGTCAGTGCGGCCCAGACGGCCTCGGGGGAGTGGGGAAAGGTGCGCTCAAGGCGGATGGCGTTCTCGGTCATGGGGTGTTTTCCTCATCCAGTAGTTCGGCCAGGGCGTCGAGCCGCTGGTTCCAATATTGCTCGTAGTTCTTCAGCCAATTGCTTGCATCCCGCAGGCCATCGGCCTCAAGGTGGTAGATCCTGTTCCGGCCTTGCCGTTCCTCCCGGATCAAGCCGACTTCCCGCAGGACTGCCAAATGCTCGGACGCTGCAGAGCGGCTGAGGTCCAGGCGGCCAGTGAGATCGCCCGCCGTCAATGGGCCCTCACGGAGGCTGTCGAGGATGGTACGCCTCGAAGGGTTCGCGAGGGCGCCGAAGACGTCAGGAAGCACTCGATGATGATATGTCGGAAATTTCCGAAATGACAACCCGGGCGGTTATTGCCGGGCCCAACAGAAGGGAGATCAGACCAGCGCGGTCATGACGTTCCAGCCTTCTCCGATCTGCTTCCGCGGCTCCAGGTGGCGGCTTCCAATCCCGGGATAGAGCCAGAGGATGCCGTTGGTATCCCGGGCGATGATCTGCGAGTATCCCTGGTAATTGTTGTCGAAGTTGCCGGTGGCGATGATTGCTGTCATGGTGTTCCAGCCTTCGCCGACTTGCATCCGCGGCAGCCACCCACCAGTTCCGTTTCCGGGATAGAGCCAAAGGCGGCCGCTGGTGTCCCGGGCAAGGAGGTCCATTTTCCGGTCCTCGTTGAAATCGCCGCGACCAATAAGGGCCGTCATCACGTTCCAGCCTTCGCCGATTTGGAACCGGGGGAGCCACCCGCCGTGGTGATCTCCCGGATACAGCCAGAGCCGCCCGTCGGCATCACGGGCCATGAGATCTGCCATGTAGTCGCCGTTGAAGTCCCCAGGTCCCACCAACGCAGTCATGACGTTCCAGCCGACGCCCACCTGCATGCGCGGCTTGAGAATTCCAGCGCCAGTGCCAGGGTAGAGCCACAGGTCGCCATTGGCGTCCCGGGCCAGGAGGTCGTCCGTGAACTCGCTTTGGAACTTGCCCGGACCGACGATGGCGGTCATGACATTCCAGCCCTCACCCATCTTGAAACGAGGTTTCTTCCAACCGCCAAGGCCGTCACCCGGATACACCCACAGATCGCCTGCTGCGTCGCGGACAAGAACGTCGTGAAAGTAGCCCGTATTGATGGTGACGTAATCCCAGTTGTTGTTGGGGGCGCTCAAAGGCCGCGCCCCCATCTGGTCTGCCTGGGCAGGAACGTTTGTCAGCCCGGCAACCACAACTGCGGCAGTTGCCAAGGCCGTCGCCACGAAAAGTGGGCGTCGCCGACGTCGGGCCTCCCTCGCTTTGAGCTGCGCATCAGTAGTCCACCTTGATCGGAACATCACCGTTACCCCCATTAGCAACATAGCCATCACGCGATGGACCGGAGCTTAGCCGGATCGCCGAAGTTTTGTTAGGGGCTGGAGGAAAGCCCTGTCATCCTATAGACAGGTTTCACGATCGGGACGGAATCGAGGAGCAATGAGGCGGGTTCGCTACTTCACAGCGGCAGCAGCGGTTGCCGTCCTGTTACTCACCGGCTGCACCGGAACAGCGGACCCCAGCGCCCCGCTGTCGGGCTCGTCAGCAACCCCCACAGGCACGGCCTCCGCCTCATCGACAGGCTCGCCATCCGCAACGCCCCCGGCGGTGTTGGCCAAACTCCCCAGGATTCCCTGGGACGGTGGTCCTGATTTCTATAAGAAGTTCAGCAAGGCCGATGCCGCAGGGTGGGACGATCCCAACTTCTTCCCCATCGGAGTTTGGTACGCATCCGCGAACGGCGAACAGATGCAGTTCGACAAAGCGCATGGCATCAACTTCTACGTCCAATTCAACCCGGACACTGACTATGCCCTGTTCGATCAGCACGGCATGTTCTCGCTGATGAAACCAAAGAACGCACCCGACAACTGGGCGCAACTACCAGGTAACTACGTTGACGATGAGGTAGATGGCAGGTTCGGTTGGGACGAGGGCGTTGCCCACATGAACCAGACGATCAAAGAGTTGAACGCCAAGGAGGCGGGCCGGTTCACCTACGCCAACTGGACTCCCTCCCTCATCAGCTACGACGCGCCGATGGACATCACCAAGCGTTATTGGGAGACCGTGGACGTGTCCTCGACGTCCAACTATTACTACGCAGGTGCCTGCCGCGATTGGCGGCTCCGCACACCCCAGGGATACAACCCGACGACGACGGCCACTTGCCAGACGTCGTCCGCGTACGCGAAAGCCATGCAGGTGATGCAGGAGGTCAACGCCGCGAGGGGCGTCTACACGCCCATCTGGATGGTTCCCACAGTGCTTAGTCCTGAGGGGGAGCATGACCTCTCCGACCAGATGACGCCGGACAGGGTGAAGGCCCAGGTGTGGGCGATGCTCATCCACGAGTCGCGCGGAATCGTGTGGTTCACGCAGTCACCTGGGGGTGGGGACGACAACCCGTGCATGTCCGGAGATACGCTCGCCGATGTCCGCATTCACAACACCGCCTGCTCCCGGGATCAAGTGCAAGCCATGGGTGAGGTCAACGCGGAAGTGAAGGCTTTGGCGCCGGTTCTGAACACGCAGAGCTATGTGTGGAACTTCGGTGATGGGCTGGACACCATGCTGAAAAGCTACAACGGGGACGCCTACATTTTCGCGATGACGCAGGACGCGCTGACCGGGCAGCGGACCTTCACCCTGCCAACGGGTGTCACTCCCAAGACGGTTGACGTAGTGGGCGAGAACCGCACCATCGCCGTGAAAGACGGGAAGTTCACGGATGACTTCCCCGTTGAATCCACCCACCACGTCTATAAGGTGAGGCTGTAAGGGCGCTGAGCCCGCGTGTTCAATCCTGTGCATTTCGTTGCTCTTCGCAGTGCCACCACAAGAGACTCCTTGAGGAAACCCACTCAATGAGGAGCCTCACTTGCACCCACAAACCTTGGCCATGCGATTGGCCGCAACCACCGCATCCGCGGCCCTGGCAGCCGCCACGCTGGTAGCCGCCGGACTCGCAGCCAGCCCCACAGCAACCGCAGCCGAACTGCCTCCACCGCCCACCGGCGTCGTATATGCCAGCGACGTTCCATGGTCAAGCATGACCAACGGTTGGGGTCCCGCCGAACTGGACATGAGCAACGGCGGCCAAGCGCTCGCGGACGCCAACCGCGCGCCGCTGACCATCGGCGGCACCGTGTATGCGAAGGGTCTCGGCACGCACGCGGCGTCGTCCATTACGTATAACCTCGGCGGGCAGTGCCGGCAGTTCCTCGCCCAGGTGGGTGTGGACGATACCCAGGGTGACCGCGGCCGTGTGGACTTCAAGGTCCTGGTGGACGGCGTGGAGCGTTTCGCGGGGGAGCGGAAGGGAACCGACGGAGCCTTGCCCGTCAACGTGGATCTTCGGGGCGGCACCACGCTGCAGCTGAAGGTGGAGGCCGGTCCGGAAGGGAACGGCAACGACCACGCCGACTGGGCTGATGCCAAGATCAACTGCTCCGACGCATTCCTCGCCGCGCCGCTGCGTATCGAGGGCTCAGCCGGGACGAACCTTAACTCGCTTGTCCCCGGGACCCCGGCTACCGTCGTCGTGCGCGACCTGCAGCCGTTGAGCTCCGTGAGCCTGAGCCTCCAGGGCGAAAACGTGGCCGACGCCGTTGCTGACGCCACCGGCGTTGCGACCATCACCTTCGTGGTGCCTGCTGGAGCCACAGGCGGGTCGACGGAGCTGGTCGCCACCGGCACTGGCCCGTTTGATGTGGCCACCACGGGCAGGATTGGCGCGCTGATCGTGCAGCTCAGTGATGCGAAGTTCTACGTGGACTGCTCGGCCGCTACTCCTGGTGATGGCACCCAGGCCAGCCCGTTCAACTCGATCGCCCAGGTCAACGGCCACGGCGCGTTCAACGCCGGCGAATCGGTCCTTTTCCGGGCTGGCACGGATTGCACAGGCGCGCTCACGCCAGCGGGCACCGGCGTCGCGGACCACCCGATCACTCTGTCCTCTTATGGCGACGGTGGCAAGCCCACTATCAACGGTAACGGCGCGGTGGCAGCCATCCAGATCACCAATGCCAGTCACTGGACGGTCAGCGGACTGCATGTGGTGAACCCGTCGGACACTCCCGTGCGCAGGGTGGGCATCCTCTTTGAGAACAGCGGAACGGCACAGACCGCCGGAATCGTGGTCAGCGGAAACCATGTGGAAGACGTGGCCGGCTGGCGCAACAAGGCTACGAACGGCGCCGGGTTTGCCCAGTCGGCCGGCATCATGGTGCGCACCTGGGGCAAGGGCTCCGTGGACGGCATCACCATCACCGACAACGAGGTGAACGATGCCGCCGGCGGTGGCGTGAAGATCTCCGCTCCGGACACCACCGAGCGCTACAACACCAAGGTCTACGTAGCCCGGAACAAGATCCACGACGTGGGCGGCGACGCGATCGTGATCCACAACTCCGACGCGCCTCTCATCGAGTACAACAGCGGACTCAACCTCGGCCAAGGCGCCCACCCCTATGAAGGTGGCAACTTCGCCGGCATGTGGCCGTACAACTCCAAGAACCCTGTATTCCAGTTCAACGTTGTGGGCAACAGCAGCACCTCTGTGTACGACTCCACGGCCTGGGACTGCGACATGAAGATCGTGGGAACCTGCCTCTTCCAGTACAACTACTCGTACGGGAACGCGGGCGGCTTCTACCTGAACTGCGTCTCGAACTGCGGCGGTGGTGCCACCGCGGCGAATGTGGTGCTCCGGTACAACATCGCCCAGGACGACTGCCGGTTGGGCGGAAGCAGCAGCGGCACGGGCAAGCACTACATCTACAACAACACCTTCTACTGCCCGTCGCGCGTCTTCCTGGACGACATGACCGGCTCGCGCGAGGTCCGCAACAACCTCTTCGTGGCGCCGGGCGGTGGTTTGAAAGCCGCGTCGGCTGTGTATGCGAACAATGCGTACTTCGGCGGTATTTTGCCTCCTGCTGGTGAGACTGGTTCGGTGCTGGGGGATCCTCGGTTGGTTGCTGGCGGGAGTGGGCAGACTACGCTTTCTGTTCCGGGGTACCGGCTGCTGTCCGGGTCGCCGCTGCTTGGTGCCGGTGTGCAGATTAACGACGACGGCGGCCGGGACTTCTTCGGTAACCCCACCTCTGGTGCCGGGTCCGTTGGGGCTCCGAACATCGGTGCTTACCAAGGGCCTGGGGTTGCGCCTGCCGCGCTGCCTTTCTCTTCTCTTGTGAACCAGACGTCCGTAGCGAATGCGGCCAATCCGCGGAATGGGGCTGTTACGGCTGATCGACGGACGTTCTCGGAGGAGGCTTTGGCTGCGGCTGGGTTTGGCTCGGGCGAGCGGTACTCGGCATTTGGGGTGTCATCCGTTTGGCATCCGACGGCGGTGGGGACGCCGGATACCTTGAAGGCTGCCGGGCAGGAAGTTGCTGTTTCGGGCAAGGGGCGAACCTTGCTGGTGACGGGGTTTTCCACGGGGAACGTGTCCTCGGGCGTCGCGACCGTGCACTTCACGAACGGGCAGAGCCGTCAGGTGACGCTTTCTCTGCCGAACTGGCTCTCCGGGGTCGCTTCGGATACCAGCGTTGTGGTGGCTACGTCGGCCTATCACCAGCGGCACACGCAGGCTTACATCGGTGGGTCTTCGACGGTGGTGCGGGTGGATGAGCCGGCTCGCGTGTTCGCCACGAAGATCGACATTCCCCCGGCGTTCGAGGTATCCAGCGTGACGCTGCCGCAGGGGAGTGCCCTGGTGGACGAGGGGCTGAACATCATGGATATTGCGGTGGGGAATCTGCCGGTGGGGTTGGGGTGATTCCTAGGTGAGCTGAATGAGTCGGTAGAGGCAGCACGGCACCAACGATTCAGAATCGTTGGTGCCGTGCTCAATTACTTGGTCACGTGAACAACGACAGCCTTGCTGGTTGCTTGCTCCATGCCAGGATTATCGATGCCCGTCACGGTCCAGTTGCTGAGCAAGAGTACGGTCTTGCCGGTATCTGAGTTGTACACGACTTTCTTGAAGCCGAGAGCCTGCAACTCATCATCGAGAGCCTCGGCGTTCATCCCGGCCACATTGGCGGGAATGATCGCAGTGGTTGCCGGAGCAGGCACCGGTGTTGCAGGCGCCTGAGCCACAACTGGGGCAGGGGCCGGTGTGGCCGTTACAGTCGCTGTGGCCGTGACTGTTGCGGTCATGGTTTCCGTGACCGCAGGGGCCGCCGAAGGTGTTCCAGCGCAGCCAGCCAGTGCAAGGCACGACAAAGCCATGGCAAGGACGGTTTTCTTCAAGATTCCCCATTTCAATTTCGACGACCTTTGGTCGCCGCCCCCATTTCGCTCGCGGATTGCGAGCACCAGAGGAAGTGTAAGCTTCAACGAACGCGCCCAGGATTTGTTACGTTCTCCAGTCTGACACTTGTGCATTGATGAATCATTCGCGTTTGACCTACGTTTGTCACGGCTTCCGCCAACCGCAAGAAACGAGATAGTAAGGTCACTTAGGTGTCTTGCCAATATTTCTGAAGGCTGTAATATCCGATTACCGGGCACAGGGCTCGGCGATTTGGGGAGTATTACTGGGGGTATTTACCGGCGCACAGTCGACGTTTCGCCATACTCACTGCCAGAGACCAAAGGCACTCCACTCGTATCAAATCCATTCGCATTATTTTGTCGCGCCCAAAAACCGGGCACCGAAAGGAACCTCATGAGCCAGGATCACGAAGGCTATACGCCTCCGCCGCAGGGGCATACCCCGCCTCCAACCCCTCAGGGCTACCAGATGGCTCATCCGCAAGGGTACGCGCCTCAATCCGCCGCGCACGGTTCTCAGGTACCTATGCCGCAAGGGCAACCCTTCCAGCAGCCTGTTCCTCCTCAGAAGTCTTTCCTAGTGACATGGATACTTGCTCTGCTGGTGGGTGTATTTGGCGTGGACCGTTTCTACCTGGGCAAGGTGGGAACTGGCATTGCAAAGCTGCTGACATTCGGTGGATTGGGAGTATGGGCGCTTGTTGACCTCATACTCGTTCTTGCCAACAAGCAAACCGACAAGTACCGCAGACCCCTCGAAGGTTACGACAAGCACAAAGTTGTCGCCCTCATCGTCACAGCGGCGTTCTTCGTTGTAAGTATCGCCCTGAACGCAGCACGTGGACCCGTGACACCGCCAGCTGCGGTCCCAATCCCTGCCGCCACATCATCAGCCAATTCAGAACCGGCCGCTTCCTCAGCGTCGGCGCCTTCTCCTATACCGTCACCAGCACAGACCACGCCCGCAGCAACGCCGGCCGCGCCAAAGGTCGCGACCCAAACATTCAATGGTGTCGGCGATGACGTGGTGACCGCGGCCCTATCCGGAGCTCCGGCCATCGTGACGTTCACTTGCGATCCGTGTAGTAGAAACACAATTCTTGAAACCAATGGAGGGGACAGCCTTCTGGTCAACACAATCGGTTCTTACACCGGAACGCACATCATTGACACATCCACGGGTTCGACCACTTCTGAGTTCACAGTTCAGGCGCAAGGCAGCTGGACACTGACGGTGGCCGACATCAGCACGATTCCCTCCACGACGGGTCCCGTAAGCGGGCACGGGGACCAAGTGATTCTCTTGGGCGGAAAGTCGACCAAAGCCGCCATCACTTACGTGGGCGAGCGCAATTTTGTAGTTCAGGGATACGGAGGGAGCCGCTCCGAGCTGGCTGTCAACACCATCGGCTCCTACACCGGTACCGTCAAATTGACAGGCCCAGGGTTCGTGCAGGTCACATCAAGTGGCGACTGGACGATCACACCCGGCTAGCCTCTATATCGTATGAGTCCATTGGCACCGCTTCGAAGATTCTCCCGCCCTGCGCGAAACAAAATCCGGCGCTGGCGGGTGAGTTAGCTGGCTTGGTGAGTGAGCAGGGTGGGATCTGCGGAAGCGGGTCCCATCCATCCTTCTTTGAACGACACCGCTTTCATCAGCTACGCACGACTCGTTGCTTACCCTGATGCCTGGGAGGATGATGATCCTCACAGATCGCCAGTCGGTACCGGGACCAGTTCTAATGCACTTCTTCTGTGGGGAGGGTAAGTGAAACAGGCGCGCGACGATGTTGCCGAAGCGGCAAACACTGAAAAGGAATCACGGCCCGCTCGAATTCCCACCGCATTCTGGATGACAGCGGGCGCGGCTTTGGGAGCAATAGCCGCGTCCTTGGGCATCAGCCGGCTCCAGAGCCCGAGCCCTCCCATCCCGACTGAAACACCCCCTGTTGCGAAGGACGACGACAAAGGCAGTCCGCAAACACCTCCAGGGGTTTGGGTAGCGATTGCTGCAGCCGTGGCGATCATTGCCACGATCTTCACCACGCTCGGTGTGGAAGGCGACACGCTCCGGCGTATGGTGCGGAACGAGCCTGATGCCACGGGGACAGCGATTTCTTGGGTCATCTTTGGCGCAGCGATCTTCCTTTTGCCCGTCTTGGTTAAGCTTCTACCGATCACGGGACGATGGATCTCGATCGTGCTAGCGGTCTGCTATTTCGCATCAGCAGTGGCGGTTGTGTACGGGCTGATCCGCGTGCTGAACGTCGCCGCCGACAGCCTCAATTCGAGGGACATGCCGGGTCTATCTCTCAAGGTCACAAAGTCATCCTCGAACGCAGCAACAATCGAGTCTGAGGCTACCGCAGCAAGCATCAGGAGTTCGGACAAGATGCTCCTCCGGATATACGGAGTTGGAGCGGAATTCACAGGGGACCTAAGGGACGCCTGCCAGGACGGACAGCTACCGACTGTCGATACGCCGCCCGCTGGGTCACGTCTGCTTCAGTGGGGAGAGGCTGGACCCGACAAGGCTGGTGCTGTGAAGATTAGCGACACCCTCGTGGTCGACACCACAAACGTCAGGCACGTCTGTGCCTACGCCGCCTTGATTCGTGAACACAACAGCACTGAGCCTTACCAGTTGGCTTGGAGCATCATTGACGTGCAGAACCTGACGTCCGTGCCCTCCGGTGCGGGGCAAACGACAGCCGCGCCTGGGCCCGCCTCGGTTCCCTAGGCTGCTACATTCAGTCGGCGCAATGCGGACCCATACGGGCTTCGTCGTAATCGAGTCCCGGAGGGGGCGTCCTCGGGGACGCGTCGGCCGCGGCGTTGGAGTTCGTTGAATACGGTGGGCGCCCATTTCGTCGCTCAAGGCAAAGATCGCGGTGAGGCCTGGGGCCGAGGTCCACGGGGCCGTCGTTAAGCAACCGCTCGTCCGCCTCTATGCTCTCTCATGGGCGTTTCGCAGAATCAGCTCTTAAATGGAAAATGGCCTCTATTTCGGATGTTCCGAAATAGGAAGCCTGGAAGCTGAGTGAGGTAAGTCGGTCTTAGAGCTGAGGGTGGGGCGATGCCCCCAGCTTCCGATCACTTAGTGATCGGTTCTTTTGATGGACCTCACGTGCCGCAAGGAACGTTCGTCAGTTCGTCGTAAGCCGCTGCAGAGTAGCGAGTACCACCCAAATAGACTTCGCCGTATGTCTCAGTCCGGTATGAAGTGTTGTTACCGTTCGCGCACCAATACGCATAGTCATTCGTGAACGAGCTTGCAGGGCCGGAGTACGTCACGTTCGAAGCAACGTGGTTGTTGTAGCTGAACCACGCACAGAAACCTAGCCACGAGTCCATGTCCGCGGTGCTGAACGTGAAAGGACACGACGTGAGGTTACTGGAGATAATCCTTCCGCCGTCTTGGTAGACCCAGACGGACAAACCGCAACCTGATGGGTAGAGCATGGGTGCGATGGCCACATCTGAATTCTTGTTCTCCTTGTCCTTCTTCTCTCTCGCGTCTGCGTCGACGAAGTGCGTAGTAGTGGCTGAAGGGACTTTTACTCCGGACTTCCGGATCTTGGCGTCGTGCGCCGCTACGTTCGGATCACTGAGATCCAAGGGGCCACCTTTTACTGGTTTCTGTGAATGTGACCTGCCGATTGGAGATGCATTCGAAGCGTGCTCTCCTGGCGCGGCGTTCGCGGACGGAGCGGTAACTACCGCCCCCAACAGTAAGGCCGTCGTTGCGGCCGTCATCAGTCTTAGTGCTTTCAAGATGATCCCTCTCATTGCGTATGAGGGATCGTTAGCAGCCAACTTTGACTGCTTTATCCACGCCCAATGGGGGCATCCTTATGGAGAAACCATAAGTGAGACAAGACCTTGACTTAATCTTTTATGTTCATCAGTGAGCGAACATGTTCGCCATAGTCTGCTGTTGTGACGGCGGGCGCGGATGCGGAGCTGCCGGTGCGGAGCCACATGAAAATACGATCAAGATGATGCAGCGCCGCCCCGCTAACGAGAGGCGTTTGAAGGAGCCATCCCTCCAGATTGGCTGAGTCGAGCCTGAATCCACAGGGGAGGGCGCTCTCTTGGCGGAGTTGCCTGAGCAGGTCCGCGTTGCTTTCAACGCTCAAATGACTTTGCGCGAAGGCAGCCAGCTCATACGAGAGTAGTTCGATTATCCGCCCAGCCCCAAGCGCAACATCCCGGCTTGGCAGTAAAGTCAGGAGGTGCTCTGTCCCCGGGTGCAATAGCGAATTGTTACGCGCCGATTCGTATTTTGTTACAACCAGGGTGCCGTTGGGCGTGTCCCTTGGGCCTGACACAGAGGAAGGCTCTCCCGAGCGCGTTGACACCCGAACGGCGAATTTGCCGAAGGCGCTTGCAGACGCGAGGGCGCGCGTGCGTCGTGCGCTGGCGTCCTGGTTTTCAATTTCAGGAACGAAAATTGATCCACCCATGCCATATATTCTGCTCGCTGAATGCGCAAATCACGGGACGCGTAGGGAGTGGCGGCGTTTTGTAATGAATGGAGTGCGCGAAACGAAGTCGATCTGCTGCGGCGGCAGACCAAAGGCTGACAGTAGTACCCGCCTCCCGAGATACGCACGCCCATTTTCCGGTCAGTGAGCAACCGTCACTTCTCCAGTGTTGGGGCCGAACTGATGACCGACGTCGTGATCGCGTCCATGCGATTGTTGTGTTGATGGGGCGTTTGGGGTGTCATCCGTTTGGCATCCGACGGCGGTGGGGACGCCGGATACCTTGAAGGCTGCGGGGCAGGAAGTCCTTGTTTCCGGTAAGGGGCGGACCTTACTGGTGACGGGGTTCTCCACTGGCAGCGTGTCCTCGGGCGTCGCGACCGTGCACTTCACGAATGGGCAGAAGCGCGACGTGGTTCTGTCGTTGCCGAACTGGCTCTCCGGTGTCGCTTCGGATACCAGCGTTGTGGTTGCTTCGTCGGCTTATCACCAGCGGCACACGCAGGCTTACATCGGAGGACCATCGACGGTTGTGCGGGTGGATGAGCCGGCCCGCGTGTTTGCCACGAAGATCGACATCCCGCCGGCGTTCGAGGTCTCGAGCGTAACGCTGCCGCAGGGGAGTGCCCTGGTGGACGAGGGGCTGAACATCATGGATATTGCGGTGGGGAATCTGCCGGTGGGGTTGGGGTGATTCCTGCCAGCTGATTGAAGGAGGAAAGGTGTGGGACCTGCTTGGAGAAGCGGGTCCCACTCTGCTTTGTTCCTAACTTGGCTCGCCGTCGTTGTTTGACAGCAGGAACTTGCGCAGGAGGTTCGCCAGCTGTGCCTGTTCTGTCTTGGATAGCCCTTCCAGCATTCGCTGCTGATTCTCCACGTGATGGTCAACCACCTCGTCAACGAGGGCTAGTCCTTCGGGCGTGAGGCTGACGAGGAGCTGACGGCGGTTCTCAGGGTTGGTCTCGCGGTGAATCAGGCCGCGGTTTACGAGGCGGTCCACACAATTGGTCATGGCTGCGGAGCCGATCATGGTCAGGCTGGCCAGTCGGCCGGGCGTCAGTGGCGCCTCAGCCGCCGACCGACGCAGTGTGGCCAGGACGTCGAACTCCCACGGCTCCAGCCCGAACTGGTTCATGAATTTCTGGACATCGAGTGACGCCAGGCGACTCGCCCTGTTGAGACGACCAAGGACGCCCATGGAACTGACGTTCAGATCGGGGCGCTCCCTGTTCCACTGGTCAAGAATCGTGTCCACTGCGTCGCGGTTCATTGCCCTCCCATGCTTGACCTCAAACAGTACAGCACCTAGATTGTCTTACGTTAAATAGTTCGACATCAAAATGTATGGAAGTGAACAATGGCCATGGCATCCCCTCGCGACCTCTTCATCACCGCCCTCGCTCCGGTGGTTTGGGGTTCCACCTATCTGGTGACCACGCAGTTCCTCCCTGCCGACCGGCCGCTCCTGGCTGCCACAGTGAGGGCCCTGCCGGCGGGCATTGTGCTCATGCTCGCCACCCGAACGTGGCCGCGGGGAACCTGGTGGTTCAAGGCCGCGGCGCTGGGCGCACTCAACATCGGGCTGTTCTTCTTCCTCCTGTTCTTCACCGCGTACCAGCTCCCGGGTGGGCTGGCGGCCTTGGTCGGGTCGATTCAGCCCCTGTTCGTGCTGCTCCTTGGCGTGCCGCTGCTGGGGGAGAAGATCCGTATGACGCACGTGGTTGCCTGCGCTGTTGGAGCCGCCGGAGTCGGGTTGCTCGTCCTGCGCTCCGACGCGACGCTGACCGTGATTGGTGTGCTTGCCGGGATAGCGGCTGCGCTGAGCATGGCTGCCGGAATCGTCTTCACTAAACGTTGGGGAAGGCCCGACGGCGTGGGCCTGCTTGGGTTCACTGGGATGCAGCTTGCGATGGGCGGAGTGATGCTCCTGCCGGTGACGCTGCTGATTGAAGGACTACCGGGATCGGTTTCTGCGTCCAATCTTGGGGGCCTCGCCTACCTCAGCCTCATCGGGGCGTTGGTCGCCTATGCCGTGTGGTTCCGGGGGATCCAACGGCTGCCGACGATGGTGGTCTCATTCTTGGGATTCCTGAGCCCGCTTGTGGCTACGGTGCTCGGGTTCGTGTTTCTCGGGGAGGCGTTGTCGGAGTGGCAGATGGTGGGTGCGGTGCTGGTGCTGGGGTCGGTGTTTTTGGTGCAGCGGGCGAGCGCTGATGCGGGCCCAAATATCGTGCCAAAGGCGGAGATGCTCAGGTAAGTGGCAAAGAGATACCAGGGGCTTCGTCAGGTGTTACTCGTCCAAATCCGGAGCGGCCGCGACAGTCATGCCAAGCTTCTTGCCATGCATCCAAAGTACAACGTCCATGGCGCGAAGTTCTGAGATCCGCGGATCGACACCTGATATCTCTCGAATCGTCCGAAGTCGTTCAGGAAGGCCTGTTCCATCACTGAGCGCAGTGTGCCAGACCCTCCACTGACTGTCGCTAGTGTTCAGGCCCATAAGGGGACCCACCACAGAGTCATTGATGGGAATAAGCCGGGGAAGCCTTCGTGCCATGATTTTGCTGGCTGAAGGCGCTAATGTCGCCACGGCGGTCGACTCAATTCTCGCGGTTGACCCTGTCCGTGTAGGTCGCATCGGGGTCGAAGCCCAAATTGATCAACGTCTTACTTATTACACCCCATACCTCCGCCGTAGCCGGCGTTTGGTGGTGCTTTGCCAGTGCCAACAAGTGCCGCCGCAGTTGGACCTCGTCCTCGCTCAGGCCTTGAGTGTAGGCCGGAGCGAGCAGGTATGAGTGATCGTCGGCGGCGTAGGCAGCCGTCATATCGAGGAAGATCTCCATGTCACGACCGGCCTCTTGCCTGGCTGCATTCCGTTCTTCTTCGGTCATGTTGCCATCGGGGAACCGTCCGGCCATGGGGAGGATATCGAGCTTGCCGGACCACACAAGACGTTGGTGCGGCTCATTGAATAGGGAAAGGACGGTTCCCATCTGCTGCCTTACTGGATCGTGGCTCGACAACGCCTGTCGGACGTCGTGGACGATCTCATGAAAGTGATCATCCGCGAGACCAAATCCGACGAACAGCAAGTGATGCGTAAGCAAGTGCGCTTTCACCAAAGCGGACAGCGCCGCACGAGTGCTATTGAAGCCGAGGTAGTCGTCTCTCGTCAGTACAATTGTCTCCGGCTTGCTCACAGAACCATGAAGCTTCAGCAGCCACTCGCCGCCGACAGTCGGGACATTCTCCGGAAGCACCGTTCGTGGCCTTTGGGCATCCGCGCAAGCCATTTCGAAGAGACGATCGTAATTGAGTGTGATGGCACCAGCGGAGGGCAAAGTCGCCAAAAGTGCCGGCGCCAATCCATAGCGCGGAAGATCGACAAGGTCGGCCACCGCGTTTTCGAATTCGGAGCGGGAACCGTTTTGATCCACGTACATCTGTTCGAGGACGCTGGCATGATCTAAGGGACCTAGCCTGCTGAAGTCAACATCTGCGGCATCGTTTAGATCGATACCATCGCGGAGGCGTTCCAAAAGTTGCCCCCATGTAGGAGCGCCTGCACTAACGCTGATGCCGGCTCCCAAAAAGGGCACTAGATGGCCGGCCTTCGCTTTCTCACCGAGTGTGATGGCTTTGCCCTGAAGCTGCGGATTCAATGGAGCCCAGCCACACCCCTTGGCTAGGGCTTCACGGCGGAGCTTTTGGGCCAGCGAGAAAGCGGCCCGATCACGGAGAACCAAGACAACGTCTATTGAATAGCGCGAGGAAAGGTCCGAAATACAGTCGAGAATATCCCTCAATGCCGCGCCAAGATGTTGCCCGGCTCCGCCGCCTGCGGTGCCAAAGAACGGTATAGCCAGCAGAGGATAGGGTCTGCGCGAAGACCGTCCTCCTAGGGCTTCTTTTGCCGCCACAACGAAGGCTTCCAGTCGTTCGGCAACGACGTGTGGACCCCAAACATTGTTATGTGGTACCGCGGTGAGCACGGGCTGGGGCGACTGCTGGTCCCAGTTCCGGATGGCTTGGGCGAGGACCCGGCCAGCGCGGAAGTCATTTCCGCACGAGGCGTTCGCAAGTTTCTGAAGGTCTCTATGGGCACTGAGCCAATGGCGCCTGATGCTCAAGAAGGAATCTGTTGGAAGAAGCCACGCATCGCATTCCAAGTTCAGGATGTCTGCCATCGTGACGAAAACATGTGGAGAGGTCATGGGAGCGGATCATCCAAAAGGTGAGGTGTGACGTGGGCGAGTTTGGCCTTCAACCGAGGGCATCCAAGATACGCTCGCGATTACGTTCGAAGGCGGCTTTGCCGTTGCCATCCACCGCTGGGACGCGAACGAGGGGAGGATGTCCCATGGCGGGTGTCGCGAGATCGCGTAGAGCGTCGTAATACGCGCGCTGTCGTTGCCTGCCACCAATGCCAAAAGCGATGGCAGGTTTCGTTTGCCTGTACTTGTCAGCTGAACGTGCGTATCGCTTACAGATGGACGCATATTCGTCCACGTCATAGCCCAGTGGCGAGTCGACACCGTAGCAGCTGAACGTCTGCAGTCGAAAGCTGGTGAAGTGCTGCATCTCGTCTACTTCGATCAGCGTGCCAGTTTCTTCATGCATGAAGTCGCCAGGAAGGGGTGTTAACCGCTTAGCGGATTGCTCGGCGACGTTACCTCCGAGCAAAGTGAAGATCTGCTCCAGCGGAAGTGCAACGGCGGACGCGGAATCGGGGAGGCCGAAGTGTCCACGTTGGTTCAGCCACGGTTTCTTATAACGGACAAGCTGAACACCGCGCTTGCGTGCAGCCTCAAAAAATGCATTCTCACAATCCCCAACAGGCATGGGCTCATCATAAGGGCCAACGTAGGCAGAAACGAGAAAGGCTGCGAAGCTCGCTCCTGGACGCCGCAGGCGGTTGTGGACTTTGCATCTAATCCTGAGGCCATGGGTATGCGGTCCGTCGAGTGCGCACGACGCAATCTGACCGAGTAGGGCTGAGACATTGTGACTCTGCCAGGAGCTGGCGATAGCATCTCATTTACACCAGCTTCTAATATGACTTACCGAAAATGGGGACCAAATGGGGGCAACGCAGTACTCCGACAACGACGTCGACGCTATGGCCGATACGCTTGCCGCATTGGTGGCAGGTGGGATGACACTGCAGGGCGCACAGAGTGCTCTGTCCCATGCGCCTGAAGGTCTCGTGCACGCTGCTCGACTCACCTACGAGACGCGCCTCAACCTCATCAGGGAGATTCCGGACCCTGGTGTCTTGGCCGAGATCGAGCGGAAGAGAGGCTTTTGGTATCCAGGTCCTCGCCGCGAGGATGTTATCTGGCCGACCCTAAAATCCAGGTTGCTTCAAGAGCTTCCCGAGACCGCTGTTGCAGGGGTAGATGCGGCATCCTCTAAAGTGATTGGCTTGGGCAGTCCGCCTGGAAGGGAAGTTATTAGAACCCGCGGATTGGTTCTGGGCTATGTTCAAAGCGGCAAAACCACGAATTTCATGTCGGTGGTCGCTAAGGCTGCCGATGTGGGTTACAGGCTAATCATTGTCCTCACAGGAACCACTGAGAATCTGCGGAATCAAACCCAAGCAAGAATCAATGAATACTTGATAGATCCTTGTACCCCGCATGTGCATCCATTGACATCCATTGATGCTGACTTCAGTGCGACGACTACGGCTGACGCAATTCTAAATTCGCAGGCGCTGCGCTCGATTGCTGTTGTTAAGAAGAATCCAGCAAGATTGCGCCGACTACACAAATGGATTAAGACAGCTTCGGCGACAACACTTCAGAATTGCCCAATCCTAATTATCGATGATGAAGCGGATCAGGCATCCATTGATGTTGGAACATCGCGGCAGTCCACGATCAATGGATTGATTCGTGACCTTTTATCCAATCCTAAGGCTGCATATATCGCATACACCGCAACACCCTTTGCCAACTTATTGATCGATCCCAGCGTTGAGCAGGACCTATATCCCCGAGATTTTATCGTTGATTTACCCCGTCCAACGAACTACTTTGGTGCAGAGCGGATCTTTGGTCAGATGGAAAGCGCCGATATAGATGATGATGGTCTCGACGTCGTCAGAATGATGGCGGAGTCCGAGGTGGAATCCGTTCGACCACCGCGTGGAAAGGGCCTATTGGACGAGTGGGTGCCCGACGTCCCCGAAGCAATGGACGCTGCCATTCGGTGGTTTCTGTTGGCCACAACGGCACGTCGTCTTCGTGCAGGCAGGGCCACCCATTCGTCAATGCTCATACACACATCCATGTTGGCAGCCGCACATGAAAAGACCGCGGAGGCTGTTATAGACCACTTGGATGCCCTGGGCGCCGAGCTCGCCAACGAGGAGGGCGCAGCCCAAGTCTTTCGTACGCTCTGGGATGCGGAGTCGGATCGAGTCGACGCCAAATCGTTTGGCAACAGAAATATATCCTTTGCTGAACTCGTTCCACACCTCCTTGTGACGCTACGTGAGACGAAAGTTATTGTTGACAACTATCAATCTAGTGACCGCTTAAAATATGATAAAGAGCATCCACAGACTGCCATTGTGATTGGCGGCAACACCCTGTCTCGCGGATTGACGCTCGAAGGTCTCATCTCGAGCTATTTTGTCCGTGCTTCATCGGCCTACGACACTCTGCTACAGATGGGCCGTTGGTTTGGATATCGGGCGGGATATGAGGACCTGATACGTATTTGGATGAGTGCTGAACTTAAAAATTGGTTCTTGATGTTGTCCATTGTGGAAGCCGAAATCAGGCAAGAGATTAGAATATATGAGGTTGAAGGCAAGACACCGGCCGAACTGCCCGTAAAAATCCGTACGCATCCCCAGATGTCTGTTACCTCAGCAGCTAAGATGCGAGCAGCTGTTAAAGCTCAAGTTAGCTATTCTGGCCGTCGGGTACAGACCATCATGTTCAAGGAAAATGATTCCAACTGGCTGCGAAATAATATCGCAGCTACGCGCCAGCTGTTTGAGCGGCTTATTTCCGAGGGCCATGTGGAGTCGGAGTTACCAGGCTCCCGACGTGGATTCATGGACGTGACCGCGAGTAGTATTCTCAACTATTTAGAATCTTATGAGATACACGAGGCTGCAAAGTCGATCGACAAGGATGCCATAAAACGCTATATCCAGCAGGAACAAGCGGCCGGTGACTTGACGCGATGGAACGTGGTGGTCATGGAGCCGTTGAGCGGTGAAGGTGAACTGAACCTAGGACTGACGGGAAAAGTTCGGCTGCTGCGTCGTAAGAAGATGTACATCCCTAATAATGAGGGAACCGCCAACCTAAAGGCGATTGCTTCTACTTCCGACCGTATCGCAGACTTGGAAGTTGGTCTCGACTTGGTCCGTCAGTCGCTGGGAATGAAGGCCAGTGATCAACTTTCTGACCGTCAGCTGCTTCAATACAGACAACTGCGGGAGACCAACCGGGTCGGGTTGCTCTGTATATATCCTATTGCCAAAGAGTCGGACCCTAGTCGAGAGCCTGCTTCCCTGGAGCGAATCGAAAATGGCAGGGCACCTTTGTTCGCTGCCGACCATGTCATCGGTCTCTGCTTCATGTTCCCCGAGTCACGCAATCCCAAGTCCGCGGTGGACTATGTTGCTGCCCCGGTCGACGCAGGGTACCTCGAGACAGTTGAAGATGAGCTTAGAGCGGCAGATGAGCTGGATGAAGCCAAAGCCATCGAAGACGAGAAGGTGAAGTCATGAGAGAAACCTCTGGCTCGGTATTCGATTACTTGGCCAAGGATGTTTCGACATCGGGCAGGTTTCATTCGAGGAAGTCAGGCGTAGTCGCAGCAAATGGCGATGTTCTGCACGCTGTCGATACCAGCGGGCACCCGACGGTACTAGTTCCGCTCGGCGAAACTAAGGACGGTCCGTTGGCGTGGCAGAGTAAGTCTTTACAATTGCAAACCCTGGAACTCGCTGCCGAGGAGACCCAGACTCCATTTGTCGTTCTGAGATGCCTTGACAGCAATTTGAACCACCAGTTCGGACTCTTGGTGGACGACATCCTCGATGCTATTGAGTTGGAGCCAGATCGGGCAGCTAACGCCGTAAGTGTCTCCCTTCATCGATGGAGGAACCTGTTTGAAGTAGCGGTCGATGCGATCTTGGGAACAACGCAGCTGTCGGGTCTGCTGGCAGAGTTGATATTTCTCGGGGAGTTGGTGGCCATACACGGTCCAACAGCCATCACGGCATGGAAAGGGCCGGAAGGCAGCCGGCATGACTTCGTCTTCAAAGATTGTTCAGTGGAGGTTAAAGCCACCACCAATCACAACAATTTGGTGGTGACTATCCATGGCGGGCGTCAGCTGTCTCTTCTTGAGTCTGGAAATCTTTATCTGCGTGCCTTTCAACTCGAACCATCACCAAACGGGATTTCGGTTCCTGAAAAGATTGAACATCTTATCGCGGCTGGTATTTCGCGGATCGCGCTCTTCACCGCATTACGAAACATTCACTACTATGATGCGGATTCTACAGCCTACGAAAAAATTAGATTTCTCGTGCTGTCGGAAAAGTCCTATCTGGTAAATGAGGACTTTCCGAGGATCGCTCCAGAGACCTTGGTCCCCGCTGGAATAATCGATCGCTTGAGCAATATTTCCTACTCCCTTGATTTGGGACAACTCGAACACATCGATCACGATGTGAGCACAGTTGCACTAGCAAGCACTGGTGCGCCATGATGCTTTCGCTTTACAGACAGCAGTACGGAGCTGACGGCGGGCTGGATGCGCGCTCTGCTGACAATGCCATTGGTCGGACGTCGTTGGGGCTGTGGGACCTCGTCTTGAGAGAGTCTCTACAGAACAGCTGGGATGCCCGGACAGAAAAGACCGGACACATCTGCTACTCCGTAGATGAATATGAGATGTCTGAAGACCAGACGAGTGTCTTGACCGAGCAGGTTTTTGCTGAGTTGCCGCCTAAGTGTAAGTCAACAGGACTGCATCGGTTTATTCATTCCAAACGAATTCGAGTCTTGGTGATCTCTGATTCAGGAACTAGAGGCCTGGGGGGTCCTGTGCGAGCCGACGTATCAAGCGCCCATGGCGAACATCGTGACTTCGTGGACTTCATCCGAAATCTTGGACGTTCGACGTCCAAAGGTTTGGAAGGAGGCACTTACGGGCTTGGCAAGGGAGTGCTCTACCGGGCGAGCCAAGTAGGCTTGTGTCTGATCTATTCCCAGGCGCATCATAACGGGATCCTAGAGCCGCGTCTGATTGGCGTTTCCGGCGGTGATGGAGATTACGACGACGGCGCTAGCCGGTACACGGGCCGTAACTGGTGGGGCGTTCCTGGCGAAGATGGGATTGTGGATCCTGTTGTGGGGCAGGATGCTCGACACTTGGCTGAACGTCTGGGGATGAGGATCCCGAAGGAAGATGCAACGGGGACCAGCATAATGGTCATTGCACCCGACTTCGATGGGGTCAAGAATGGACGAGAGCGAGTGGCTGCTATTGCCGATGCCGCGTTGAAATGGGCTTGGCCCCATGCCTTGGACTTCGGAAAAGGGCAGAATATTCGGTTTGAATTCACAGCTGATGGCGAATCTGTGGCAATGACGCAGCCCCTATCTCATCCTGTCTATCATGAATTTGCGGCAGCCTACATCGAAGCACGCCAACGCATCTTGGACCCTGACCATGAGGGCAATTGGCAAACGGTGTTCACCCCTATCCGGATCCAGCGCCCAAAGTTGACTTCCGGCCTCCTTACGCACCGGATAAGCCACACCCCAGTCTCAACAGGTTCAGAACTTGAAAACACAGTGGCCTTGCTAAGAGATCCAAGAATGGTCGTAAAGTATCTGTCCGTCGCTGCCCAACCAAATGGGGTGCCTGTGTTCGGCGTATTTATCTCTACCCCTGGCATGAACGAGAAGTTTGCTCTATCTGAGCCTGTGACACACGATGATTGGGTTTACCAAAAGGCGGCCACGGAAAAGAATGCGCCCAATCCTGTCAGAATCACCTTGGACAGGATTCGTGAGACATTTCGTATCCTCTCCACCCAAGGTGCCAAAGCCGGCAGTGGGGTTGCTTCCAAAGGCGCGTCCCGGGTCTCAGCCGCCTTGGGGAGTCTGCTCAGCGGTTTTTCGGGGACTGGAGCCGAGGAACAAGAAGCATCCAGTGGGGCGGGCCTCGCAGGAAGCAGGAGACCGAGAAAGGCGTCAATCCGACAAATTGCTGCTTCGTCACTAGATTTCCTAGGCACGGAAGTGGTTGCAAAATATCCGTTCTCCCTAAGTGGGGGACGCCCTGGAAATATCGCAAAGGTTCGTGTTACGGCACGGGTTGTCACTGAATCTGGAGGCAACGAATCGTCTAGCCCTGAACGGGCTGCAATGCCGCGCTTTGCAGGCTGGGTTACACCTAGTGGTCAGCGGTCTTTGGAGGAAATCTTCACTGTGGCTGTGCCGAATGAGGACGTGATTATCGCGATGTTCACCCAGCCGGCCGACACCGCCATTCGGGTGACGGCTTCTGTGGAGGAGTTTGAAAATGCGGGGAGTTAGTCTAGGGCACTTAACGTTGCCTGCTCATAGGATTTCTGAACCCTCATGGGAAATCTTGATCGGTGATGTCTCTTTAGGTGAAGAAGAAATTCTGGCAAAGGACTGGACATATTATGATGATATCTTAGTCAAGTTATCCTTTGAACTGGATCTCGATGAAACCCAAGAACTATTGGGGCTCGACCAAGCAGCCGTTTTAGGTGCGGTGATTGTGGCCCGTTCTACGGGTACGCCACTCATTGTTACGTCTGACGTACTTGAGGTTCGAAGTGGTCGCCAGCAGATCTATTTATCTATCCCTGGTTATCAAATCTCTGGAACGCTTTCCTTGGAGTTTCAAATCTCACTCCTTGAAGTCAAAGGAATTTCAAATAGCCCATTTGCCCCGAAGAAGCTTGGAAACACGGTTTTTGAGCTTACGCGAAAAATTGTTCTTGAAGGGACGGCGCCCCGACTTCCTATGCTTCCGGTGAGTTTTGCCGAGCACGGGTTTGCTGGATCGAGTAACGCACTCTGGTGGCTGCGACTGACGACCCATGATTTGGCAACGAGTGCGTCGGCGGCCATTTGGTTGTGGCTAAATTCCGATAATGACTATATCACTCGTATGCTTCAGGATTCCGAGTCTGCCGAGGCGGAGACTTGGCTTCGTTTCCTCGAGATGGATTTCATGCGGCAATTGTTGCGCGAAGCCTTAAATTCAGAGGAGCTAAGTCTCGAAATGGACTACCCAGAGGAATCCCTGGGGCACGTATTGTCGAGTGTCGTGCGCCTTCTGGGAGGGACCATTGATCAGGTCCAGCAGCGCTACCGGGAGGATCCGGGGCGGGTAGAAGCGGAGCTCCAAGCAAAGGTGAGTGGCAAATCGAAATGAACACATCAGCTGCTCTCATGTGCTACCCGCGCATGCCGCTGCACGATGCTGCCAGGGCTTGGGAGCTTCTTCGCTCCCAGAGTCTGTCCGAAATTTCGACAGCACTTGATCTCGATGTGAGAGCCGCGCAATATTATCCGCTGGCTAGGCAGCGTGCAGGGTCGTCCGAACTCCACAATCTCCGGACAAAGATACTGGGTATCGCCGGAGAATTCGGCTTCCCATCGAAGGTTAGCAACAAGGTTTTGGTCGAGTTTGACCGGAGTGTGGGCCCGGAGATTCACGCACAGATGGCAATTATGCCCGCGGATGCCTCTTCGATTGATGTCTGGAATTTCGTTAACACTGCCGTCGTGCCTGACATAGTGCTTTGGCGCTATGGACAGTTCAGTCCCGAACATAGGCGTTGGTCGATTTCCGAAGACCGGTTGTTCGACTTTACGAGAACAACTGTCGGGCGATTGTGGTGGAGAGTTCATCTGCTGGGACCTGAGTTGGCTGGGGAACTCGGAGAAGACGAAGTTGTTAACCTTTTGGAGAAGCCTCGCATAGGGGGCTACCCCTTGCTAGCAAGATCAATGGGTCGGCAATTGTTAGCGGTTGCGGCTGCTGCAAAGACCGGGAGGCGGATGGATCTCTTTCGCGATGCGACTAAGCGTCTGCTCAGGCAGATGGCTGTGCAGTCAGTTTTTGTTATGACCCCTGAACAGATAGACGCATTTGTGGCATCTCTGTTTAGCGATTCTGCGGATGCTTTGGGCATTTCCGGCGAGTGACATCTTAAAGCGAATTGCCTATTACGACAATAGGTCAGCCACGGCGGCGCCAATTTTGAAGGCTAATAGTGGAGGTACGGCATTCCCGACTTGCGTGTATTGCTGTGTTCGATTCCCAACGAAAAAGTAATTGTCGGGAAATGTTTGCAGCCGCGCTGCTTCCCTGACGGTTAAGCTGCGCATCTGGGTCGGGTCGGGGTGAATGTAGTAGTGCCCGTCCTTGGCGATATGCGAGACGATCGTCGTGGACGGTTTGTTCCATACCTGGACTCGGAAGCGATCTTCGAATGGCATGGAAGCAGCTTCCACGTTCTTGTGATTGGGCCAGTAGCTCCGAGGTAGTTGCCGCACCTTAGGACTATCGGCCAGCGAATGGGCCAAGCCGCTAAGCAAATAGTAGCGTTGCAAGTCTTCAATCATGTGGCCCCTTGCTTCATGCTGCAGAGTTGCGCGACCGGCTCTTTCAGAAATCCACTCGTGGTATGTTTTTGCGGAAATGTTCGACATTATGTCGTCATTAAGCGAGGCTGCCGGGGATGAAGACGATGTGTCCAATTTACTTTTAGGTGTGAAGGAAAGCGTCTCCTGCAGGATACCCTTCTTTCCACGTTCGTGAATGCTCCGTCGAACGTCGGCCCAGAGCTGACCTCCAGGGTCCGATGTCCTCGAAACCGAGGAACGGATCCTCGGAAGGTTACCAATCGCCTCAGCGACAGTCACTGGAAGTGATTTTTCTAAGATGGCGGGAGCGCCAAGATTTAAATCTGTCCTTATCCCCACAATAATCACACGGTGGCGTTTCTGTGGGATTCCGAATTCTTCGGCTCGAATTATGAAGTCTTGCGGCCCGGGACCATCAGGGCCGGTTTCGACCACCATGGAGTGCAGCGTGTAATGGAGGTCCTCCGCTGGGCTAGTAAGGTCTTTCCGAATGAGCTCAAACATCTTGCTTCCACCATTCGTAGCGGACAACAGACCTTTGACGTTTTCCATGACGTATACGGCAGGCTTGAAGCGCTTGATGATGTGGAGATATTCCCTGTAGAGGAAGTGCTTGTGGTCATTCTCAAATTCGACGTCGTTTGTCCGCCGCGACCGTCCCGCAAGTGAATATGCTTGGCACGGCGGCCCGCCTATCAAGACCCAGGTCGAGGGATTCTCACCGAGTGCATCTTGAATGATTTGATCTGACTCCGCGCGCGACTTCTCTGAGAGCTCGAACTGGCGAACTTCCTTTTGAGCCGCTTGATACGCCGATGCAAAACGGGCGTCGTCATGTAGCTCGGCGAGGGAACGCTTCCCATCAAGGAAGTCTTTGTAAACCGGGGGAAGTCCACCGTCGGAGTGAAGCAGGTGACGGTATGCAGCCCGGAGCGTCAGGGTTCGGACAGCAGACTCTTCCATCTCGATGGAAACGGCTGTCTTGAAGACTGGCTTGTTGGTTATTGCGTCCAACACATTGGAGAAGCCTTCGTTGAGCCCTCCAGGCCCTGCAAAAATGTCCACTACCGGAATCAAACTGGCCTCCACCTGAAACTGCCGACGATACAGGTTACCAGGTTACGTAGTGATTCGACGGCATCGCCATCGTTGGTCGCTAGACCGTGTGCCCGAGCGCGTGCAGGTAGTTGATTCGTGCCCCCACGGTCTTGCGTGACCTTGTGGGGCTCGCCCACGGGTCACTGGCCAACACCGTGGTCGGCTTTGGGTGCAAAAGCCGTTGAGGTCTTCGATGCGTTGGCGCAACTTTCACCCGCCTAGACGACATTATGACGACCGTCTAATGAGGAACAGTTCGGGTTTGTATCCGGTGGCCCACAGGATTGATGTGATGTTTGCCTGGGCCAGGTCCAACCGCGCTGGCTCCGAGGGCATCCAGTCGTCCTCTGGAGTTGGAGGCTGCTCTTCTGTGTCGATGCCCGCGCCTGCCATAGGCGTCAATGGCTTTCCGCATCCGGGTTGAACCGAGATTCGACGGTTGCGGGGCGTTCGGGGAGGTCGTCGCTGAAGGTGATGTCGCCGTCGTCGATGTTCTCCATGTGGCGGTGCAGGTGCATGCCGCGGCGGCCGAGTTCGCGGAGGTGGATCTCGTGGCCGCCTTCGGTGCCGGATAGTAGTGGTTTGCAGGCAAAGCGGGCGGCGGGGAGGAGAGCGCCTGCGGGTCCCTCATACGGCTCAAGGCCCCTGATTCGGCGCGACAGCGCAAGTGCTGTCGCCGTCGTAGATCTGCTCCGGTGACCATTGCCTCTTTGGGGTTCGTGTGTCAGCCTCGACATGATCCTGTCGCCGGGGTGACGACGGGCAGCAGGGAAGGAACCCGACATGGGACTGATCCATATTGACCTGTTCACCACGCTCGACGGCGTCGCGCAGGCGCCCGGAGGGCCTGAGGAAGATCCCGAGGGCGGTTTCGAGTTTGGCGGCTGGCAGGCGCCCCTGTTCGACGATGCGGTTGGCGAGCAGGTCGAATCAGGGATGGTGGGGATGGACGCGCTGCTGCTCGGGCGCCGGACCTACGAGATCTTCGCTTCCTACTGGCCTCATCAGGACAGTGGAATCGCGCAGTTGTTTAACCGGATCCCGAAGTACGTGGCCTCGCGCCAGTCCCTGAACCTTGAGTGGGATGGTTCCTCCCAGCTAGGTCCTGACGTGGTGGCTTCTCTGGGTGAGCTCCGTGGCAAGCACGAGAACATCCACGTGATCGGCAGTCTGGACTTTGTACAGACCCTGTTCGCTGAGCGGCTGTTCGACCGGCTCAATCTCTGGGTGTATCCGATCATCCTGGGCCGTGGGAAGAAGGTGTTCGCCGATGGAGTAGTGCCGACGAACCTTCAACTTATTGAGCCGGTTGTTGCCTCGCCAAAGGGGGCGGTGATGCAGCGCTATGCTCTGGTTGAGGGGATGCCTGGAGTAGGGGATATGACCGAAATCGATTAAGGCTCCGCTCATGCGCCCCACCTAGGACCGGGTAACAGTCAATCGATAGAGTCTACGACTGATGTTCGGACGGAAGTCCAAGCTGTGGTGGTGCCGGCGGGGACGCTTGAGTTTCCTGTTTCGTTGACCGCGCGCATGCCGATGAACAGCCCGCTGGCCGGGTCAAAGATGACGTCCGTGCGCACCCCATCCTCGGTTCTGCCGACGGCTGTCCCGGAGCGGCCATCCAATGTGATCTGCTGTTCCGTGACGATGGCGCCGGGAACCAGGGCTGCGGCCCGGTAGAGCGCCGCCCTCCACTCGGCCGGCACGATTCCGGTGGCCAACTGACCTGCAATGAAGCTCCAAACGCTGGCGTCGGTGCCTTTGATCTCGGCCTTGATCCAATCCACCAAGGCTGCAGGTTCCCTCGGAATGGTCGCTTCCTCCGTTGGGCTCAGATTCCCAAATGTCACAGAATTCGCGCTGAAAACGACGCTGCCTCCCAGACCGCGTAGTTGTCGACCGGGCTCAGGGCTTTGGAGCTCTTTGGACCTATAGTAGTTTTCTATTTTTTCCTTGGTGGCGGCGCCGAAGTACTCAGCTGGCTCAAGAGGACCAAGATTAAGGACCCATTCACCGTTCCGGTCGTACGGAACAAAGAGTTGGTTGTCGGAGCGCGCGGTCCACGTGAGACCGCTTTCGGAGTAAGCGATTGTTGATTCGGCCATATCGAGCCTTAAGTACTGCCCCGGACCAACCGCCGGATCCGTCGTTGCAATGACGGAGTCGGCTGCCCTGTTCAACAGCTCAGCAGCATGAGCCGTTGCCGGAATGGTGTTTCCTCCAAGATGAATCACGTCGGATACCACGAGACCTCCAGCCAGCACGGCTGCCGCTGCGGAGACAAGGATTGTCCTCCGGAGTATCCTCTTCGGCTGCGAGAGCTGTTGCGCTTGGGCTTCGCCGTTGCTTTCGGCGCGTGAGGCGGAACTTCTATGTTGGGCGTCGGCCCCGAGGGGCTGCAGTGTTCTGGCCCGGATCCCGGTGATTTCTAGCCAGTTACGAGCGGACCGGGATGTCCGGTTCGCTTCCTCGACGAGAAGGATCTGGACGCGGCTTTTGGTGTCCTTCGGATAAGTCACTTCAGACAGGTTCATGACAGTCTCGTTTCAACGATCTTGATGTCGGTTTGTTCGATGCGCTCTTTTGACCGTCTAAAGGCGGTCAGCTTCACCCGGGCGCGGTGAAGTCTTGACTTCACCGTCCCGGCGCGGATGCCTAGTGTTGTTGCGGCTTCGTCCTGACCGATTCCGTTCAGTAGGCACAGGATCACTACGTCGCGTTCGCCGTCGCTTAGTCCCTCCGTCGTGGCCAGCAAGTCACGAACGGAGCGTTCGGCGTCGAGTCTTGTGGCGATCGCTTCCGCATGGTCAGCTTCGTGTTCTCCATGACGTGAATCCGAATGCGGCAGCCTGGCAAGAAAAGCGGCATGCCGTTTGGCTGCCCTGGCGCGGTTGCGGTTCGCGTTTGTTGCGACCCCAAGAAGCCAAGGCAAGACACTATCCCGTTCTAGCTTTAGCCTGTTCCGTTGCCGCCATGCCTCCAGAAAGGTGATTGACGCGAGTTCTTCTGCATCGTGCCATGAACCGCAGCGGCTCAGGCAGTACCGGAAGACCGCGTCTGCATGCCGGTCGAATAGGGCACCGAATGCGTCAGCGTTGCCTGCGACGCACTCTTGCCACAGGTCTTGATCGGATTCCCCCGTTTGCCTCATGCCTTGTAGTGTCCGCAGCTCCTGAATTGGTTCCCGGAAAGCCAGATCTTCCAAGTTAGGCCATTTTGCCCGCCACGTACTCCGCGTCCAGCCCCACGCCGCCGAGGATCGAGGAGTAGTGTCGCGTCAGCCACGGAAGCCCCACCGCGTATAGGCCGGGCTGTTCGGTGACGCCGGCCGTGTGCTTTGGGTAGCCCCATTCGTCCAGGACCGGGATGTCGATGAAGGACAGATCGAGTTTGTATCCGGTGGCCCAGAGGATTGACGTGATGTTTGCCTGGGCGAGGTTTAGCCGCGCTGGTTCCGACGGCAGCCAGTCGTCCTCTGGTGTTGGACGCTGCTCTTCTGCGTCGATGCCCGCGGCTGCGATGTAGGCGTCGATGGCTTTCCGCATTCGTTGGTGGAAGCTGGATTCGACTGTCGCGAGGCGTTCGGGGAGGTCGTCACTGAAGGTGACGTCGCCGTCGTCGACGTTCTCCAAACGGCCGTGCAGGTGCATGCCCCGGCGGCCGAGGTCGCGGAGGTAGATGTCGTGGCCGCCGTCGGTGCCGGAGAGCGCGGCCGCGGCCATGGCCTTCGAGATCTTGTGTGCCCGGCACCGCGATAGGGATTCGCTTCGTACTGGCCGCACCAGGATAGCGAAATCGCGCAGTTGTTCAACCGGATTCCGAAGTACGTGGCCTCGCGTCAGTCGCTGAAGCTTGAGTGGGATGGCTCCTCCCAGCTCGGTCCTGACGTGGTGGCTTCCCTGCGCGAGCTACGTAACCAGCACGAGAACATTCACGTGATCGGCAGTCTGGATTTTGTGCAGACCCTGTTTGCTGAGCGGCTGTTCGACCGGCTGAATCTGTGGGTGTATCCGATTCTCCTTGGCCGTGGGAAGAAGGTGTTTGCCGATGGGGTGGTCCCGACGAGCCTTCAACTTATTGAGCCTGTGGTCGCCTCGCCAAAGGGTGCCGTGATGCAGCGCTATGCTCTGGTTGAGGGGACGCCTGGGGTGGGGGATATGACCGAAATCGATTAAGGCTCCGCTCATGCGCCCACCCACGAGGAGAGCTGGGCTCGCCTTTGGACCATCACGATGCTGGGAGCATTCTGGCAAGCCTATGCGATGGCCTTCGCTGCCTTGATCTTGGTTCGCCGAGGCCGGCGCTAATGACTTCTACTGGACCCTGGACCGCTGCTGATTGCTGCGCCGCCCAGTGAAGATCGGCTTACGAGCGCTTGTGCGGCAGGCCAGGTCCGCGTGAGAGGTGCACGTTTTCTCAAAATCATGGCACGCTATTGCAACCCGTCGGTAAGTTACTGCAAAGTAACTAGGGATGCCGTGGACATAGGGGTTCGCGGCCAAGAGAAAGGCAGGCCATGCGCCGATTTCGACTAACCGCCGTCCTCGCCGCTGCGGCGCTCACGATTGGACTCTTCGCCGCACCCGCGGCTCAGGCCGACTCGATCTCGCCAGACCCGCCCGGAGCCAATGACTGGACGTGCAAGCCGTCGAGCGTTCATCCATATCCGGTGGTCCTCGTCCCCGGGACGTTCGAGACAATGTACAAGAACTGGGCGCTGCTTTCACCAGTGCTCAAGGACCAGGGGTACTGCGTCTTCGCGCTCAACTACGGTGTGGCCAACGATCTCCCCGCCAGCGGGGCAATTCGGAACTCCGCAGCTGAGCTTGCGACGTTCGTGAAATCAGTTCTCGGCGCGACGGGTGCGAAGAAGGTCGATCTGGTCGGGCACAGCCAAGGCGGGATGATGCCGCGGTACTACATCGGCTTCCTAGGCGGCGCCAAGTATGTGCACCACCTCGTCGGCATTGCGCCGTCGAACCATGGCACTCAAGGCCTCATCGCGCCGTCGCCCGCGGGGATGATTCTCGACACGACCGCAACCAGCACCCTATGTCAGGCCTGCGCGGACCAGTACGCCGGGTCGGCGTTCATGGCCGAGCTCAACTCGATCGGCGACACCGTACCCGGCCCGTCCTACACCGTCATCTCGACCCGTTACGACGAGATCGTAACCCCTTACACGAGCCAAGCTCTCGTTGGGCCGGTGAAGCAAGTATCCAACCTTGTGCTTCAGGACTACTGTCCTCTCGACACTTTCGAACACGATCAATCTCCTAACGATCCGAACGTGTGGTCCCTCGTCTCCAGCGCGCTCCTCCAGAGCGGCCCCGCAGATCCAATGTATCGCCCGCAGTGCGTGTAGCGGGCAGTATCCCGCCTCGTATTGTTGGTCCCCACCGATAGGTCCGCAGATTTGCCGCACCCACAATCGATGTTAGTGGTGTCCCATTCCTTCGAACCAGGCCATTCCAAGCGGGGACACTTCCCAAGGTATTGATTTGATAGCCATATATTGAGTTCTGTGATCGCTCGGTATAGCACCGGGCGCACGTAAGACGATCGGCTTAGGGACGGGGCGGGGGCAGGCTTAAGCCTGTCTCTTCGGCGGCCACTCCCAAGGTTCCTTTGTCCGTGTCACATGCAGCAATGTTCCATGCACGCCTGAGTTCGGCTGGCTTCTTAGACGGGGTCACTGTCACAGGAGCAGCGCCTCGAGCTCCGGAAGTCGGCTGAACAGGTCGGGGAGGCCGCGCACCCCGTTGCGCACGGACTCGTGCGACAGCGCGAGGTCAGGGCCGGTGCTCGCCTCGACGCCGGCGAGGCACCGGAGGATGTTCCACCTCGTGTGCCCCAGCCAGCCGCCGATCATGTAAACAAACCAGCTTGGACCTGGTGGCGGCAGCGCTCCGCCCCCCGCGACGTAGCCGTCGAGAACCGAGCGGAATATGGCGGGCTTGATGTCGTTGAAGCCAGGCCCCTTCGCGAGGCTCAGCGCGGTCGAACCGAGCTCGCCGGAAAGGTCGAGCATCCCCGAGAGCTCCCAGTCGAGCACCACCGGCCGACCCTCTCGGGAAAGCAGGTTCCACGGTTGGATGTCCCTGTGGGTCAGCACGACGGGGCCGGGCCGTTCGCAGGTCTCGACGAAGTTGGCAATCGCGAGGAACGTCTCGACATTGGAAGCGAGCTCGTCGGCCCACGGTTGCCGGGTCGCCGCCGCCCGCGCGGCGAGCCCGGCCCAGTCCCTTGACGTCGTGTCCTCCACCGACACATGGCTCCACGCGACGTCGAGCACGTGGATGCGCGCGAGGATCTCACCGATCTCACGCGCGTAGGCCCCCGGCACCGGCGCTTCGGGCACCTTCTCGCCTTCGACCCACCGGTGAACAAGCATGTCGTGGCTGGCCGAGATCGGCTCTGGCATCGGAATGCCGGTAGCGAAGGCCGCCTGTTCAAACCTGAACACGTCCTCGGCGGGATGGGTCCAGGGGCGGTCGACAAGGTTCAACTCCTTCACCGCGAACGACCCCTGGTCGGTGTCGAGTCGGTACATCCGGTTGGCGAACCCGCCGTGGACGCGAATCATCGGCCCGATCGGTGCGCCGAGATGCGACAGGTCCACCTAGTCATTGTAGGAGCTGGCACTTCATTGGTGCACCGGACTTTCCCGTACATCGCGGCTCCAGCTCCCCGGATGATCATGGTCCAATGTGATCATGCCCATAGGTCGGGATAGCAGGCTGTCGTCCCAGACAGTGGTTCCCAACCACGATCGGCGCCCCCTCCAAAGTCGTTGTCGTGGTGTCGACGCTCACCGAACCGCTTTGTCTGCTTCAATCGATCTTCGGGGCGGGTCTGGCGAGCCGTTGGTCAGGCACTTCAGTGAACGACCAGGCACCAAACCTCAGAAGCGTCCGGTAAGGGATCCTTCTGCGGACACTAATGAACTACTTGCGCGGAGAGAACTTGGCAGCTCTTGATGACGGACTGCGCACTCTCCGCGACCGCTTGTGGTTAAATCAACGCGTGCTTCTGACACGGAAACGACTTGGTGATCGCTGACATGCCACGGCCACCCCTTGACGAGTTCCTTTCTGGGGAGTTGAACGGCTATATCCGGGCTCAGCTCCTCACGGCGATAGAACAGTTGCAAACTGGGCGGCGATACTTCACGTACAACGCCTTCAATGTGCTGCTCGACGCGGAAGCAGACACAGTCACAGTTGAAGATGAGTTTGACGTTGATCGCCAGAGTACGGTGGCGCTTGAAGAGTTCCGGAAGCTTCTGCTAGCCGTCGAGGATTCATGAGTCGCTAGCTCCATAAGGCGCTCGGCATAAGTACATAGACACAACTGAGTGGCTGGCCAGGGGGAGCCGCTCGCTTCAATTTGTGAGGCATGATGGTGCACATGCTCGAGATCTTCGGTACGAGGTTCGATGTCACGGATGGAATCCCTGGATCTCCCGAGAATGCCGGAATTAATGTCGCCTACTTATTCAGCCGTTACGGCGGTTGTACCTTCAATGGCGGCCTCTATCGCGTGCATTCAACAGAATCATTTCGCAAAGCGTCGGCTATGGTAGCCGAGGCCCACCCAGAGTTCGGCTTTCCACTGATTCCCTTCGCGTTCGATTGGCTGGGCCGTCAGTTTGTCCTTGACCTGCGAAGCGGTGACGCTGATCCCGAGATCCTTCTTCTGGAACCGGGAACGGGTGAAGCGTTGGAGATTCCAAGGAAATTTTCGACCTATCACGACGACGAGCTAGTACGGGATCCGGAACCCAGCCTCTGCGTTGGCTTCTTCAATGAATGGAAGATCGAAAACCCTACCGACTTGGCTTTCGATCAGTGTGTAGGCTACAAAGTCCCTCTTTTTCTAGGCGGCGAAGACTCCATCCACAACCTTGAGCTCAGCGATATCGAGGTCTATTGGTCTCTGATGGCCCAGCTTCGTCTCGCCACGATCGATCTCGCTCCAGGCACGCGGATAAGCGAGATCGAATTCGGTTAATGACCTCCATTCGGGTCATCACTCAGCCAGAGCAACTGGAGACGTGCCCGTATACCGATCCTTCAACGGGACAATGGCTCATTCGCTGCCAAGACCACCACGACCGGCCGATGCACCGTCGAAAAAGACGGCGCTGATGGGCTCGAAGAATGAGTCCCAGTCGGCGACCTCGGAGCCAAGGGTGGCGCGGTCATGATTTGCGTAGTTGGGCGGCGCCTCCGTCAGTCCCAGCACATCCCCAGTAAAAAAGGCTGCGCTCTCGGCCTTCAGCGACAACTGGGCACCTGGAGCGGGCCACATTCCAAGCTGCAACGCGAAGAGTCCGTCAATCGATTGCGGCTCGCAGCCCGCAACAGTCCAGGCCGTCAAAGGAGTGTCCCGGCTGGGCCCGGACCACGTCATCTCACGGACACCATGGGCGATGAGGACTCCGGTGTTCGTCTCCCGCAATTGGAGGGCCACCCGAAGCTCAAACAACAATCCCGCCACGCCAGACAGAACGTCGAACTTAACGCCGAGGAGTTGCGCTTCTTGGAGCGCGCCTGCCTCCGTCAGCGGGTCCATCTCGGGCATTGGGGTGTGCTGGCGAAGCTCGTAATCCCGGAGCAGAAGATCACCGATCCTCATCATGGCAGGGGAAGGTAGGAGGAGGAATGAGTGGACAGCATCGTCTCGCCAACGAGCATGTTTGTGATTTGTCCAATGCGGTTCATGTAGACAGCGTAGCGATCGGGGATCCTTTACCGTACGCCGCCGCCTAACGTGGTTAGGAGCAGGTGCCCCCATACATGGGCACCGAAACTGTGGAGAATTTACCGGTTGCGGTCTCGGTCGCTCTGATAACCACACAGGCTGGCCCTCGGATCAAGGTCATGCCCGGGAACTGCGTGGGCCGGTCCTGATATGCGCTGACCGTATAGGAGCTCGGTAGGTCGAGGTCTTCTTGTCGGAGCGCTTCGCTGGTTTCCCACTCTGTTGCGGAAGAAACAATGAGTGACGCATCTGCGGGAGCGTCGATGGTGATGGTCCGTTCCCCAGATCCCGCTGCCACAGTTATCGGGGTCTTCCAGGCCCCGAATTTCGTGCCTCCGCCGTCCGTGTAGGAATACCCGTTCACCTTGTCTCGGATGGGCCAGGAATGGCTTGTAGGGCTGCCCTCCCAAGCAAGGGAGGAAACGCCTTCGGCTGTCGGAGCTTCAGGTGCGGGTGGAGGACTGCCTTCCCATGCATCTCCGCAATTCAATGTGGAGGAAAGGTGAAGCCGTGGGCTGGCGGTATCTCTGACCGGATCCAATTGTTTCGGAGTGCAACCATTGGCTGCCACTAAAGCAGCCAACACCGCTGGCACGAGGACCCGAATTGAATGCATAGCTGCCCCCGTTGAGCCATTGAACAACTCTAAGCACAGCACGCAACACTCCAAACTGGTACCCAGCGCGATAGGGATCCCCTAACGGGCGCTTGGAGCGTCCGGAGAGCAACCGGATAACGGGCGCAATCTCTTCAGCCCGAGGGAGAGAGAAAGCGGTCGCCAAAGCAGGTACGCATCCATCCTCACGCTGCAAGTCTTCGAACTGGTCCGGGACTCACTTGGCACCCTGGACCTCTGGCATCACGACACTGAGAATACTTGAAGCTCCTCCGGCCAAACGATCACAAAGCATTCTCCATTTATCGGTCTATATGCCGCCCGTACGCTGGCCCATCGCCGGTCAGTACTCAGTGATGTCATCGCGTGCTGGAAGGCTTCTAGCGGTCGGTCGGTGTGGATGAAGATGTTCATCTCGCCGGCGCCAAAGTCGTGCCCGTCTACGACGCCGCATGCATCCAGGAGATCCGACCGAAGCAGGGCCTCCTCCATCGAGATGAGCGCACCATAGTCGGCCTCAGACGTTGCTGGCCACTGCAAAGCGAGGATGTATTTATGGATTCCCTGTTCACTGGACATCGCGCCACCCCGAGCATTCGCCATGTGTGGAGTCTTTCACTTCTGGCGTCGGCATTGATAGATGCCAGGGGGTCCACAGCTCAACTGACTTGCCGTGGTCCGGTGAAGGATCCTCCAGCGGACATCTCGGTCACAGAGAAGCGCAACGTTCCCTTGGGACCAAATCACAACGCTGATATCGTGCGGCACGTATGTAAGGCTGATCAAATGAAGCTGCAGCCGACCCCTACCCAGGCCATGGCTCTGTTAGCCTCCGGGCTGTTAGCAGTCGAAGAATCCCCTGACATTGCTGCTCAGTGGCTGGCAGACGGCATGGATTCGGAGAACCTTCGCATGCTTGCCGCTGCCGGCCAAGAGGATCCGGACGACATCCGCGAATTATGGACTGCAACCCTCAAGGACCTGAAGATCCGAGCTATTCCGCTTGAAGACCGATGGCCGCTCATCTGGGCATACGAACTAGCCACTTGGAAAGCGGGCGAGCGAACTAAAGGGCAGGTCCTGCGAGACGCCGTTACGTACCTTCAAGAAGTCGAATATGCAGACCGGGAAGCCGACGAAGCGTATGTTCTTTGGAACCTTTGGGACGAGCTCACCAGCAACTACATCCTGCCAAGGACCGATGCTGAGATCTGGGCCGACGTGGAAAGGTACCTTCACAGCTTTGTTTGACCCAAATCATGTAAGTCAGCTCGACTGAGAAATGAGGGGTGCCCGGCGAGGGACCTTCAGCGGGGCCCTAGTCACCAGTGTCAGCCGACCGCTTCTGCTGAGTGAGGCGTAGATATGGGTGAAGTAGACGCCGTACTCGCTATCGTCCGAGAACTCCGACAGGTCCAAATCGCCGCTTGTCTCGAACTCTGACCACAGCTTTTTCCCAACAGACTCCCATGGCGTCGGACCGCAGCCGCAACACCAAGGGAACGTCTTCGACATCCAACCCAGGACGAATCGAACCGTGGTGTCAATCTCGGAAGGCGATGTGAGGTAGGCAGCCAGCTCGGGGAAAAGAGAGGTGTCGTAGTCAGGTAACCCGGTGAGAAAGTCAGGTTCACTGCAAGAGCACCACTCGATGAATGCGAGCCTAAGTGCGGTTCCTTTGTCCGGCGGAAGGGAGTGCCAGCGGTCAAGCAACGCTTCGCGCGATGCGGAGAGTGCTCCCGGGCGCTCCAACTCAATTGCTTCTCGCAATGACAAGGCCCGGTTCTCGTTCACGTCGCGATTCTACGGCACCTGTTTCGGCTGAGTTTGGCGTCCGTAAGCCGGTGGCTCATCGGGCGCCGACGCGTCCCGTAAAGGATCCCCCTGGCGTGCACGGGCCGGGTGTCCCGTCCTGACAGAGGATCCTTTCTCACCAGGGAAAGCCCGCCCTGAGGGGCCGCTAGCTGTCTTGCATGGCTAGTGTTTCGAGACGCTTCGAATGTCTCTGGTAAGCATGAATAGGGCAGGCACTCCCGCGACCAGAGCAGGGATAAGTAGCAGCAGCCCGTAACCGGGAATAGACGTAGAGATGACGGCCGCGGTAACGGACGCTGCCAAGGAAGTCACCAGCGCAAGGGACAAGCCTCTGCGTTCGTCCAGGGCATTGAAGAAGCGAAAGCCTCCAAGAGCCGCAGTTGCCACGGCACAGGCGACGACACTGACTGTAACCGATCCCGTCCCTGGTCCCGGAACATCCTTGAGCCGATCGATGAGGGTGATCGGAACTACGAGCATCCAGCCACCGAGAAGTACCGCGAAAACGCAGCCGGCAAAGCGTCGTTTGGGCACGCCTTTCCGCTTGTAGATTTGGTCTGCAGGCAGGTCCGTCTGCTGGACGTGGCGATGGGCTGCCGGTGGTGGCGGCTGCGATGGTCGAGCGGTATCTTCAAGCATTGTTCCCCCGGATGTCGTTGCTCAAACTATCGTTCAGCATGGCACCTGCCCCTCGCTGCAGGAAAGCGTGTCGGCCACCGCAGATAGTAGGGTGCCCGATAGAGGATCCCTTACCGGACGTTTCCGGTGCTCTGAACAAAATCTGCTGCAGGAATTGGGTGGGCACCTCCGAGCGAGTCGCGACTCTTGGTGGATGCTTAGAACATGCCCTCGAAGCCGAGCACCCCACGCACATTGGGGTTCGCCGTATGGAGCGACAACGTCGCCCTTGTCCGCGAATTACTGGACGCCGGTGCCCCTGTTGACAATTACGGATCTGACACCGCTGCCGATGTGACTCCCTTGATGGAATCAGTCGACGAGCTTGAGCCCTTCTATGACCCTTCGAGGCTCGTTGTGACACAGCTTCTCCTGTCGGCCGGTGCTGACGTATCGAGGCGCGACAATGCCGGACGTACCGCCTTGCACTATGCCGTCGGTGCAGGTGGTTTGGCGGTCGAGGTTCTTCTGGCGGCAGGTTCGGATGTGAACGCCGCCGACGACGGAGGGGGCACACCGCTACACGAAGCGATCGTCCGCGGTAATGTCTCAGCTATCGAAGCTCTCTGTCACGGCGGCGCCAATTGCAGCGCTCGAGACCGGAGAGGTCGGACACCTGCCGACCTCTTGATCGAGAACAAGGACGTGTTCACATCTGACGAACTTGCCGCCGTCAATCTTCTGCTTGTATCCACCTAATCCGCGCCCGTTAGCCGGTCGCTCACCGGGACAGCTTGTGGGTTTGTTGTTGCGTTCGGGGAGCCACCGCAGGCATTGGCTGACGGGTGATAATCAGACAGTGATCCAACTAGAATTTTGGCCGGACTATGGCCCAGGCCCACTGTGGGAGCAAGGAAAAGCTGCGGATCTGCGATCTCTGGGGCTTTCTCGCGAGCTCTCCGAGCAGCTCATGTCTTGGAACTCTCAGTTCGAAGAAGACAAAGTCCCACTTTCGGGCCCAGGCGACGCTGGCTGGGTTGTAGAGGGAGTGCGCCTTCTGCGCCAGGTTCGCGTTGCCCTGGGAACTGGCTACAACGTCGTGGTCACTGAGCCTTGGTGGGGAGAGGCTCTTCTCTGAGATTGCGTGCAGTTCGCACAGTTCAGCATGCAACGATCACGGAAGACGGCCTCTGTTTCCGGTCCAGATTGTCCGATCAACGATCCTTTACCGGGCAGTCATTCGGGTGTTCCTGCTGCCGAAGGTAGCGCGATAGGATTGCTCCCAGTTAGCCGCGACCGTGTTGGACTGACTACCAAGAATCTCCGGAAGGCAGCGCTCCACGATGGTTGGAAAACCTTCACGGCCTGGGTGGTGGCGCCGGGGTGAATTGAAACCCAGATTCCTTTTGCTGGGCGTCCTCCTCGGGGTGGCTGGATCAGCCGTTTATTTCCTTAGTCTGGGGTGGGGAAAGCCAGTCGAGCTGGGGGAGCTCCTATGGGCTCTGTTCGCCTTCTTCTTCATCACGTTAGCCACAGCAGCGCTCGGGCTTCTCGTTGCTGGAGTCGTCGATGTTTTAGAGCGTTTAGTGCCAGAATCGTCATCTCGATCGAGGCGTGCCATGTTCGCAGGTGCCGTGGCAGTGGTAGCTTCATCTATCGCGACCTTTGCCTTCTTCAGTTCTCTTCCACTGGTACTGCATGCAGATCGCTGGGCGACGGCTGCTGTCACAGGAATTTTCGGAGGCGTCGCATTCGGCGCGCTGTCATATTGGCGTTCCCACGAGGTCTGACCGCTGCAACAGCGCCCTCAAGCCGATCCCTTACCGGGCATCTTGATGGATCATCTTGTACTGAATTCACGGGCTGTCCGTTGCGGACATCGCCGCTTCGATGGCGGCCTGGAATTCAGGCTGACGTGGATGGATAGGTTGCCGTCCTCAGCGAGCTGTGTCAATTGCTCGTAGGCTGTCCCGTTCCACCAATAGACATGAGGGCTCACCGGACCAGGGGCATCGCTGTATCCCAAGGCCGTGAACCGGACCATGCCATCGAGCGCTGCAATTACGCTTTCGCCTTCGATGAAGTGCCACACCAGCTGATGGCGGTTCGGAACGCTCATCAGCCAACCAAGGTTCTTGCTTGGGTATTGCCCGGTGAGTTCGGCAGCAAGCCCGGGCAGCAGAATGGCCTTCCCCGCCGTGTACACGGAATCGCCTAGTAACGCTGTGAACGAGCCGTCGCCCTGCGTTGGAACAGTATGGATCTGCTCGTCGTTGAGGGCACGAAGGTTGGCAATGCCCTGTGCGCGGAGGGCCTCCCAGCCGCCGAACATGGTCGCATGATCCCGATTGAATACAGCCACTGTGTCCGGAAGGTCGAGTGCCAGCATTTCGACAACACCTGGAGCGAACTGGCTGTGAGGGTAGTGGTCGAGGTTTGGAATGCTTGCTTCGTCATAAAGACGTGCATACGTCCGGCGGGACACCTCGTCCGGTGTGAACTCGTCAAATGGATCCGCCGCCTCGAAGCTCGCCAAAACCCGCTGAAGATGTAGGCGGATGATGTCGCGCCACTGAGACTTCGTTCCGTTGTGACACGACGCGGCAACATTCCAGAATCCATAGGCGCGTCCAGCAGCATCAGTGGCGTGGTCCGAGTGAATATGCACCTCGTAACCCAGCTCGGCGAAGACTTCGCGCGCCATGGTCCGAAACTCTTGAGCTTCAGAGACTGTGAAGAAGGTCAGATCCTCATCGGCCACTTCTTGCCGTGAGGGTTTCTTTTTGAAGAGGCCCACAAAGTCTCGCTTTCGTCATGGCAGATGGTGAGGTCATTCGTTGAGCTGGTAACTCGTCCCCGGATTCTGGGAAGACTACTACAATCGAGAACCCGTTCTTCATCGGAATTCGAGCATTTCGTCGATTGCCGAATGGAGCCACGCCGCAAAATTGGGAAAGGCTCTCCCTTTTGGGAGTCCCATCCCGGGCTGGCGAAGTCGTGCACTGGCCACCACCCCAGTCTCCAAGTCCCAGCAAGCTAGGTCGTCGTTGTCCTCCCTGCGAGCGAATGGAACCCGGTGCCGTCACAGTAGCGATCTTTCATGCCCTATTGAGGATCCTTCGCCGGACACTTAAGGCCTCCGTTTGGGCTTTCGGGGCCGAGCGGGCCTCCGCTTGCGCCTTAGAATCGCGGCGAAGACGATGTGAAGCCCTTTTTATTGTGGGAAACAATAGGGCTAGAGCTCCCGGGAGGCTCTAACTGCATCGCGTGATGCGTCAGCGCTTATCGTCAGGCGAAAGAACTTCAATACTGCGGTCGTTGCCCCTATGTATTGTCACGACGACGCCACTTGACCAGTCCGCCATTCCGGCCTCGACTTCGGTTTTCAGCGCGCTGAGGCGCTCATCGTCGGGCGCATACTCTTTGTTCGTCGAGAAGTCGATTCGGCACCACGGCATCATCCCACCGTCGCCCCAAGTGCTGTTTATGGATGGTGCGGACCCGATGGACTTCTCGATGACCGGAGAGAGCTCGTTCGCAAGACCGTCGCAGTCGTCGGACGCGGAGTAGTCGCCCACACAGCCAGCTAGCAGTGGGGTCAGCAACAGAAACAGCCCACCTGTCGCGAACGTGCGTTTCATGCTCCGACCATAACAGTCACGGCTCCTACCGAAAGATCCGGGACGCGCGGGCGCCCAACCTCACGGTGCCTAGCAGCTGTCCGCTTCCTTACGACACAACAAAAATCTGTTCTCCATAGCGACCGGTCTGAATACACTGGGCGAACTGTCTTCATGATCCTTCGATGAGGTTCCGGGACATCAAGCAGCCGTAACCACAGCCAAAGAACGCGAGGATCAAGGAATGGGCATCTTCATGACACCTCCAATGAACCAACTCGAAATAGCAGGTTTGGCTCGGTGACAATCCCTGCACGTGCGACGATGACCGTGTTCTGGAACGTCGAAGACGGACAGGAAGAAAAGCGAGGATTTGTCGTCTTTGGGCTCGTCGATCCCGAGCGCTGGCTTGGAAACTCCTTCCCCCTCGAGATGTGGCCTGCCGGAACTGAAGTGGCAGAGACTCGCCTTTACGGCAAATCTTGGGAAGTGAGGCTGTGGGACGTAAAAATCTCCGAGTTTCCGCATAAGCCAGACTGGAGTGAAGCCGTTCACGCGACCTTGCAGACGGTCATCGACGCTGGCTGCAGAGTGGCTTGGATAAGCAGCGAGGGTTATCCATTCGTGGACCCTCCGTATCTGTTTCTGGCTGAGGACATGTCGGGAAGTGTTTTCGCCGCCCTAACTTCAGCAGGCGAATTCTTCTGTCCGCTGGACCCAGACCAGCCGATCCGCGCAATCTCAGATGATCACCTGGCCCTTTTGCGTGAACATGGGCGCGGACTAGCAGATGCCGCCTCATGATCGCCCGTTAGCCGGTCGATCATCGTGCTAGTGAAGCCGCCGACACGTTCCGTGCTGTTGCTGGCTTGGATCACGTACGTAAGACCCGCACGATGAGATGCGCGATGATGGGGGGCGGATTCTAGGGATTACCGCAACCGTGTTCCCTATGTATGACTGGAATGAAAATCGGCGCGTCTCAACGAGCGATCAGGATCTCGCTGCCCAGCGTCGTTTGACCGACGTCCGGCGAGGGCCGGAACATTAGCTGCCCTGGCCGATTCAGGTCGGTAAAGTGCTCGGATACCAAGACTCCCTGGTGCCTGAACAGACATGAGGTTCCCGTCGCTTACTTTTGTTCCGCGGCGGTGTGTGTCCTCAAGCTATTGTTCACTCAGCAACCTTGCCCGCCACGTACTCCGCGTCCAGCCCCACGCCGCCGAGGATCGAGGAGTAGTGTCGCGTCAGCCACGGAAGCCCCACCGCGTATAGGCCGGGCTGTTCGGTGACGCCGGCCGTGTGCTTTGGGTAGCCCCATTCGTCCAGGACCGGGATGTCGATGAAGGACAGATCGAGTTTGTATCCGGTGGCCCAGAGGATTGACGTGATGTTTGCCTGGGCGAGGTTTAGCCGCGCTGGTTCCGACGGCAGCCAGTCGTCCTCTGGTGTTGGACGCTGCTCTTCTGCGTCGATGCCCGCGGCTGCGATGTAGGCGTCGATGGCTTTCCGCATTCGTTGGTGGAAGCTGGATTCGACTGTCGCGAGGCGTTCGGGGAGGTCGTCACTGAAGGTGATGTCGCCGTCGTCGATGCTTTCCAAGCGGCCGTGCAGGTGCATGCCCCGGCGGCCGAGGTCGCGGAGGTGGATGTCGTGGCCGCCTTCGGTGCCGGAGAGCAGTGGGTTGCAGGCGAAGCGGGCGGCGGGGGAGGGGAGTGCCTCACGGGTGAGGGCGTTGATGCCGTAGTCGGGGCCGTGTTTGGCGGTTTCGAGCATCCAGTAGATGAGGTCGTGGCCGCGGTAGCGTCGGGGTGCTTCGGGGCAGGTGGAGACGGCGATGTGGACTTCGCGGCCGGCGTCGTGCAGTTCTTCGGCGATCTGACCGCCGGACTGACCGCTCCCGACGATGAGGACAGCGCCGTCGGGCAGCTGGTTCGGATTGCGGTAATCGTGCGTGTGTAGTTGAACGATGTCCTTGGAGAGGCTGGCAGCCACAGCCGGGACCTTGGGGACCTGGTACGCGCCGGTTGCCAACACCACCTTGCGGGCTTTCATGTGCCCGAGCGACGACTCAATACTGAATCCGCCGTCGGGGGAAGTGGCCAGCCGCGTTACGTCCACGCCCGTGTGGACGGGGGCGTCGATCACCTCCGCGTATCGCCTGAAGAGGTTGACCACTGCGTTGCGGGGAATGAAAGCCTCAGGTTCGTCGCCGGTGTAGGGCATGCCGGGCAGGTCCAGGCTGAAGTTCGGCGTGTTCATATAGAACCCGTCCCAGCGATCCTGGAAAGCGCCACCCAGGGAATCCCGACGCTCCAGTATCCGGTGCTCGACGCCGGCCTGGGTGAGCCAGTAGCTCGTCGCGAGTCCCGCCTGGCCTGCGCCGATGATGACAGTGTCTATTGGTCTAGTCGGCATTGTTGCTGCCCTCGGCTCTTTGCCAATGCTCGCGCAACATGCCCGCGAGCCTCCCGGGTTCAATCCGGTGCGGGGGATCGAAATGGTGGCGTTCCTCAAACACCTCAACACGGTAGTCCCGGAAAACAGTGGACAGACGATCGGCGATGTCACCGTACTGGTCCGGGTTGCTCAGGCCGCCCAGCACGTACAGCACGGGACGTTCAAAAGAAGCCAGCCGCCCGCGGTCCAGACGATAGCTCCGGAAATCCTTCAGGAATGCCCTGATTCCGGCAGGCCGCTTGGCCATCCACGGCGGCGGGTCACCCGCTGGCGGAGGCGGAAGGACGACGTCGGGCCTCACCGACAGCCTCATGAACTCTGCCATGAACTGCTGCGGAGGCAGCGGTTCGAGCGTGCCCAGCTCGTCCCAGAAGCGGGAGTGGGCCTGACTCCAGCCCCAGTCACCGGCCCAGGCGGGTTCCAAGAGAGTAAGGCTTAGCAGCCGCTCGGGATACTTGGCAGCGAAGGCGAGGGCCGCAGCTCCGCCGCCCGAGTAGCCCACGAGGTGGAACGTGTCCCAGTGTTTGGCGCCTGCCTCGCGCAGGACGCCCTCGACCTCCGTGTCGAGTGTCCACCCCGACGGCGGCTCGTCGCCCTCATAAAGATCCAGGTCCTTGGCCACGGCGTCGACGTCCGGGCCCAAGGCCTCGAGCAGCGCACCATAGGCGGGCCCCGCAGGAAGGACACTGCCCGGAAGGAGGGCCACTCGAATGGGTTCCATGGCTGCACTGTACGCCTGGAGATGCGAGTACGGGAGGGCTCTTCAGGGGTGGAATGTCACAAGATCTTGGACAGGCGGGTGCACTCTTCCCACAGCCGCTTCCGCGCGGCCGGATCAGAGCCCATGCCCGGCGTCGGCAGTTCCTTGCGCTTCGCCCAGAGCTTCCCGGACACGGCGGCAGTCTCCGGCGCGGTGGCCAGCCAGACGGGCGTATCTGCAGCTTTCTCAGCGGTCGCGCCGAAGGTGTTCGTCATCCAGCGGAAGGGTCCGCCAACGTCCTGCAATAGCGCCGTGTGCTTGACGAGGCCCGGGTGCACGGCGTTCACCACAACGTTGGACCCGCGAAGGCGCTCCGCGAATTCCTGCGTCAACAGGACCCGGCCGAGCATTGTTGGGGGAGTGGCTCGCAGGTAACTGTAATTGCCCTTGGCGGTTTGCAGATCGTCGAAGTCGATCTTGGTGGTGGACGGGCCTCCCGAATACTTGGAAGCGATGTTAACGATCCGCGAGGTCCGCGCCCCGTCCGCGCCACCGCCGCGCTTGAGCGCGTCCAAGAGAAGATTCGTGAGCAGGAAGTAGCCCATCACGTTGGTGGCGAACGTGAGTTCAAGCCCGTCCGGGGTCACGTGGCGCTCCTTGCGGAATACTCCAGCCGCGTTGACCAGGACGTCCAGCTTGTCGTGGCGCAACAGGAACCCGTCCACTGCCGAACGGATTGAGGCCTGGCTTGAGAGGTCACAGACGAGCGGTTCGAGAACCGCGTTCGGTTCTTTGGCGCGGATATCGCGGATGGCATCTTCTGCCCGCGCTGCGGAACGTCCAACCACGACGACGGACGCTCCTTCGCGTGCAACTGCAGTGGCGATGGCCTTACCCAGGCCGCCCGTCGCCCCGGTCACGAGCGCTGTTCGTCCATTCATGGAGGGCATAGCTTGATCTCAGCACTTATTGGCAGGTTTGGCGAGGGTTCGCTGAGCTGAGGAAGACTTAGTTTTTGGACCGCTTTTCCTTGGGTGCCTTCGGCGGTAGCCCTGCCACGTGGTCAAAGGCCTTGGCCACCCAAGGCTCGGCCTGCGCGGCGTCGTCGTTCCACGCTTCCGGTAGGCCGACATAACCGCCCATGGGGCGTTCCTCGGGACCGAAAGGTTGAGTTTCGTGATCCGACTCGAGCTCGGCCTTGTCAGCCTCGGAAAGGCGGACGCCGATGGTAGGGCCGAACAGGCCCGCGAACATGTTGCCGTTCACGAAAGCGCCGAGGTTGCCGAACATGGGTTTGACCACGACGTCGGGATGGTCGGGGAGCACTGAACGGAAACGTTCCTTGTCGGCATCCGACGGCTTGGGCATCTGCATTGCTCGTCCTCCTGGGTTGTACCTCCATGCCCACTGTACGCAGAACATGAGAATCAGTCCGGAAATCAAACAAATGGGTTTGCCTCCTCGACGGACGCGCCGACCGATGGGAGTCTGGAGCATGGCCACAGATCCCGGCGCGCGCTGGGCAGAAGGATCTGTTGCCTCCGGGACACATCACGGCCTTGATGTGGGACTGAGGTGAAGAATTGAATCCTCCCGCTGCAATCCGTGTTACTGCCATTCGTGTCGCCGAATTGCTTGCCGAAGGCGAGGCAATGCCGGTGTATGTGCACGTCATCGACCACCCCGAAGGGCGCGTGCTGGTGGACACCGGCATGACTCAGCTCCATCCGGCGGTGGCCGACATGGAGCCACGTATTTATCCACTGAATGAGCAGGACTTCGACATCGACAGCGTCGACATTGTGGTCAACACCCACCTGCATTTTGACCATTGCGGTGGTAACCACCTCTTCGCGGGCAAGCCCGTCTACGTTCAGCGTCAGGAACTTGACGACGCCCGCAACCAGGACGATTACACCATCCCGGAATGGGTCGACCCACCAGGGATGGAGTACGTCACTGTCGACAGCGAATTCGAACTTCTTCCCGGAATTCGGCTCGTTCAGACACCAGGACACACTCGGGGCTCACAGGTCGTGGTCATTGACGGAGACGGACCACCTACCGTCATCGCCGGTGACACAGCGGTCTTTTTCGACGAACTTGATAACCCCCGCACCGAAGGTCAGCAGCTCATTCGCTCCCTGAATCCTGCAATGGTTTGGCTCTCGCACGCGGACACGCCATGGAAACCGGGAGCTTCAGTCTCCCCATGACCAGTGACGGCCCTCTTAAAGGGGGGTAATCCGGCCATCGGATTGATTAATCTGACGTCGCACTAGCTATCTGCTCAGATCTATGTAAACTTGACGGTGTTGTTGTGTTTGGCATTTGGTAGTTCAGGCAGTCCCCGTAATCCATCTGGATCGCGACCTTCTGAAGTAACGGTGGAGAACACCCCACACCGGAGACCCGAAAGTCGGGAGAATCTCCACCTTCAGTAAGGACTGAAAAAATGGCTACAGGTACCGTGAAATGGTTCAACTCCGAAAAGGGCTTCGGCTTCATCTCTCCTGAAGATGGCAGCCAGGACGTTTTCGCTCACTACTCTGCGATCAACTCCTCGGGCTACCGCTCCCTCGAAGAGAACCAGAAGGTTTCCTTCGACGTCGAGCAGGGCCCCAAGGGTCCCCAGGCAGTAAACATCCAGGCTATCTAGTCTTCGGATAAGCAAGAAAGCAGGGCCGGTCATTGACCGGCCCTGCTTTTTGTTGTGCCCTGCTGGGGGGCATTAGCCTGGGCACTTGCCCTTCGCTCGCCGGCCGCCATAATTACTGCATAGCCGCAGAATGATGGGTCGGGATGGGCCTGTGTGCCAGCCTGTCCTGGATAAGAGGGTGCTGCATGGGCAAAGAAACACCAGGAACCCGCTCCCCATGGGTCCTTCCTTTACTATGGCTCCTCACTACGGCCCTGAGCGTAGCGGTGTCCGGGGTCCTGTTCCATTTCCCCGGTGCCCTGCCGCCCAATAACGGTGACTCCTTCAACCCCAACCCCGCCGGAGCGCTGGTGAACGGCGTTGCCACCGGGGTCTTGGTTGGTGGTCTGCAGGCACTGCTGTTAAGGCGGTCCGGATTACGCGCCTGGCGGTGGATCATTGGGACCACTGGGGCCTTGCTGGTGGCGCACGCTTTTGGAGACATGCTTCCGGACGCTGTGGGGTGGCCGTTAATGGCGGGTCTGGGAGGGTTACTACTCGGCCTGGGGCAATGGTGGGCCGCCCGGTGGCCCGCCAAAGTTGGGGCCATATGGACTGCAGTGACCGGCGTCGCCTGGGCCTCCAGTATGTGGTTGTCATATCAGGCGGTCAATGCGCCGGAGGACTGGCGCGCCGAGCACCTGATCGTGGCGGCGGCAGTTGGCATCACGGTGGGCGCCTGCACGGCAGCAATGTGGCGATGGCTGCCGCTGCGATCCGGGCAGGCAAGAGCGTCAGCCCGCTCACGGTCCCCGCGCTTGTAGTAGATATGTTCCTATCCTAAGAATCAAATTCGAACACATATCCACATAGCTAATTACATCCCTGTAACTCACCTTCGAACGTCCGTAGCGTGATCGGTATCAACTACGAAACCGAGGGCCTCCCATGGACGAACAGACTGCAAACGACTCCTTCCCGCCAGCTCATTCAACGCAGGCTGACCACCTAGGCGAGTCGCGCGAGCACTCATTCTTGCCGGAATCACCACCTAGACGGGGGCTAAGCGGCCTGTGCAAGGCTGTTTTGCCACCTAGTCCCGTTTCCGAGATCTAACCTGCGAAGTGAGCCGCATGTCGGTCATCCACAGAAACAGAAGGTTGGATCGAGTGTTCGATTCTGAGGTGCAGCGCATCCTCGATTTCGTTGGCCGCGGCATAGGCGTGCGGATTATTGGAGCACCCGGAAGCGGCAGGACCACGGTGGTGCGGAACGTCGTGGCCAACTTGGAAAAGACCGGAATGGCTATCCACTTCATCAGCGGCCTTCGAACCCATCGCTCAATTCCGTACGCAGCCATCAAGAGTTTGGGTTTGGAGCTTCGGCCCGGCCGTAGCGGAGTCATGGATATGGCCGATGCGCTGGCTAGCCAGTTGTCTAAGCCTGGAAAGCACGTCCTGATAGTGGACGACATCCATCTGCTGGACAACGAATCACTGGCGGTCCTGGAATCCGTTCGGCGCAGGTCCGATTGCCCGCTGATCGTCACGGCTCCGGACAGCGGTCCGATCTCAAGAGGTCAACTGGCTGTCATGAACAGTGGCCGCGAAGCTTTGCTGCAACTGGACCCCCTCCATTTTGAGCAGGTACACACCTTGGTGACGCAGGTGCTGGGGTCTGCTGCAGATGCAGACACAACAGCCAGGATCCTGACCAAGTCCGGCGGCAACCCTCGGCTAGTCGTCCGCATTACGGAGACCGCGGCGTTAAGCGAGCTGCTGATTATGCGTGGTGGTCAGTGGCAGATGACAGGTGACACCCTCTGGAACGACCATCTGAGAGGCACCCTCGAAGCGTTGCTGGCGGACCTGGCTCCGGAAGAAGTCACCGCCCTGCACACCATGGCAATCCTCGGCACCGCCCGGGTGGACGTTCTGCAAAAAGTGGTACAGCCCGACGTATTGGAAGGCCTTGAACGGCGGGGATTCCTGTCAGTCATGGACGATCACCACAATGGACCAATCGCGGCGATAAGCCCGCCCGTAATTGCCGACTATTTCCGGGGCCAAAAGACGCTCAGAGACCGGCACCTCTTGCGGAACAAGATCGCGGGCGCGCTTGAGGGGGTGCCTCAAACCACGCAGGGCAATTCAACCACTGCCGACTGCCTGTCCCGGGTGTTGGCATCCTTGCGGCTCGAGAAGGGAAACGATGACGCCGTAACTGCCCGGCATTTTCACGATCACAGTGCCGCCCGCGAACGGACGCGCTATGAGCGATGGCAAGCGAACAAGTCCGCGACCAATGCTGCGGCACTGCTCAGGGTTTACTGGGGAGCGCCGGTGAACGTTATGAGGGCAACCCGCGTATGCCAGGAGACGTCCACGCTCAACGGCGACCCCAACGATATTCTCTTTCTCGCGATCACAAAGGCTTTCCTTGCAATCTACTCAGGGCAGGGCGTGAATACGGCCGTGGACATCCTCAAAGGATTCGCCGAGCACAACCCGGAACAAGCCTCTACTGCCGAGGCCGCTGTCCTCTTCATCAATGCCTCCCATGGTCGGGTCGCACCCATGCCCGAGCCCTCTGCCGAACCCCAGCAGCCTGCATTGCCGGGGTTGGAAGGACTCGTCCAAAGCTTGCTCGAGCTGTATCGATTTCGGCCGGACGCTGTCCTCAGCCTGACTGAGAAGGCTGAGGACGACGACACCTTCCCGCACCTGCGTCCGTTCCTTCACGGCCTCGCGCTCTTCGCAGCAGGCAGGATCGAGGACTCCCTGGTCTTCGCACTGGATTGGCGTGCCGAGGCCCGCCGCAACCTCGATCAATTCGGCGTTGTTGCCAGTAGCTACGTGGCAGCGCTCGGTCTGCTGTATCGGGGCTACTTCGAGGAAGCCGAGTACCTCATGAGCAGTGTGTTTGCCATGGGCCGTCCCGGCTTCGTCGTCGACGTCCTTTATGACGCCATGCTGCGGCTCGCCGGCCTACGGCATGCGACGACGGCCATCTCACCGTCGCTGTCCATCGCCTCCCAAGCACGGAGTGAGGTGCCTGACGTTGGACCGTTGCCCGGTATCGGCAAGGGTGCACATGAGCTAGTTGCCGCAGAGACTACCCAGCCGTCGGTTTTTGATCGGCTGGCCGTGAAACTCATCAAACGCCAGATGAGAAGCGGCTACATCCTGGAAGCAACAATGACGGCGCTGCTCTGCACATGCCTATGTCCCGGCGCGCCGGTACTGGATCTCCTGCGCAAGATCCTGCGGGACAGCGGAGTGACGGCTCACGATCAAATGATGGCCGTTGCCACCGCTGTTGTGGAAGGCGATCACAAGCTGCTTGGTCTCCTCCTGAAACACTACGAGTTGGACGCCGACAACTATCAGATCGGCATGCTCCTTCGAGGTGCCCTCAAACGTCATGTTCTGGAAGGGAACACAGCAGCGGCGGAGGCCATGGCCGAAGCATCCTCGATGTTCGCAGCAAGGTTTCCGTCAACCAACGAGCAACTCTCCTTCAACACTTTCAGGACGACACCTCTGACCGAACGCGAAATTGAGGTTGCCGCGTTGGCGGGACATCGCTCGAATGTGGAGATTGCTGAACATCTCGGGATCAGCGCGAGAACAGTGGAAAACCACATCTCCAACGCCCTGCGAAAGACCGGCGCAACCTCGCGTAATGGCCTGTTCATCCTCGTGGGGAATTCAATGGCAGCACGCTGACTCACGTTAGGCTGAACGTATCTTCCAGTACGAGTCTCCGGTGACACCGGTAGAGCTCAGACCTTGATGCGTGAAGGGTTCTCGTGAGCAATTCCCCGGCCTTGGCCCGCCGCCTCGGCACGTTTGATGCTTCCCTCATTGGCTTAGGCTCCATGATTGGCGCCGGGGTCTTCGCGGCCTTCACACCAGCCGCAGCAGCTGCCGGATCCGGGCTGCTTATAGGTCTGGTGGTTGCCGCCTTCGTGGCCTTCTGCAATGCGACCTCCTCCGCGCAGCTCGCTGCCAGATACCCCACCTCCGGCGGAACCTACGTCTACGGACGTGAGCGGCTTGGGCCCTGGCCCGGATTCCTGGCCGGGTGGGGATTCGTGATCGGCAAGACGGCCAGTGCCGCAGCCATGGCCATGACCTTCGCGGCCTATGCAGCACCGGCAGGCTGGGAGCGCCCGGTGGCGATTGCCGCCGTCGTAATTTTGACTGCTGTGAACTATCACGGAGTGACTCGCACAGCGGGACTTACCCGAATTTTGGTGATCGCCGTCCTGACCGCTCTGGCCATAGCGGTGGCGGCCGTTTGGGGTGGTTCCGGACCTGACTTCAGCAACTTTGTGGGTGAGGGGCTGCTGGCGCACGGCTGGTACGGCATCTTGCAGTCGGCCGGGCTGTTGTTCTTTGCCTTCGCTGGCTACGCGAGGATTGCCACGATGGGGGAGGAAGTTCGGGAGCCCCGCCGCACCATACCTCGTGCCATCAGCATCGCCCTGGGAATCACCATCGTCATCTATGCGCTGATAGCCGTCACGCTGTTGGCAGCCCTGGGGCCGGACGGTGTTTCCGGGACGCCGACACCCCTGGCCGATGCCGTCACTGCTGGTGCGATGTCTTGGGCTGCTCCGATTGTTCGCATCGGAGCCGCCGTTGCCTCTTTGGGTGCCCTCCTCGCGCTGATCGCAGGGCTGGGCCGGACTAGCCTGGCGATGGCCCGCGAGCACGACCTCCCGCACTGGCTCGCGGCTGTTCATCCGCGCTACAAGGTTCCCCACCGGGCGGAAACAACGCTAGCCGTGGTAATTTGCCTGATCATTGCCGTAGCTGACCTCAGGGGCGCCATCGGTTTCTCGTCGTTCGGTGTGCTGCTCTATTACTTGGTGGCAAATATCGCCGCCTTTACCCAGCCCGCAGAGGACCGCCGCTACCCGAAGGCCTTGCAAGTGGCTGGAGCCGTTGCCTGCGTGGCTTTGGTTGCTACGCTGCCGCCACTGTCTGTAGGGCTCGGTGTGCTGATGTTCGTGGTGGGTATCGTGTTCCGGGTGATCCGTTTGCGCCGGACTCCGTCCAGCCCTCGATAGGCCCTGATCCAGAAGCGGCTGGTCCAGCAGCCGGCTGGGCACGACTCCACCTGGGGGTACTTCGGTGGAGCCGTGCCGTCGTGCCTTCTTCGCCTGGGACGAGTGGGGTTCCCGCCGGACACCGGGTTTCCCGTCCCGAAGGCACAAGAGGAGACTATGGCCGGGAATCGTGGTCTAGGTGTTCGTTCCACTGTTCTAGGTGTTCAAATAGGCGTAATTTCGCGGTTTTGACGGTGCATCAATCCAAAAATGAGTGTTTGCCGGGACAGACTAGGTGGTGGGACGCGATTGCGCCCTGCTCCAAGGTCGCTGGCAGAATTGGCGCATGGAGTCACCCACCCAAGTCCCCGCCGTCGAGCTGCGCATTTCCATCAGTGAGACGGACCCGCTGATTTGGCGGCAGCTCGTTCTCCCGGAAAGCGCCACGGTTGCCGAGCTTCACAGTGCGATTCAATGCGCGTTTGATTGGAAGAACGCGCATCTTTACGCCGTGGCCGGCCATGACCGGTACGGCAAGAAGCGGATCATCACCAGGGTCGCCGAAGATGACGATCCGCCTGTGGGCGCGGAGGAGGCCGCCGGTGTTGAACTGCACGAGTTGTTCGACTCAAGCCAGCCTGGAAAGTCGTCCCTTGAATACGACTACGACTTTGGTGACAACTGGACTCACGAAATCGAAGTCGTGGGGCCAGCTGTGGTTCAGGAATCGACGATCACGTGCACAGGCGGCGCAATGCGTGGCCCAATCGAGGATTCAGGGGGAGTGCATGGATACGCCAACGTTGTGCGGGTGGTCGGAGATCCAAAGCACCCAGAGCATGCGGCAGCTGTTGAGTGGTTTGAGCTGGTAACGCAGGAGAAGGCATCAAAGTTCGACGCCCGCGCTTTCGACCCTGATTCCGTTAACGGGCAGCTGAATCGTTTGGCGCAGCGGCTCTGGCCAGGCGAGGTAACCCCTGACGAGATGGAGTTTGTTCTGGGGCCAGCTCTTTGGTTCTTGAAAGAGGCGGAGCTTGATGGATTCCCTCTGACATCGGCTGGCTACCTGAAGCCGATCGTTGTCAAGCGGGCAATGACTGAACTGGGATGGCACGAGGTCTTGCACGGAAGCAGTTCCACGGAGTACAACGTTGCCCCAGTGCGCATCGTCCGCGAACACTTGCAGGAATGGAAACTCCTGCGAAAGGACAAGGGCAAGCTCGTCCTGACCCCAGCGGGTAGAAAACTGGTAAACAAGCCAGCAATGTTGTGGCACTACATTGCTGACCGTTTGGCATCACCTGACGGTGCGGGACTGGATGTCGTTACCCAACTCAAACTGCACTGGGAATTATCCGGTAGTCGCCCACCATGGAACCTGAGTGCCCAAGTAGTCCAGTTGGCGCTCAACGAGCGCGGCCTCCGGTTGATGAACGGCGCCGCTATACCCATCGAAGTAGCTCGCGAATTGGAGCAGGACGCCCACAGCGCATTCCTCTGCCTTAGGCTTTGGGGCTCCGAAAAATGGGGCCAGTATGAGCGTGAATTGTCCGACGCCGGCATCAAGTTCCTCCTCGACGTCCAGCGCCGCCTGGGTGACGGCTAGCCGAATAGCTCCAGCCGCAAGCAATCAATCGCTCGGATGCGCCAGCCTTTTCAGCAGCGGTACCAGCTCCCCGGCGGGCGCTGGCTCGAAGAATTGGGCGTCCGCGAGCTCCACTGCCTCGATTGAGCGTGGAGCCAGCTCCGAGCCTGCTTCAGTAACACGTAGCCGTTTGGACCTCGTGTCCGAGGGGTCGACTTCGCGCTCGATTAGACCTTTCAGCTCCAGGGTTCGAAGGACCTGCGAGGCCATCTTTACGTCGGTACCGGCCTGGCGGGCAACGGCGAGCTGATTGGGATGTTCGCCTTCTTTGTTGAGCCACCAGGTGCAGGCAAGAAGCACGAACTGCACGTGGGTGAGGCCGATCGGGGCCAAGGCCGCAGCTATCTCACGCTGCCAGCGAAGGGTGGTATGCCACAGCAGGAATCCGGGGCTCTCGCCCGGGCTGAGCGGCATCAGCGCTGCGCGAGTTCGACGAGCGAAGCCATGGTGTCCGGCCAATCGGCGGTAATGGCAGGCCCGATCTCGGGGCCAACCTGATCGGCGCCGGCACCGGTGATCTCCATCCGGTAGACGACCCGGACTCGACCGCCGTCGAGCCTGTCCAATCGGTGGGCGGTTCGGATCAGCAGCTCATCGAAGCGTGCTTCGTCGACGAACAGCTCGCCGTCCACCATCTCAGCGATGCGCAACTGGATGGGGTCATCCCCGGGTGGCGTCATGAGGATTTGCGTACCCTCCGCGAAGGGACCATCGATTTCAACGCGTTCAATTTCGGCGTTCCAGGACCCCCAGTTCTCGACGTCGGCCCAGAGTCGCCAGAGCGCCTCTGGTGCCGCGGTGGTCTCAATGCTGTGCTCGTAGTCCCACATGGTTGCCTCCCGAAATAGATGATCTATGCACAGACTATCTGTGCATAGACCATCTTGTACAGTGGCAATGTCAGGGGGCTACTACTCGCAACCAATTCCGTCGTGGTCGTTGTCCAGGCCGTAAATGTCAGAACCAACCACCGTCACCGGGCCTCGGACATAAGCAGGTCCGTTGCCTTTGCCGCCAGCACAGTCGACGTCGGACGCAATGGGTACGCAGGCGCCGGCGTAGTTCGGGTCGCAGCTACTTTGAACGAGAGGCGCAGGCTTGGCAGGGGCGGCAGCAGCCTGATCGGCGGCAGCTTGGTCTGCCGCTGCTTTGGCAGCGGCCGCTTGGTCGGCAGCGAGCTTGTCCGCGGCAGCCTTGTCAGCCGCTGCCTGGTCCGCTGCGGCTTTCGCGGCTGCGTCCGCTGCCGCCTTCTCTGCCGCGGCTTTTGCCGCAGCGTCTGCAGCGCGTTGATCAGAAAGCTTTCCTGCTGTTGCGGAGTCCAGCCAAGCGAGTTTTCCGGATTGATCAATGGTGCAGATGTACGTTTCGCCGGCCACAGACTGGGTGTTCTTCTCTGTGGTGCAGGCTTTCCCGGCTATCTGGCTCGGCGTTGGAGTAGGCGTAGGCGAGGGAGATGCTGACGTCGATTCCTTGGTGCTGCTCACCGATCCAGCAGCTCCCATGGATCCCGAACCGCAACCGGCCAGCAAAATCAATAGTGACCCGATGGCCGTGATTCCGAGTGCTTTACCGCGAAAACCCCATGACGATTTGCTGCCGAAAAGCGAGTGTTTTCCGGCGCGCGAAAGTTGTGTGTGCAATGTGTTGCCCCCTTAAAGTGCGCCCATGCGAAAGGCGCGTGGAGCGACAGTAACACCGGTCAAACGGGCCCCAACAGGAGAAGTCTTCTATGACTTAGCACAGGGGGTGGGGGGCTGCTTCTAGCCGACCTCCTCGTTGTCTTCGCGGTAGTCGTCATCCTCTTCGAAGGAGGGTGCGAGGGCCTGCTCGATATAGTCCGCTTCCGCAGCCTCTGCTTCAGATGCGCCTGCGAGCCGTGAAAATGCTGACCCGCCGGGAAGCACGTCTGTACGCTGCTCCAGGACGTCGGCCTCAGGGGCATCATCGGGTAGCGGTTTCGTTAGCTCGAACTCCTCAGAAGCCTCCGGGAGGACGGGCGTTTGCTGTTCAAGCGCATCGGCCTCCGGCACTTCGCGCGGTGTTTCCGGCTCTTGTCCGATCTTCATCATCTTTCCTCCTAACCTGAGCCCAACAACCACGATTGGTCAGTTTGGGTTTCCTTCGGGTGCCGGCGCAGTTTCCGGAACACCAGTTCCAGTGGCCACACCAACACCCGAAGTGCCCCTGCCACCAGCAACAGAATCACAAAGAGCACTATGGCTGGCAGGCAAAAAATGAACACCGTGATTGCCGTTATGAGATAACCGACGATATAAGCCGTCATCACTCCGGTGTCCACCGTGAGCTCCCGAAGATTGAATTGCCAATAGGGGATCTTGCCCGGTGTATGCACCAGGCTACGGTCTAACGGGTTTCGGTGGGCCCGGTGCTGGGACTGGTGCCGGCCCCCGAAGAAGCGCCACGGGTGATGGGTATCTTGCGTGACTGTTTCTCCGATTGCTCCGGCATCGGAATCCGCACTTCGAGGATGCCATCCGTATAGGAGGCCTTGACGTCTTGTTCGGAGACCGCCGTCGGAAGTTTCACGGTTCGGGAAAAAGTGCCGTACCGGAATTCTGAGCGGTATCCCCTCTTATCCTTATGCTCGGACTTTTCCTCATGGCGGACCTGGATCTGCAGCTCGCCACCGGACAGAGTGATATCGACGTCCTTTTCAGGATTGATGCCAGGAACTTCGGCTTTGACCACCATCGATCCGCCGTCCCGGTATTCCTCCACACGGAGCCAGGAGCCGGCCTCTCCTTCAAGGAACCGACGGACAGGATCGGCGATGTCACTGGCCGACCAACGAAGTAGATTGCTCATCGTGGTGCCTCCTGTTTGTTACCAGGCCCCGCGGACCGACCCCCGGGCGGGGCCTCGATCGGATCTACACAAATAAAATACGCCCAACATGCATCGTTGTTAAGACGCCCTTGGCCTTGCTGGAAGCTCCGTGCTTGGCCCGCGTTGAGGAGCCCGAAGTTATCCCTCTACGAGCGCAGCGGACGCTCCCGAGGCGTTGTCACTTTCGAAAACCGGACCTGCGGACGGTCGCTTCGCCAGACGTTCCTCCCCGGGACCGTGCGGTCGGAGCTGTTTGAACACCCAAGGGAAGAAGTATGTCTTTGCCCATGCCAGGTCACCTGCCCGTGCTTGACGCCAGCTGCTTTCCGGTAGCTCTTTGGGTTCCAACGGCCGGAGGGTATGGGGCACATTGAGTGTGTCCAGCACAGCAATGGCCACGGTGTGATGACCCAACGGGGAGAGATGCAGCCGGTCAGGGTCCCACATTCTCGGGTCCCTGAGTTGTCGTAGGGCCCAAAGATCTGTGAGGACTGCCCCGTGGCGGGCAGCAATAGCGTGAACGTCCTCGTTGAAGATGGCCACTTTGCCACGATTGCGCCCCAGTAGCGGGGTGGATCCCCAGTCCGGTCCTGTGAACAAAACAATCGTCGCGCCGGTCTCAGCCAAGAGGCTCACGCCGGTCTCAAGTTTGCTGGCAAGCTTGTCCGGGTCACTGCCATGGAACACCATGTCGTTCCCGCCTGCCGACAAAGTGATCAGGTCCGGCTTCAGGGTAAGGGCCTGACCGATTTGCCGGTCCAGGATCTGCTGCATCAGCAAGCCGCGAATCGCCAGGTTCGCATAGGCAAAATCCGGGCTGTCAGCTGCCAGTTCTTCGGCAACACGGTCAGCCCAGCCGCGCAGCCCTCCGACGCTTCCTGGTTCCGGATCCCCAATCCCTTCGGTAAAGGAATCCCCAAGCGCCACATACCTGCTCCACGGGTGCGGGCGGTCCTTGGTAGTCAGCCCAACATCCGGTGTGAGATCAACAAGGCCTTTGGGGGTACCCCGGCCACGCCACCTCATCGCCCTACCTCCTTGTAAGGAAAAAGGTTTCTTACAATGTGGATAACGGCAGTGCTTGTCGTGATGTTCCCGGGACTTCGAGTCGGCTAGAGGAACATTTCCTCCGCCACCACGGACGCTCCCGTCCCCAACCCGCGGACGGTCCATCCCGCACTCCGCCAAGCCTCGGCGTCCAGTACGTTCCGGGCGTCCAGCACCATCCGGCGTCGTACCAGTGAAGCCGCAAACGATGGCGAGAGGGACACATATTCGTCCCATTCGGTCAACAGCAACACCAGTTCGGCGCCCTCAAGGGCGCGCTTGGTGGAGGCCTCGAAGCGGATCTGCGGGTAGCGGATCCAGGCGTTGTTGATCGCTTTGGGATCGGTGACGGTTACGTGTGCGCCGGCAGAAGCGAGTTGCTGCGCGACGTCCAGGGAGGGGGAGTCGCGGATGTCGTCGGTGTCCGGTTTGAATGCCGCGCCGAGGATTGTCACTGTTCTGCCGGACAGGAAGCCCCGGCACATTTCCCTTGCCACATCCACGGCACGGGTGCGCTGGTCCAGGTTTATGGTGTCCACCAAGGCCATCCATCGATCCACGGACGGAACGGAAAGCTCGCGCGATTGGGCGCGGAACGAACGGATGTCCTTGGGCAGGCAACCCCCGCCGAATCCGAGCCCGGCATGCAGGTACCGGTTGCCGATGCGCGGATCCAAACCCATCGCCTCGCTGAGCTCGCCAACGTCAGCACCCGAAGCATCGCAGAGCTCTGCCATCGCGTTGATAAAGCTGACCTTCGTGGCCAGGAACGCGTTCGACGCCGACTTGATCAGCTCCGCGGTGGCAAAGTTGCAGACCAAACGGGGGATCCCGGCGCTGATCAGCGGCTCGTACACGGCATCCAGAACGGCTGTCACCGGAGCTCCGGCTGCGGCACCCTTACCGCCCGGAACCCCGTAAACCAATCGATCAGGAACCAGGGAATCCTTGATGGCTGTGCCTTGACGCAGGAACTCGGGGTTCCAGCCGAGCAGGACGTCCGAGCGTCGGGCCAGGATCGCCCGAAGCGTCTCCACAGTGCCTACTGGCACCGTTGATTTACCCACGACGGCGGCACTCTTGGCCAAGTGGGGGAGGAGGCTCTTCGTGGCGCTCATCAGGTAGGAGAGATCGGCCGTGTCAGAGGTCTTGGACTGCGGCGTGCCCACGCAGAGGAAATGGACTTTGGCGTCGGCTGCCGCTGAGAAGTCAGTGGTGAACTTCAGCCGGCCCGTGGTGCGTCCATCGCTGAGAAGTTCGTCCAGGCCGGGCTCGTGGAAGGGAGCCAGCGCCTTGTTGAGCTGCTCAACCTTGTGGGAATCGACGTCGATGCCCACCACGGTGTGGCCCATGGACGCGAGCGTTGCGGCGTGGACGGCGCCGAGGTAGCCGCAGCCGATCACGGAGATCTTCATGAGGAGGGTCCTTTGCTTGAGGTCAATTCAGTGGGGCCGGCTTCGCTGGGAATGCCGGCGATGACTTCGTTGTAATGCCGTACCAGATCGGCGCTGAGCACGGGCCACGTCCGTCCCTGGACCGACGCGGTTGCTGCCGCTGCGAACGCGCGGCGCTTGGCGTCGTCGCCCATCAGGTCCTGCACGTAGTCGCGCAGTTGGGTGAGGTTCCCCGGCTCGTACAGCCAGCCTGTGCGGGAGTTTTCCACGAGGTCGAGGGGGCCGCCGCGGCCCGTCGCAACCACAGGAACGCCCGACGCCATGGCTTCCTGGATGGTCTGGCAGAAGGTCTCGAACTCGCCGGGATGAACAAAGAGATCGAAGCCTGCCACAGCCTGCGCCAACGAATCCCCGCCGAGGAAACCAGCAAAGTGCGCGTTCGGGAGGGCCGTTTGGAGTGCTTCCCGCTGCGGACCGTCACCAACAATCACGAGCTTCGTATCCGGCAGGTCCGACAGCACGGCGAGGTCTTCCACCTGCTTTTCCACCGCGAGGCGGCCGACGTAGCCGATGATCCGGTGACCGTCCGGCGCTACCGAGCTGCGCCACGCCGTCGAACGTTTCGCGGGGTTAAAGCGTGCGGTATCGACGCCGCGGCGCCACATATCCACGCGCAGGATGCCGCGTCCGCGCAACTGGTTCAGCGCGAACGTGGACGGCACAAGGGTTCGGGTGGCAAGAAGATGGATGTTGTCCACGCGGTTCCACGCCCAGTTCTCCAGGAACGGCACGCCATAGCGGGCAGCGTAGCTGGGGACCTCGGTTTGATAGATCGCAACCGTAGGGATCCCGAGTGGATCGGCAGCCTGCACAGCCCGCCAGCCCAGGACGAAAGGGGAGGCGAGATGAACGACGTCGGGGGCGAAATCGGCAAGGATTCGCTTGACCCGATTCACACCACCCAAAGCAACCCGCACATTCGTGTAACCGGCCAGCGGCACTGAGGGAAGCCTGTGCACATACGCACCCTTGACGACGCTCGAAACATCAGTGTCCGACGTCGACGGCGCGATCACCATCACCTCATCCCCGCGCTCCTGCAGATGCTCCAGCACCCGCAGTATCGAATGGGTTACCCCATTCATCAGTGGCAGGAATGATTCGGCGACGATTGCGATCCTCACGGTTTCAACGGTGGTCGGAGCGGTTGGCCTTGCGGGTTCGAACGGGTGGCCTGTGGAGGAAGAGTTGGTTAACAGGAGTCTTCATCGCTGCCGGAGGGCCGCGTAGACTTCCCGCATGGGCGCGCTGGGGCGTCACGACTTTTGGGGGTCAAAATGGGTGCTGTTGGGGATTATTCGCGTGCGCTTTGGGGAGTGGGCGTTCGACGGCGGCGCCTCGTATCGGTGCGGGTGGTCGCCGTCGGACTGGCGTTGGCTCTTTTGGTGGGAGCCGTTGGTTTTTTGACAACGACGACCTCCCCGGCTGTGGCCGATGCGGTGACCAACGTTGTTCCTGTGGGGGACCAGCCTGGGGAAATTGCCGTGAACCCTTTGACGAACCAGGCGTATGTTGCCACGTTTGAGGGCGTTTCCGTCATCAATGGCATTTCAGGCGGGGGCGACTTGTATTCAGGTGATATGCCTGTGGACGTTGCTGTGAACACGGCGACAAACAAGATCTACGTCAGCGAGATTGGTGGGTCAGTTGCCGTGGTTGACGGTGTGACGCGCGCTGTAACTTCAGTGCCGGTGGGCTCCGGGGCTGGTGTGGTGGCCGTGAACGAAACGAACAACAAGATTTACGTCGGTATCGCTTCCGGCGTTGCCGTCATCGATGGTGTTACGAACGCAGTTACCACCGCTCCACTCTCGGCGGGTGCGCAGGACATTGTGGTGAACGCTGCCACCAACAAGGTTTACGTAAATTCCGGCGGAACCATCAGGGTCATCAACGCCGCTGGGAGCGTTACAGGCGACATCATCATGGGCGCCGGATTCATTCGCGCTCTCGCAGTCAATCAGGCAACCAACAAGATCTACTACACCACGCTTGGCAGGTACGGTGCCGGCGTGAGTGTGATTGACGGCGCGACCGATAAAACCACGGGAAAGTACGAGTCTTCCAGCAAGGTGGGGATGTTGGCTGTCAACCCTGCCACCAACAGGATTTACGTGGCGGCGGACAGCAACTCAACGGATGGGTACGTCAAAATCCTTGATGGGGCGACCCTCACTGAGATGGCGCAGATCATCACACCCTCGCTTGTCCGTGACATCGTGGTGAATCAAGCGAGCAACAAGGTCTACGTTCCTATGTCCGGCCGGGGAACCACCATCATTGATGGCGCCGACAACAGCAGTTCCGCTGTGTACACCGGGCAGGAGCCGGTTTCGGCGGCCGTGAACCCCTCCACCGGCAAGACGTACGTGGCCAACAATGGCAGCGACTCCGTGTCGGTGATCGATGGGACGGAGCCGGCACCTGTTAAGAACGACTTTAACGGCGATGGTTTTGCCGACGTTTTGGCTAGGGAAGCTTCCGGCGTGCTGTGGCTTTACCCGGGCAACGGCTCGGGTGGCTGGTTGCCTCGCCTCCAGGTCGGGCAGGGATGGAACGTCATGACCGCACTGCTTGCTCCCGGCGACTTCAACGGCGACGGCCATGCTGATGTGCTCGCCCGCGATGGCGGCGGATTGCTCTGGCTGTATCCGGGTAACGGTTCCGCAGGCTGGAAACCGCGGGTGCAGGTGGGCAGTGGTTGGGAGGGCATGAGCGCGATCGAAGGGATTGACTTCCACGGCGACGGGTTCGTAGACGTTGCAGCCCGCGATCGTGGTGGTGCCCTTTGGGTATACCGGGGAGATGGCAGCGGTGGCTGGTTGCCCAGGATGTGGGTTGGTTCAGGGTGGTCCGACATGTCCGAGATCACCGGGGTCGGCGACTTCAACGGCGACGGCCTGTCAGACATCGCGGCCCGCGACGGCGCCGGTGCATTGTGGCTATACCCGCCCAACGGATACGGCAGCTGGCAGCCTCGCCAGGCAATCGGGCAAGGCTGGAACACCATGAACTCTCTTGTTGGCCCCGGCGACTTCGACGGTGATGGCCGGGCCGATATCTTGGCGCGAAATGCCGCTGGGGAGCTTTGGCTGTACTCGGGGCAAGGCGGATCCTGGTGGCCAACGGCTTCGCGCGTCGGTACGGGGTGGAATGGGATGACGGCGATCCTGTGAATTTCCTGACAGCCATGTAGACTCCGCTCATCGACGCGGCAGTCGCGTCTCATTTCTTGGGGGTCTCATGAACTCTGTCGCGTCTGGTTCGTCTGTGTCCGGGTTGAAGAAAACGGGCCGAAAGCGCTCGACGGCGGCCCTCGCAGTTGTGGGGGCACTGGCCGTTTCGTTGTTGGTTGGCTCGCCGGCAGTTGCTGATTCCACATCGTTCGATATTGCGGTCGGCACGGCCCCGCATGACATTGCCGTCGCCGGCAATGGGGATGTCTACGTTGCCACCGACAGCGGGGTGTCCGTCATCGATGCGGACACGAGAAAAGCAACCACAGTTGATGTAGGTGGCATTGCTCAAGGTGTTGCGACCCAGGGAAGCGGCCGTGCCTATGTGAGTGTTGCGGGGAAAGCAGGTGCCAACGGATCCGTGGTCATCGTCGATGGGGCCACAGTGGTGGGACGGGTCAAAACCGGCCCCGATCCTCGCGCTGTGGCCGTCAACGAGGTCACTTGGAAGGTCTACGTTGCTTACAGCAATGGGATCACCGTCATTGACCCCTGGGCGGGTCACTCAGCAGTGGACATCCCGTACTACAACTCAACTCCGCGAAGGATGGTCATCGACGCGTCGAGAAACAAGGTCTTTGTCCCTATTGGCGGCGTTCTCACAGTCATCGATGGACAAACGAATGACAAGACCGTCTATGTCTTCGGTGCAGGCAACGCCGTCGATCATGCTGTGAACACCCGAACCAACGAGGTTTACCGGACGCTCGCGGGAAGCTTCATCGACAGCCCGCAGAGCCAAGTGGGACTTGTTGACGAGTCCAATCACGCAAGCAACCTGTATCAGGCCAACGATACGTTTGGGAAGGTGGCCGTCGACTCGTGGACTGGCACCGTTTATGTCGAATCGTTGGGTGCTACGGGCAACTCGTCGGTGGTGCTGGTCAACCCACCAACGAGGAGCAAGATCGCCCAGATCAGCCTTCCCAGCCAGCCCACATCGTTAGCAGTGGACTCCACCCGCCACAGAACCTACGCAACGTTGAGCAGGGGCGGGGTTTCCGTCATCGATTCTTCCAACACGTCGGTTGTCGTCCGAACTGGAGCCCAGCCCGTGGCCGTGGCCGTCCACGAATACACAGGTACTACGTACGTAGCTAACAGCGGCAGCGCTTCGGTGACTGTCATTCAGCCGGCAGATCCACAACCGGTAAAGAATGACTTCAATGGCGATCGAAACGCCGACGTTTTGGCCCGCGACGGTTCCGGAGCGCTCTGGCTCTATCCCGGTGACGGCGCGGCCGGATGGCTGGATCGGCGGCAGGTCGGTCAGGGGTGGAACATCATGACGGCCCTTCTCGCCCCGGGTGATTTCAATGGGGACGGGAAGTCGGACATTCTTGCCCGCGATAACACCGGCGTGCTGTGGCTGTATGGCGGGAATGGCGCGGCTGGTTGGCTGCCGAGGGTTCAAGCTGGACAGGGATGGAACGGCATGACTTCCATTACGGGCGTCGGCGATTTTAGCGGAGACGGCTATCCCGACGTAGCAGCCCGAGACAGCAGTGGTGTCCTTTGGCTGTATCCCGGAAATGGCAAGGGAGGGTGGCTGACCCGGGTGCAGATTGGATCAGGATGGTCTGGAATGACAGACATTCTTGGAGTAGGGGACTTCAACACTGACGGTGCGTCAGATGTAGCCGCACGCGATGCAAGTGGTCGTCTGTGGCTCTATCCAGGGAACGGCGCTGGCGGCTGGCTGCCCCAAGTGCAGTACGGCCAAGGCTGGAATGGCATGACTGCCGTGTTTGGTCCAGGCGACTTCAGCGGTGACCGCAAACCTGATGTGATGGCTCGCGACTCGTCCGGTGCCTTGTGGCTTTTCTCTGGTAGTGGTGGGGCGAAGTGGCCCATCGGCAGCGTTATTGGTCAGGGCTGGAACGGCATGACCGCAATTCTTTAGGTCAGAGCCGCACGTCTGAACGTGCTCCGCAGCTGACCCGATATTTGTCAGTCGATCGTGATAGATTCTAGACATCAGACATCGCCCCCCTCTGAGCCTCGGCTCAAGGGGGCGATTTTCATTTCCCTGTCAACGGTGAAGCGTGGAGTACACAAAGGATTTCAAAGAGCGCGATGAGTTGATTCGGCAACTGGAAGTCCGCGGACTTGCCGTCCCTAACGCGGCCGATGCACTCAATTTTCTGATACGCGTCGGCTACTTTCGATCCGGCGCGTACCGGTACGTTTTCCGGCAGTTGCTTTCGCCAGACGAAGTGGACGAACGCAAGCGTGAGTACAGACAGGACGAGTACATTCCTGGCGCCAGCTTTGAGCACGTGATGAAGCTGGAGGCATTTGATTTCAAACTGGCGCGAGTGTGCCTCGAGGGTCTCTTGGATTTTGAGGTACGAGTGAGGGCGGCGATCGCGCACACTTTGGCAGCTAAGAATGTCGCCGCGCACGTATCCAGGGAATACCTCGACGAGCAGATCTGCGATCAGCCAAGTGGCGACAGGACCAAGTTTGAAGCGTGGTTGGAGACGTGCCGTGACGCAGTGCGGTCCGGCGGCGAAGATGAGGACTTTATCGCCCACCATTTGCTGAAATATCCACACCAGGCTGTACCAATTTGGGCTGTAACCGAAGTGCTAAGTTTCGGTAAGCTTCCATTCCTCTTCGACCTCATGCAGACTTCGGATGCCCGCGAGGTTGCGCGCATGTTTGGATTTGTCCACCCGCGCCCGTTTGGCGCTGTGCTCCGCATGATGGTGGACCTACGCAATGTCTGTGCTCATGGCTCACGTCTCTTCAACCGTGCTTTCAAAAGATCGATGTCCCTCAGGAGCCACGAAACTCACGGGGACTTGCTTAATCATCTTCTTGAGCCGGGTTTTACTGCCACACCTAAGCCGAATCAGAGGCTCTACATCTACGCTGCGGCCTTGGCCTTCATGCTTCGATCACACTCGAGTGGCTCCGGGTGGCATATGACCTTCAAGACGCAGGTTAGGAAGCTCGACATCAAGCTTTTGGCCCCCGACGGAACGCAACTCGTTTGCCCTGAGGGGAACATGGGGTTTCCTACGGACTGGCAAAGCTTGGAACTCTGGAAATAGCACCAGTCATCAGAGCGCGCGTCCGCCAGCGACCCGGGCCCGCCCGCCTGAAGACAAGGTTCAGTGTGTGCCCGGACCGGACTGTGCGTCCCGTTCCGTGCGGGCCTCTTTCAAATCCTTCCGCAGCCCTTTGTTGTCCGCCCGGAGCTCGCGATTGTGGTCGGCCAGGCCCCGGTTGTCCTCCGTCAGCCCCCGGTTTGCGGCTTCCAACTCCAGCACGAGCTTCACGCCGGCCAGGTTGAGCCCCTCGTCCAGGAGCGCGCCGATCCTGCGCAGCGTAGCAAGGTCCTGTTCGCTGTAGCGGCGAGTGCCGCCGTCGGTCCTTTCAGGAGTCAGCAGCCCTTTGCGCTCGTACTGCCGAATGTTCTGTTGCCCGGTGCCCACGAGTTCCGCCGCAACCGAGATGGCGTAGACACCCATGGCGTTCCGGTCGGCGCCGCCGCCCGAGCCTCCGTTAGGCACGGAGGGGGCAGGTCCGCCGTCGTGATCCAGCCGCCCGCTGTCAGCGTCACCAGCCATGCAAACCTCTCCAAAATCTTTGAAAAAACCTCTTGCACCACTCTCTCACCAGTGCTATAAAAAATCTATACCAGCAAACACAGATCTGGAAGGCTGGCAAAAACAACAAAACCGCATCAAAATCTGAAGGAGTGAGAACCAAATGCTGATGCGCACAGACCCGTTCCGCGAATTCGACAGGCTCGCCCAACAGGTTTTTGGCACAACAGCACGGCCTGCCGGCATGCCGATGGATGCTTGGCAGGAGGAGGGACAATTCATAGTTGCCTTCGATCTGCCGGGCGTCTCGCCTGATTCGGTGGAACTGGACGTCGAAAGCAACGTCCTGACGGTAAAGGCAGAACGTAAGTCGCCTGCGGGCGAGAACATCGAGATGATCGCCGCCGAACGCCCGCAAGGCGTCTTCAGCCGGCAGCTCATTCTGGGTGACACACTGGATACCGAAGGCGTCCAGGCCAGCTACGACGCAGGTGTGCTGACACTCCGCATCCCCGTCGCCGAGAAGGCAAAGCCGCGGCGCATTGAGATCCAGTCCAACAGCCAACGGCAGGAGATCAACGCCTAGCCACAGCTGCTCCGCTGGAGCTCCACCCGGGGGTGGCCACCCAGCGGAGCGTCAGACCGGGAGCTTCAGACCGACCACATCGGAATAGTTGGGCGCAGGCTTCGCGCCACGCCACAGCACTTGTTGTGCAGATGAAACGTGGTCCCCGACGTTGCCTCCCGATTGATGGCCCCCGGCCCATGCCGGGGGCCATCGCCAAATCCTCAGCACGTCACCGGAACCGGCCGTGAGCAACAACCAACCCGACTACTATTCGATTCTGAACGTGGCTCCCAGCGCGACAGCCCGTGAAATCACCCATGCCTACCGCTCATTGCTGCGGACGCGTCACCCGGACACCCGCGAAAAGGTCGACGACGGCGACTCCACCCGGGCGGCCGACCTCCAGGAACTGCACGCCATCATGCAGGCGTACGTTGTGCTCTCGGATCCGGCGAAGCGGAGCGCCTATGACAGCGCCCGACGAACCGGTACCTCAACGGGCGGCTCCCCAGGGAAGCCGGTCAAAGTTCGCATCCATAAGACGCCGGCCTCTCCTGCGCCAAGCCAAACGGATCAACAGCCCCTTGTCTTCGGCCCGGTCCACTGGGAACCGCTGCCGAGGACTACGCCCGGGTACCCCTCGCCCAAAGTCAGAAGGAGATACATATGAGTGCCTGGCGCTCGTACGACAGCCATTTGATGCCCGCGTTCTACGAGCGATTCGAGAATCGCTGGGGAAAGGGAACCGCGCCGTTCCTGGACCCGGAGGTGCACGAGCAGCCAATGCCGCGTGCTCAATGGATCAATGTGGATACCGGTGCGGCTGTGGCGGTGGTCCCTATTTGGACCGAAGATCCCGAGCATAGGTCTTTCGGTGTCTTCTACCTCCCGCCCGCCGGCGACATTTGGATCCTCCGCCCAGGACCAACCACCTTCGTCGAACCCGGCAAGGGCGGCACCACTGAACAGGTCTCGCTGCGTAACGATGCCTTTAAGAAGGCCGTCAAGCACGCCAAGGAATTCATCTACGGGCCGCAGCCATAAGAATCATCTCCTTTGGGGGTCGGTCCGGCCCGAAGTCCAAAGTCAGGATTCCCGCAACACATCCGGAAGCTCATCCACATAGACGGTCTGGGGCGGCTCAAAATAGATCACCAGCACCTTCTCGCCCACAGGAAAGACGCTGGTCTTGTCGAAGGGGTAGGCAAAAAATGCACTGGTACCGCCATGGAAGGGGAGCATGACTTCGCCAATGGTGCCCGGAGCGATTGTCCCTGTCACCCTGCCGATCTTGCCGGTGAGGCTCCGATTTACCTCTCTATGCATCTGATGCCGCGTCTGACGCCTTCGCTGGCGGCGACTTCACAGGAGCGGGTCGGGTGGGTCGGTTAGCTCCGTTCCCCTTCAACGCGGAAGCCAAGGACGGCAGGAAGCTGCCAACCTGGGACAGAATCCCGCCCACCATGCTGTTCAGTCCATCGCCACCATTGAGCACCGTCAGCTGCCCGATGCGCGAGAAAGGCTCTGCCGCGGCAGAAACGATGGCGGGCATGTTCTCGGCGATTTGCTGGTTGATGACAGCTTCCTGATTTGTCTCCAGCGCTTCGCCCCTGGCCTTGATACCTTCGGCCTCAGCCAACGCCTTAGCCTTCACTGCCGATGCTGCCGCATTTCCTCGGGCAGTCGTCGCAGCTGCTTCGGCTTCACCTGTCACACGAGTGGCGCCGGCCATTGCCGCCGCAGCTCCCGCATTCGCTTGGGCCTCGAGTTCAACACGCCGGGCGTTGGCCTGAGCGTCGAGTTCGATGCGTTTCGCCAGGGCCTCGGCGGCACTGATGTCAGCGGCCTTCTTCGCTTCGGCCTCGGTGCGTTGTGCGTAGGCCTTGGCATCGGCAGGCTTGCGGATGGTTGTCTGCAGTTTCTGCTCTTCGCGGTCGGCCTCAAGCTTGGCTACTTCGGTTTCCTGGACCACCACTTGTTGACGGGCAGTGGCATCGGCCAACGGTCCGGCCTGCGCAGCGTTGGCACGGGCTTGTTCAGCATTCGCCTGCGCGGCAGATTGCTTGATGGCGGACAGGCTTTGCGCATCAGCAATCAGTGCAGCAGCTTCCGCTTCCTTCTCAGCCGCCTCACGGTTGCGGGTGGCTTCGGCGATCCGGGCCTCCATCTTGACCTGGGCAATGTGCGGCTTGGCGAGGTTCTGGATGTAGCCCGTGGGGTCCTGGAGGTCCTTGATCTGCAGGGAATCCACCACGAGTCCAAGCTTCTCCATCTCCACGCCACTGGCACTGCGGACGAGTGAGGCGAGCTTGTCGCGCTCGCGGATGATCTCCTCAACAGTCATGCTGCCGATGATCGAGCGGAGATGCCCTTCAAACACGTTGTAGACCTGGCTCTCCATCTTTGGCTGCTGTCCAAGGAACCTCCGCGCAGCGTTCGCGATGAACGGGGGAGCGTCGCCGATCTTGTAGATCACCACGCCGTCCACAATCACCTGGATACCCTGCGACGTCACACACGAAACCTTGAGCTCTGTTTCATTCAGCGTCAGCGCAAGGGTCCGGACTGTTTGCAGCCCGGGAACTACCAAGGCGCCCTTGCCAGTGACGATCTTGAAGTCCATGCCGTCGGTATTTTCGAGCGTGCCGCGGGTCAGCCCTGAGATGATCAGGGCCTCGTTCGGTTCCGCCACTTTCCACATTGCCTTGGTTGCCAGCCACACGAAACCGATGACAACAATCACGCCAAGAATGCCGGCGATCAAGGGGAAAAATGCCGAGAGGTCGTTCATTGACCTTGTCCCTTCAGACGATGTGAACCGGCCTCATCCGTTGACCCCCATAGGCCATGTGCCTGTTCGTGTACACAGTCTCGTTGGGCGGCAGCAGGGAAGTCCAGCACTTTTGTGCGTCATTTGTGCCACGACGTCCAAGCAGGCTGAGGGGTCCGCCCGCCTAACCCAGCCACCCGCCGTCGAGCATTAACAAAGAAGGCTGGTGCAACCTTTGGAGAGAATCCGTAGGTGGCTGCACCAGCTGCTAGTACGACTTTCTGTTATTAGTTGTGACACCTGTTCATTGGCCGCTCCTAGTTCCCGGCTTCTATTATTTCCGGGCCTTTTTGTCGTCTGTGAAGTACTGGGCGAACATCCAGCCGGCGGCGATCATCAGAATGCCCAGCACCATGTAAGACCAGTTGTCCACGCTGTTCAGGGACAGGAAGTTTGCTGCCGAGTCGACTCCAACGCTCAGCCCGTAGATGCTCAGCACGATGTACAGGGCGCCGAAGCCCATCAGGAAGTTACGTGCGCCGTGGGCCGTACGGGACATGGCCCACCCTGCAGCGCCGATGGCGAGCTGTACGAGGTTCAGCAGCATGGAGACCTGGAACACGCCAAAGAGCATCGCGTGAGAGTCCGGCCCTAAGAACTGCAGCTCCGAGTACTGCATGGTGATGCCCGGAATGAACCCCAGGACGCCAACCAGCGCAAGGACGGCGCCCACACCCAAGCCAACAACCTGGATGTCTTGCCGTCCGAAGTGGACACCGCGTGCATGTGAAGCAGAGGTACTCATTCGCTCCTCCAGTCACCCCTTGCGAACATCTCCTATTTTACGGCCGGTTCAGGCAAAAAGCGCTGGAATTGGCGGTATTACAGGGCGCCTGCCGGGGGAGAGCCGCCTACCGTGGCACGATAGGACACGATGAAACTGCGCGCTGATCAAACCGGAAACCGTGGCCTCCCGATGCCCCTTTGGCTACAGGGTGGTTTGGAAGCGGCACAGGCAGCCTTCATTTCAGCCATCGTTGTTATCCTTCCGTTGGTTGGGGTGTGGGCCACCGACGGATTCCAGAACCGGAACGTAGACTTCCTGGCTCGCCTCGCCGGCCAAGCGTGGCTGCTGATCCACGGTGTTCCGTTGACCTTGGCACAGGTCAACATTGGAACCGCCGGCCAGCCCGGAACCGGTCTTCTTTCACTGATTCCCCTGGGTCTGACGCTCATTCCGTTCCTGCTTGCCTGGCGGGCGGGACGACGACTTGCACGCGCCTCCTACACGGACCAGTTGTGGCAGGCGTTCCTGGGCGCCTGCGTTGTATACGCAGCGTTCGGGACAGCTACGGGATTCGTGTGCCGCACCCCCGAAGTGGTCATCAACCTCTGGTTCGCCATGACCATCCCTCTGATCTCTTTCGCACTCGGCCTGGTGGTCGGCGCCCGACGCGAGGCAGGCTCCTGGAGCAGGCTCATCGGCGTGGACGCCGTCGCATGGATCGCCAAGACAAGCCAGCACTCACGGTGGGCGGGCTCGTATGTGGGCTCAGGTTTGAAGGCCGGGTTCGTTGCCACTATGGCGGCAGTTTGCCTCGCCGCAGTGCTGTTGGCCGTGGACATTGTGTGGCACTGGACTGACATCATCGCTGTATACGAAGGGCTCCAAGCCGGTGCCTTGGGCGGGGCCGTCCTCACCATCGCGCAGCTCGGATTCCTTCCCAACCTAGTGGTCTTTGCTCTGGCCTGGTCCTCCGGGGCTGGCTTCTCGCTCGGTGTCGGCTCGCATGCCGGGCCGCTGGGCACCGCCGTCGGGCCTTTGCCTGCCGTCCCGGTTTTCGGTGGGCTTCCCTCTGGACAACTCGACGCCGGGCCGATGGCTCTGGCCCTCCCCGTGGTTGCCGGGATCATGGCCGGCTGGTGGTTCCTCCGTGAAGGCGAAAATCACTTTGACGAATGGCTCTCCATCAAGATCAAGGCCCGCTGGTTCACAGCCACGGCCTCGACGTTGTTCCTGGGTGCGTTCATTGGAGCTGTCGCCGGGGTCTTGAGCGGTGCCTTGGCATGGGTCGCGCGTGGTTCAGCCGGTATCGGCCGACTCACCGAAATCGGACCTCACCCGCTCTGGACGGCAGTCTGGCTGGCCGCCGAGGTGGGCATCGGCGTCGTGATCGGCTACGCAGTGGGGCCCTGGCTGGAACGCCGCCAGAAGCTGCGCGAGGCGAACCTGGACGAGGTAGCGTTCGACGACGAACACGCCTGAGCCTGGGCGGCTCGGCTTTTCGTTCGGCTGGGCTCGCTTTAGCGGACCGGACCCGGCATCGAGTCTTCAAGCTGCGTGAGGCACTGTGTCTTGGCGGATTCCGTCAGGGCGGAGCGAGCGCAATCCTGATAGGTGGTGACTTGTTTGAAGAAGAGCACCGACGTCAGAATCAGCAGGCACATGACCGCCGAGACCACGAGTCCGGAAATGGTGCCAAACAACACCAACCGGGGATGCTTGTACTTCACCGAACGGACCAGGACCACAATCCCCAGCACCAAACCAGCAACGGTCAGGATGGCGCTCAACCACACGTAATTCACGTTCAGGGAGAACACGAAAAACGATCCCAAAGCCGTCAAAAGGAAAGCGCGGAACAGGATCTGTGTCACGCCGAAAGCGGACTTTTCCGCGGCAGTGCGGGGTTGCTGGCTCGGCCGGGGACCGACGTCGGGATTCATGTTTTCCAGCCTACGCGAGCCGCCCATAAGCTAGTGCAATGCGCATTGTTGTCCTCGTGTCCGGTACTGGTTCCAATCTTCAGGCTGTCATCGACGCCGTGAAGTCGGGTGAACTGGACGTCGAGATCGCTGCTGTGGGTGCGGACCGGCCCGATACATACGGCGTGGAGCGCTCCGACGAAGCCGGCATTGAGACCTTCGTGGTGAACTTCAACTCGTTCGAAACCCGCGACGAATGGGATGCCGCCCTCCGCGACAAGGTGCTTTCCTATAACCCGGATGTGGTGGTGTCCTCCGGCTTCATGAGGATCGTGAGCGCCGACTTCATCGACGCTTTCGGCGGCAAGTACGTTAATACGCACCCCGCGCTTCTGCCGTCCTTCCCGGGAGCTCACGGTGTCCGGGACGCCATGGCCTACGGCGTGAAGGTCACGGGCTGCACGGTTCATTGGGCAGACGCCGGCGTGGACACGGGCCCCATCATTGCGCAGGAAGCCGTGTCCGTTCTCCCGGACGACTCCGAGGAAACCCTTCACGAGCGCATCAAGGTAGTGGAGCGCCGCCTGCTGGTCCAGACCCTCGCAGACCTTGCGGCCTCCCTTCCCAACTAGGTCGCATTTAAGCGCGTTTTGAGCCCTCTAAACGCGCAGTGCTGCTACTTAGATTCCGTTCGACGGGCTCTGCCTGTGGATAACGCCGCACGCCCCTAGGGAAGTTTGTCAGCATGGGGCATGAAGACTCCGCGACCCCTTCCCGAATCACTCGCTTCGTTGCCTTTCACCTGGCAGGAAGCCGTTGCAGCCGGAGTGTCCCGACGGCGGCTGAGTCACCGAAGCCTGGTCTCTCCGAGCCGGGCGATACGGGTGCCTCAGTCGGATGCTCCGCGCGCCCTTGCTGAAACCGTTCGCCCGGTGACCCTTGTTACGCCGTTCTCGGCTGCGTCCCACGCGACCGCCTTTTTGTTGTGGGGGTTTCCGGGCTTCTTGCCAGGCAGCAACGACCCAAGAATCCACATCGCGCGCCCTCACACCATGGCTATTCCTCGTCGCCGAGGCGTCATTGGCCATCGGGGCCAGTTCTTTGAAGACGAAATCACCACGCTCAACGGCCTGTACATCACGAGCAGGGCCCGCACATGGTTGGACTGCACGCGGAAAATGGACATCGACGAGATCACGGTAGTGGCGGATCACTTGCTGCGCATTCCAAGACCGGATTTCGAGGGCCGCCGCGCGCCTTACTGCACGGTGGATGACCTGGAAGAAATGTTGGATCGCCACTGGGGAACACCAGGGATCCGCAAAGCCCGTCTTGCACTGGAACAGGCGTGCGTCGGTGCCGACTCTGCCCCCGAGACGCGGCTTCGGCTGGCACTGGGCCGGGCGGGGCTACCGACTGCGGAAGTCAATGTGCCCACGGAGTTGAGTCCCGGCGTCGTGCGTCAATCGGATGTGACCTATCGCGAGTGGCGGGTGGCGGTCGAATACGAAGGGGAGGGCCATTCGGAGGCCGATCAGATTGTGAGGGACATTGCCCGCGAGGAAGATTTCAGCCGCGCTGGATGGATACTTATCCGGATCTCTAAGCGTCACATGTCCCCCGGCGCGACTACCGCGGTGGCCAAGGTGAGGCGGGCGCTCGAGCAGCGCGGTTGGTCACCCAAGTAGGTCGCAGTTGTGCGCGTTTAGGGGCCTCAAAACGCGCTTAAGTGCGACCTAGTTGGGAAAGGAGGGGCACTACTCGAGGATGCGCTGCTTCGTCTCCGGGGCAAAGAACGCCATCCACAGGACCGAGAGCAGGACCAGCCCGCCGGCCATCGCAAAGGACTGAGCCAAACCGAATTCGGGCCAAAAGAACGATGCGAACACCAAAGGCCCGAAGCCTGCGCCAATGCGGGAGAACGTCGATGCCCAGCCGAAGCCCGAACCACGAAGCTCAGTGGGATACAGCTCGGACACATAGGCGTACAGGACCGGGATGGCCACCTGGACCACGAAGCCGAACACCAACAGCCAGAACACGGCGGCTTGCGGCACGTCCACTACAAACGCGACGATCACCAACGTCAGCGCGGAAAGCGGACCGGTGACGGCGAGGATCCACTTACGGCCCACCCGCTCCACCAGCAGCGCGGCAGCTACCACGCCCAAAAGCCCGACGGCGGCCATCCCGGCTGTAGTGACGAAGGCTTTGTACTCCTCGAAGCCGGCGCCGATGAGGATCCGGGGCATCCACGTCAGGGACAGGTAATAGACCAACAGGATGCTGAAGAACAGGGCCCAGGCTGCAGTGGTGATTTTCCAGTTGAACGTCCAGATCCTGCGCAGCTGTTCCCACGCGCTGCCGGGAGAGAGCCTGGGGGCGGCTTGAGGTTCCGGCAGGCTGTACGCCCGCGGTTCGGCGCCCGTGGCCTCAACCAACTTATCGATCACAGCCGCCGCCTCCTGCCGGCGGCCGGACCGAATCAGGAACAACGGAGACTCCGGAACACTGCGCCGGACCCAGAAAACGAGGAGTGCAGGCAGCACCATAATCAGCATCGTGAGCCGCCAGTCGCCGAAGGCAGCAACAAGTCCCGCCGAGATGAACCCGCAAAGCGCCGCACCCACGGGCCACCAGCCATCCATTGCAGTGAGAACTCTGCCCCGCTGCTTGCGCGGCGTGAACTCACCCACCAGCGCATAGTCCACCGGGATGCAGCCGCCCAGACCGAACCCGGCCATGAAGCGGAAGATGCAGAACCATACGATGTCCGGAGCGAAGGCGCCGAGCACGGTGAAGATGCTGAAGATCAGGAGGGTTGCCGTGAACGCCTTCTTGCGCCCGATCGTGTCGGCGATGGTTCCCCACGCGAACGCGCCTACGGCCATGCCGATCAGGTTGGCCGTGCCGATCCACGCAGCGTCAGCCGGCTGAAGGGACCAATGCTTGGACAGCAGCGGAATGAGGATGCCGTTGAGCGTCACGTCCCACGCATCGAACATGAACCCCAGGCCACCGATCACGAAGATCCTGCCTTGAACCTTCCACCGCCACGGCAGTTCCTGCACAACTTGTTCGCCGCTGGGCACGGCTGTGTATGTATTCATCTGCCCTCCTGCATGCAACTTTATGCGCTCGGGCGAACACCGCCATGCGCTCAGGCCAACACCGCCGTTTGGGTTACTTCTGGTTTTCGATCGCCCTCCGCAGGAAACCGCCGGCTGCTTCCAAGGCACTCTTGGCCTGAGCTGGTTCGATGCCGGTCAACAGCACCAGGATGGCCGCTTTTACGGAGCCGTTGACCGAGTCCAATGCGGCTGCGGCTTGATGCGCGTCCACCCCGGTCGCGTGCTGAACTGTCCTTTGCGAGCGGGCCAGGAGTTTTTCGTTGGTCGCCCGCAGGTCAACCATCAGGTTTCCGTACGTCTTACCGAGCTTCACCATCACCAGCGTGCTGATCATGTTGAGGACGAGTTTCTGGGCAGTTCCCGAATTCAGTCGCGTGGAGCCCGCAATGAACTCCGGACCCACCACAACCTCGATGGCCACATCCGCGAGATGGCTGACGGCCGAGCCCTTATTACACGCCAGCGACGCCGTGAACGCGCCCTTCTTTCGGGCCTCTTCCAACGCGCCAATCACGTAAGGCGTTCGACCGGACGCAGTAATACCCACGACGGCGTCCGCTTCCGTCACGTTAATATCGTGCAGGTCGCGCGCGCCTGCGGTCGCGTTATCCTCGGCGTACTCCACCGGCTTCTGGATCGCTTGGACGCCACCTGCGATGAGTCCGACGACGAGTCCCGGCGGGGTGCCGAACGTCGGCGGGCACTCACTTGCGTCCAGGACCCCCAGGCGCCCGGCCGTTCCAGCCCCGACATAAAGAAGGCGACCCCCGCGCTGGAGCCGCTCCGCAACGGCGTCGACCGTTTGCACAATCGCAGGGCTCGCCGCCTCGACTGCAGCGTGTACTCCTGCAGTGTGGGCAAGCATGGCCGCGACGAGTTCCTCCGTGCCCATGATGTCCAGCTCGCTCAGGTTCTCGGCCGCGGCTTCGGTCTCCAGCCCGGCAAGTTCCGTGCGCAGGCCCGCGAGCCTGTCCGCGTCAGTCTGTCCAGTTTGTTCCGTCACGGTGGATGTACCTTTCCTGGATGAGCCCGCGGCGCGTCGCAGCGAGAGCAGCACCGTCCAAGCCATCGCCCAGCGGGGCCACCACCTCAATCCCAGCCGAAGCGAGGGACTTGCGCAATAGCTCCGCGAAGAACCCGGAGCTGACCACTCCGCCGAGCAACGCCACACGGCGTGAGCTGGCCTCGTCACCACTGGACGCGAGCTTCACGGTATGGGTCAGGATGCGGCAGGCCTCGTCCACAATGACATTCGCGACGGCGTCACCCGCCTCCGCTGCGTGCAGAACCAGCGGCGCGAACAGGGCCATTGCCCTGTACGGGTTTTCGACGGACGCGAGCCAGCCCGGGAGCTTTTCCGGGGAGTCGACCAGAGCCCCTGCCGCAGCCGAAAGCGAGGTGGCCGGGCCGCCGTCGTGCGCTTCCAAGACGGCTTGGAGCCCCCGCTGACCGATCCAACGCCCGCTGCCACGATCCCCAAGATAAGGTCCCCAGCCGTCGGCGCGATGAAGGATTCCGGCTTCGTCGAACCGGAAGGCAACTGCGCCTGTGCCCACGATCAGTGTGGTGCCCGGTGCGCCTTGGAGGGCTCCGAGTTGGGCTGCCGTGGCGTCCGAGAGGACAGCTGCCGGGACGCCGAAGCGTTGCGACAACATGATGGCGAGTTCACGGGACTTCTCGGCAGAAGCTTCGACGCCGGCCACAGCTGCGCCGATCCCCGTCAACGTGCTCACAGGCAGGCCGGGCGGGAGCATCGAGACCGTCTCAAGGAGGAGCTCGAAAGCGATCGTGGGGCCGTTGTCGGTGTGCACTCCGGGAAACCCGTGCTGGTCCGCTGCGCCCAGTAACTCCGTGCCCCTACGCAGTTCCACCCGGCAACGGCTCTTCCCTACATCGGCGGCGAGAACGACATCGGTGGCTTCCATGGCTCAACCCTATGTTGTGGGGACTGGTGTGCGTGGGAAACGTGGGGGATGGGGCGCAGAGCAGGCCTCGCAACGCAGGAGCAACCAGGACGCAAAACCAGTGCGCCAAGGAAACACGATAAACTGCCCATATCCCACCACCCCGCGACATCTACGCGAACTAAGACGGAGACTTTTGTGAGCTTGACGCAGCTTGACCGTGTTCCCATCCGCCGTGCACTGATCTCGGTTTACGACAAGACGGGACTGGAGGAGCTCGCGAAGGGCCTGCACGCAGCCGGCGTCGCTATCGTTTCCACCGGCTCCACCGCCAAGAAGATCGCCGCCGCAGGCATCCCGGTCAAGGAAGTCGAAGAAGTCACCGGCTCCCCGGAAATGCTGGACGGCCGCGTCAAGACCCTGCACCCGCGCGTGCATGGCGGCATCCTGGCCGATCGCCGCGTCCCGGCGCACATGGAAACCCTTGCCGGTATGGAGATCGAAACCTTCGACCTCGTTGTGGTGAACCTGTACCCGTTCGTCGAGACCGTGAAGTCCGGCGCAGCGCAGGATGACGTTGTTGAGCAGATCGACATCGGAGGCCCCGCCATGGTGCGTTCGGCTGCGAAGAACCATGCCGCCGTCGCCATTGTTACGGACCCCAACTTCTACGGCGCAGTGGTTGCCGCTGCACAGGAAGGCGGGTTCGACCTCAACACGCGCCGCCGCCTGGCCGCCAAGGCCTTCGCGCACACGGCCAGCTACGACAACGCTGTTGCCACCTGGACCGCCAGCCAGTTCCTGGATGAAGACGGCGACGGCGTCATCGACTGGCCCGCGTACGCCGGACTGTCCTTGGAGCGTTCCGAGGTCCTGCGCTACGGCGAAAACCCGCACCAGCAGGCCGCGCTCTACGTGGACAAGGCTGCCCCGGCTGGCATCGCCCAGGCTGATCAGTTGCATGGCAAGGCCATGAGCTACAACAACTTCGTCGACGCCGATGCCGCCCTCCGTGCTGCCTTTGACTTCGCCGAGCCCGCCGTCGCGATCATCAAGCACGCCAACCCGTGTGGTGTAGCCGTTGGTTCAGCCGACGCCGCGGACCCGATTGCCGACGCCCACGCCAAGGCCCACGCGTGCGATCCCGTCTCCGCGTTCGGTGGCGTCATCGCCGCGAACCGGACGGTGACTGCCGGTATGGCCCGCACGGTTGCCGACATCTTCACCGAGGTTGTTATCGCCCCGGACTTCGAGCCCGAAGCTGTGGAGATCCTCTCCAAGAAGAAGAACATCCGCCTTCTCGCGCTTCCGGAAGGCTACGGTCGCTACCCCTCCGAGATGCGCCAGGTCTCCGGTGGCGTGCTGGTGCAGATGAGCGACAAGGTGGACGCCGACGGCGACAACCCCGCCAACTGGACCCTCGCCGCAGGTGAGGCTGCCGACGAAAAGACCCTCGCGGACCTCGCCTTCGCCTGGACGGCTTGCCGTGCCGCAAAGTCCAACGCCATCCTGCTCGCAGATCACGGCGCCGCAGTGGGCATCGGCATGGGCCAGGTCAACCGCCTGGACTCCTGCCGCCTTGCTGTCGAGCGCGCCAACACGCTGGGCGTGAAGGTGGAGTCCGACGTCGAAGGTGCTGGCGGCGCTTCGAACGCCGACGCGACCAACGCACCGGAGCGCGCCCGCGGTGCCGTTGCAGCCTCGGATGCGTTCTTCCCGTTCGCTGATGGCCTGCAGATCCTGATCGACGCTGGCGTTCGCGCTGTCGTCCAGCCGGGCGGCTCTGTCCGCGATGAAGAGGTCATTGCCGCGGCCAACGCTGCCGGCATCACGATGTACTTCACCGGAGCTCGCCACTTCTTCCACTAGAAGGGTCCGGCCACAAAGGCAAAAGCAGTACAACGCCACGGCGGCCGCCCCCGGGATGGGGACGGCCGCCGTCGTAGTTAACAGGGACCTGCTACAGGGAAACCGTTACGAAGCTGCCGCGGTGGTGTAGGTCGACTGAATGACGGAGCCCCAGTAAGGGCCGTACATGGTGTTGGAGTTGCTGCCGTAGCCGTAGCTGTTGATCGAGTTCTGGTACCCGCCGGAGCTGTTGCCGATAAACCACGGACCGCCCGAGGATCCACCGGTCATGTTGCACGGGATGCCCTGGGTGGCGAACTGCGGGTTATAGGGATCATTGGTGGCGGTGCCGGAGCAGCTCTTGAGTGATTCACCATTGAAGGGAGGAGCTGCCGGGTAGCCGAAGGACTTGTAGCTCAGGCCGCGGGCGGCGTTGAACTGGACACCCGAGGAGCCCACCACGTCCGCGAGCCGCTGGCCGTTGAGGGTGTTCATTACGGCGAAGGCGGTGTCGTACTGCATGTTGCCGTTGGATGCCCACTGGGTGGGGGAGTACAGCGCCCTTGCTGTCCACTTCCCATAGGGCGCGGAGCCATTGAGGTAGGCAGGTACGAAGACGAAGTTGGTGGCGTAGGCGCCCGGTCCCTCGTTGACGCAGTGGCCGGCGGTGGACACGGTGCTCTTGTTGGCCGCGGTCACGGAGTTGCCGGAGCAGACGTAGTTTGCTCCGCCCAAGGTGAAGAAGATCTTGCCGATGTGCTTGACGGGGGTTTCGCTCTGGTTCGTCTTGAGGTTGATGGCCTTGGAGTCGGTGGACGCCTGCTGGCCTTCGACGCTGCTCAGAGCGCCCGGGGCTTCGGTCACGGGGGCTTTTCCGAGGTTGAGGAGCCGGCTGCGGTCCAGTGCTTTGCTGGCGAGGATGTCGCCGGACTTGGCGTTCTTCATGCGTTCCGGGGTCCAGTAGTCTGCGGCGCCGTTGTCCGACGCCACATGGCTGCTGACCGCAACGCCGCTGGAGTCGGTGTCCTTGGCGGGGGCCGCGTTTGCGCTGGTGGTTCCGACCAGGGCAAGGATTGCGGCAGCGGACAGACTCAGCAGGCTTGTGGCCAGGGTCTTGGTTTTTGTCACGTTGTTCCAACCTATCGAGGGAGTGGGGCGGCCAGTGATGGCGACCGCCGACTGACGGAATCGAAGCTACCCAACGTGTGACAACTTTGTAAAGAGTTGTTTCATAGTTTGTGATATTTTACTTTCACTTCTTGTCACACGCCGAGGAGCAATGCACGACGCCGGTCGGCAGCTTCGGCGGCAAGGTCGCCGTCGGGCGTTCAACACCGCTGCGAGCGGTAACGAAGGAGTGATCCCGGACACGAAGGGCCGCCAATCCGGCCTACTCGGGTAAGTTTAGAGATGTTGAAATCTGCAGACTTTCAGGGAGAACCCCGCCAATGGCCAAGATTATCTATACCCACACAGACGAAGCGCCGATGCTGGCTACCTACTCATTCCTGCCGATTGTGGAAGCGTATGCCTCGACCGCAGGTGTGGAGGTCGAGACCCGCGATATTTCGCTGGCAGGCCGCATCATCGCCGTTTTCGGCGATTTCCTGACTGAAGAGCAGCGCACGGGCAACGCCTTGGCTGAACTTGGCGAGCTGGCAAAGCGGCCGGAAGCCAACATCATCAAGCTGCCCAACATCAGCGCCTCCGTGCCGCAGCTCAAGGCTGCCATCGCCGAACTCCAGTCCCAGGGCTTCGCCCTCCCGGACTACCCGGACAACCCTTCCTCGGACACCGAGACGGACATCCGCTCGCGCTACGACAAAATCAAGGGCTCCGCCGTGAACCCGGTGCTGCGTGAAGGCAACTCGGACCGCCGCGCACCGCTGTCAGTCAAGAACTACGCCCGTCAGAACCCGCACTCCATGGGCGCCTGGTCTGCTGATTCCAAGACCAACGTTGCCACGATGGGCCAGAACGATTTCCGCTCCAACGAGAAATCCGTTGTGCTCAAGGCCGACGATTCCCTCAGCATCCAGCTGGTCCGTGAAGACGGCACCACCAAGGTCCTCAAGAAGGACTTCCCCGTGCTGGCCGGCGAAGTTGTGGACGCTACCGTCCTGCGCGCAGACGCCCTGGACGAGTTCCTCAAGGCCCAGGTTGCCCGTGCCAAGGAAGAAGGCATCCTCTTCTCCGCACACCTGAAGGCCACCATGATGAAGGTCTCGGACCCCATCATCTTCGGCCACGTGGTCAAGGCTTACTTCTCCGAGCTGTTCGACACCTACGGTAAGCAGCTCGCAGCCGCAGGCATCAGCCCCAACAATGGCCTCGCAGCCATCCTCAGCGGACTGGAAGACCTTCCGGAGGACGTCCGTGAAGGCGTCAAGGCAGCCATCACCAAGGGCCTGGAAGACGGTCCCGCACTGGCTATGGTGGACTCGGACAAGGGGATCACCAGCCTTCACGTTCCCTCGGACATCATCGTCGACGCCTCCATGCCGGCCATGATCCGTTCCTCCGGCCACATGTGGGGCCCGGACGGCAAGGAAGCGGACACCCTCGCCGTCATCCCGGACAGCTCCTACGCCGGCGTCTACCAGGTTGTCCTGGACGACTGCCGTGCCAACGGCGCGTTCGATCCCACCACCATGGGCACCGTTCCCAACGTTGGCCTCATGGCACAGGCAGCCGAAGAATACGGAAGCCACGACAAAACCTTCGAAGTCCCGGCAGCCGGCACCATGCAGCTGGTGGACAGCCAGGGCAACGTCCTCGTCGAGCACCAGGTATCCCCGGGTGACATCTGGCGCGCATGCCAGACCAAGGATGTCCCGATCCGCGACTGGGTCAAGCTTGCCGTTACCCGCGCCCGCGCTTCCCAGACCCCGGCCGTTTTCTGGCTGGACAAGGGCCGTGCGCACGACGCCAACCTCATCGCCAAGGTCAACGAGTACCTTAAGGACCACGACACCGAGGGCCTTCAGATCGAGATCATGTCCCCGGAGGAGGCAACGGCCTTCACCCTGGAACGCATCCGTAAGGGCGAGGACACCATCTCCGTCACCGGTAACGTCCTCCGCGATTACCTCACGGACCTGTTCCCGATCCTTGAGCTCGGCACCAGCGCCAAGATGCTTTCCGTCGTTCCGTTGATCAACGGTGGTGGCCTCTTCGAGACCGGCGCCGGCGGATCTGCCCCCAAGCACGTGCAGCAGCTGGTCAAGGAAAACCACCTTCGCTGGGACAGCTTGGGTGAATTCCTCGCTTTGGCTGTCAGCTTCGAGCACCTCGCCACCACCACGGGCAACGCCCGCGCGCAGGTCCTGGCCGACACTCTGGACCGCGCCACGGGTACGTTCCTGCTGGAAAACAAGTCCCCGCGCCGCAGCGTTGGCGAGCTGGACAACCGCGGAAGCCACTTCTACTTGTCCATGTACTGGGCACAGGAACTGGCCAAGCAGACTGAGGATGCAGAGCTGGCGAAGGACTTCGCTGCCATCGCCGAGGCCCTGACCTCCAACGAGGAAGTCATCGTTGGCGAGCTGAACGCAGTCCAGGGTCCCGGCGTCGATCTGGGCGGCTACTACCGTCCGGACGCTGCCAAGGCTGCTGAGATCATGCGTCCGTCGGCTACCTTCAACAAGGTCCTCGCGACGCTTCGTTAATTCCCAACTGACTCGCAGTTGTGGTTGCTTAGAGAGCTCATGGCAACCACAACTGCGAGTCAGTTGCCGTTAACGGTCGGCCAGGAAGCGTTGAGGTGCCACACCGCCGTCGACGATGTCCTTCAACACCCGGCCAATGGCTGGCGTGAACTTGAAACCGTGCCCTGAGAACCCGGCGCCCACCACCAACGGTCCAAAGCGGTCCAGCACAAAGTCCTCAGTGGGCGTGGTGGTGTAGGTGCAGCTGATGGGAACCGCTGTGGAAGGGTCGACGCCGGGAAGCCACTCCTGCGCGTAACGCACCAAGGCGTCGAGCTGCTCGGGGATCGGCTGGAACGTGCGCTCGTCGGGGTCCATGACGGGGCCCACGCCGTGCCAACCGGCTTTGACGCCTTCACCGGGTGTGAGCATCCCGTAGACAGGGCTGTACCAGTACTCGTACGCAGGATCGTCCATATCTGGGGTGTGGTTGAAGCTCGGCCATACCAGCGTGTTGTCCACCGGCGTGAAGTGGGCGGGCTGCTCCTGGGTAACGACCAGCGGCGGCAGCTTGGCGTGCTCGCCGAGGACCTTGTTCGTCCAAGCGCCGGCGGTGACTACCACGCGACTGGCAGTGTATTCGGTCTCGTCTGTCACCACCACCACGGTTTCGGCACCGTCTACACGGATGCCGCGGACCGGCGTCGAGAATTTGAAGATCGCTCCACGGGACTCAGCTACCTTCCGAAGCGCCTCGAGTGCGTTGGCCGAACGGATCCTTCCGGACCCCGGTACGAAGAGTACGTCGGTGACAAAGTTCATTCCTTGCCACCGGTCCATGGCCTCGTCTGCGGAGATGAAGTAGCTTTCGATGCCACGTTCCTGATGGGCCTCCTGGATGGTCCGGAGACGCTCCACGTTGCCGTGGTTCGCAAGACCCACCAGGTCCAGTAGCGGCGCCCCGGTTTCTGCAGCGAGTTCGTCCCACAGGGTCTTGGCCTCGGCGAGGAGGTCCAGGTAGTCGGCTTCGGCGTAGGCGGTGTTGAAGTTGCGGGTGGCGCCGTGCGAGGCGCCGATGTGGTGACCGGCCTCGAATTGCTCAAGGAGAATCACGGACTTCCCGCTGCGGGAAAGCTGCCAGGCGGCCGCCGATCCCATTGCTCCTCCGCCAACAACTACGACGTCAACCTGCATGCCAGCTCCATCCACCCTTGACCCACTATCAGGTTCCATTCTGCCCCCACCCGCCCAACTAGGTCGCAGCTGATGCCCTTTTGAGCGCTCAAAAGGGCATCTGCTGCTACTTACTTGGGTTGGCGCTCGTCCCAAAGGCATGGAAGATTGGAACCCGTGAAATTCCTTCACCCCTCTCCCAAGTCCTCTGCCCGCGGCGTCACTGTCCTGCGTGTGGTGTTCGGCGCACTGGTCATGGTGCACGGCATCCAGAAGCTCATGGCCGGGCACGCCGCCTTCGCCGCGTCGGTTGCTGCCATGGGGGTGCAGAAGCCCGAGATAGTAGCCTGGCTGGTCATTGCCGGTGAGCTTGGTTTGGGCTTGCTCCTGGTACTCGGAGCGCTAACCAGGGTGGCTGGCTTCCTCGCAGCGATTCTGTTCGCCGGTATCTGGTTCGTGACGGAAGCGGGCAAGCCCCTGCTCACGGACAAGGCGGGCGTAACTGCCGAGCTCCTGATCATCTATTTCGCCATTTCGGTAGCCTTTGTGTTCCTCGGTCCTGGTGCATTCTCGCTGGACCGGAAACTGGCAAGGCAGCCAGCACGCCAAGGGCGTTAATACAGCTGGGTTAACTCCCGACGCCGGCACCCACCACGCGCGGTCGGCTCACCAAAAACGGCAGTCACCGAGCGTCGTTCGGGTACCTGATCCCCAACTGGGACCGGACGCCATCGAACAAGCGCATGACGTTGATGGAGTCTTCCAGCGGCATCACCGGGCTCTCCAGCAGTCCCTGTTGAATGCACCGTGTCACTTCACGGAGTTCGTAGGTGTACCCGACGCCCACCACGTCGAAGCGTTCGTGCCGTGGCTCGTCCCAGCCAACCCGGATCAGAATCTCGCGCGGATTGTTGACCGAGCCCACCGTCTGCAGGTACCCAAGTCCGCCAGCCACGGTGGCCGTTCGCGGTCCGTGGGCCGTCAGGGACGACGTCAATTGTGCCTGGGCCCCGCTGGCATAACCGAGCGTCAGCGCATTCTGGGTGTCCACGCCGTCGTCGTTTAGGGTGCCGATCGCGGTAACGGACTGTGGGAAGCCCAATGTTCCCAGGGCCCAGAGCAACGGGTAGACGGTAATGTCCAGCAGTGCACCGCCACCGTCATTGAGTGCCCAGATGCGGGCGGAGGGATCGTACGGTGCAGGGAAGCCGAGGTCTGCGCTGACCCACTGGGTGTGCCCGATTTCCCCCGATGCGGCAATGGAAAAGGCACGCTGCATGCTCGGTAGGAACCGGCTCCACACGGCCTCCATGAAGAACACGTTGTTCTCCCGGGCCAGCTTCACCAGCTCGGTGGCCTCACGGGCGTTGATGGTGAGGGCCTTCTCGCACAGGACATGCTTGCCGGCGCGCAGGGCGGCGGCGGCGATCTGGAAATGCTGTGCGTGGGGTGTGGCCACATACACCACATCGACGGCGGGATCCTCGAACAGCCGCTGGTAGCCGGGGACACCGCCGTCGTTCCCGTAGGCCTTGGCGAAACCGAGCGTGTGCGCAAACGCGTCCGCGGCTGCCTGGGTCCTGGAGCTCACGGCGTAGAGTTCTGCATCCTCCAGGAGGGAAAGGTCCTGGGAAACACTATTGGCGATGTTGCCCGTGGATACGACTCCCCAGCGCAAGCGGCGGCCGGTGGCAGCCCGGGGATCCTGATTGGTCTGGCTAGAAAGCCACGGTCTGGCGATAGGGAGCGTCATGCCTGCCATCCTCTCATTCCGGCAACAGCTCCCGGGGAACGTCTGGCCACTAGGACCAAAAAGAGTCCCCAAACAGCCGTATCCCGTATACAACAGCGCCGACTGAAAGGACGAGGACCCCTGTCCACCATAAATAGGGAGTTTTTTCGATCCGACGAGGAACGACAGTAACTAGTACCCAAGCTAAGGATGCGCTCCAGATACCGGCAAAAAGGGTATAGACAGCCCATATGCCTGTAAAACCCGGATTCAAATTGAATGCAATGTCGGCAATCGCGACAGGAATGGCAGTAGCCGCGCCGCAAACCATCATTACCGGAAATTGCAGCGCCAATCGCATCTTCTTTGAAATGTGTCTATAGGTCGGAAACCACATTAGGACTGCCGCCACGGTGGCAATCATCGACCCTTGGAATCCCGCAACGGCCACTGCCGTTAGGATCTCGTTCCCAGTTGTAGACATCGCCCTCGAATTGGAAGAGCCGGTGACGACGACCACGGCACCGAGGAAGGTCGCAAGAATTACCGCGCCCAAGAATGACAGCCTGCTCGCAGGATCTCTGCGGGTTTTCACCTGCTTTGTGGTCGTCACCAAGATTTTCCCCCAAATGTGGTGAATCACGATGCTCATGGCACGCAGCCATCTGGGGAATATACCACCAATTTTGGTTACGACGTTTGTCGCGTCGCGATCACCCCTTCCGGACGCCGGGAGACTGACCATCAGCGCGGATGCCGCCCTTGTTCACGATTTTTTTCGTTGTCCGTGAGGTTGACGGAACAAGCACATGTTCGTCCGGGAACGTCGGGAACCGAGTTCCCGAGTCACGCGAATGTCCATCGTAATGAGAAACCTCGCCTAGGCTGAGGTAGTCATCCCTCGCAGAGGTTCTGTGGGGAGTTACCGAAATGGAGCAGGGATGGGTATTTTTCGGCGTGTCATTTTGCCGGTTGCCTGGCTAGTGGTTTTCGCAGTGATTGCTGTGGCTTTGGTCAAGATCGCTTTCATAGATGGCCTCAAGCCTTCGGATTCCGGGCCAGCACCGTTGGCGCAGGTGGACATCCCGGTGGTCCCGGCAACGCGCGCAACAGTCACCAATACCGTTGAAATCAAGGGCACCGTTCAGAGCGACGCCGCTGAAGCCATACGGAGCACATCGGCTGGCAAGGTCATCAAGGTCTTCGTGGAGCAAGGCGCCACTGTGGCCAGGGGCGACGCCCTGTTCCAAGTCAAAGCAGAACGCGCTGTGACATCCGCGCAGCCATCGAAGGACGGAATGTCCTCGGCGCCGAAGCCCGTGTATGACTACTTCGATATCCTCGCCCCTACCGGCGGTACCCTGCAGTCTCTGACCACGCTGATCGACCAACAAGTCAGCGTCGGGGAAAGCGTCGGCAAGATCGATCCCGGAACGTACACCGTCGCCGGCTCGGTCACGGCTGCCCAGCAGTACCGCCTGCTCGGCAAGCCCGGCCCGGCCGAGATCGCTTTGGTTGGCGGGCCGGCGCCGTTCCAGTGCACCGAGGTGACGCTCAAGAACAACGCGTCCGACGACGGCGGCAGCACCTCGGGCGGTTTGTCGTCCACTGGCGGAGGTGCTGGCATGGGTGTCGGCGGGGCCGTCGCGATCCCGGGTGGCGGGGGAGGCCAGTCGCAGGATGGTGGCAGCACGCCAACAGGAACGCTCAGCTGCGCAATCCCGGCCGGGCACGAGGTCTTTGCCGGACTTGGCGCGACCATGACGGTAAGCGCCGGGGTGGCCTCTGATGTGGTGACAGTTCCGCTGACCTCGGTGAAAGGCAGCGTGAAGGACGGCATCGTCTGGATTGCGGGCGCAGGAGGGAGCGGGGCTGCTCCGGAGGAGCGCACCGTACAGCTTGGTTTGAATGATGGCAACGTAGTTGAAGTGACGTCCGGCTTGACCGAGGGCGAGCAGGTCCTAGAGTTCGTGCCCGGCGCCCCGGCTGCCCCGAACCCCATGATGGGCCCTGGCCAGGGCACCTACATTCCGGCGGGTTAAGCGTGGAGGCGACAAGCACCAACGAAACTCTTGTGAGCCTCCGGTCGGTCACGCGTTCAGTGATCTTGCCGGACCAGCAGCAGCTCCACATCCTCCGAGGCATCGACCTCGAGGTTCAGAGCGGCGACCACACAGCCATTGTCGGCCGTTCAGGGTGCGGAAAATCGACACTGCTCAACCTCCTGGGGCTCCTCGATGTCCCCACCTCCGGTGACCTGGAATTCCTTGGCCAACCGGCGGACCGGTTGAGCAGCAACGCCCGCGCCCGCTTGCGCGGTTCCACAGTGGGCTTCGTGTTCCAGCAATTCAACCTGCTCCCAGGCCGCAGCGCCCTGGACAACGTCATCACGCCCCTGTTTTACGCCCACGGCAGGGAGTTTTGGCGCCGCCGGGAACTTGCCATGGACATGCTGGACCGCGTCGGGCTGGCCGAGCGCGCCCACACCATGCCGAATATGCTCTCCGGTGGTGAGCAGCAGCGTGTGGCGATCGCCCGGGCGCTGGTCCGCAGGCCGAGGCTCATCCTTGCCGATGAACCGACGGGTGCCCTGGACGTGGAAACCGGGCAGGCTGTCATGGCCTTGCTGGACACCGTGGCCACGGAAACTGCAGCCGCACTTGTCACGATCACGCACGATACCAATGTGGCAGCGCTGGCACGAGCCTGCTACCGCCTCGACTCCGGTGTGCTCAGCCCGCTGGCAGTTGCCGAAACAGCAGGAGTCAGCGCATGACCGGCTTCATTTCCACGCTCGTGGAAGCGTGGCAGGAACTCAGGATTAACAAGGTCCGAATCCTCCTGGCCCTCCTTGGCGTCGCCCTGTCTGTGGCTGCGCTGACATCGGTGGTAGGAATCGGCGGTCTGGTCCGTGAAGGGATCAAGGTGCAGTCCGAGCGCAACGGCGGCCGGGTTGCCACCTTGTCACTGAGCGTCAACGGCCCTTCCACGCCTGATCCTGCGAAACTGGAGAAGGTCTACGAAGGCATCCAACAGCGCTTCGGCATCACCACGTCCACCCACGTTGGCAGGACCCAGGCTGGCTTCCAGTTTCCGCGTGGCGTGACCAATGTGGACGTGACGATCGTGGACATCGGGTACGGCATCATCCACCGCGTACCGCTCACCCAAGGAACCTGGTTCGCTGCCGACGACGAGCAAAGGCTCGCACCCGCCGTCGTGGTCTCCGAAGCGTTCTACAACCAAGCAGGCATGCCCAACCTGACCACCAGTCCGACTGTGACCATCCCGGGTGAGCACCCCGCCACGGCGGTGATTATCGGCGTCGTACCTGATGCCTATCCGCAGCAACCTCCGGCCGCTTTCATCCTCACCGGCGGAGCCGCGATGACGGGAATGCAATCCCAGATGTCCGAGTTCAAAGTGTGGGTGGGGGAGGAACAGGCCGATTCCCTGGCCGCAGCCATTTCCACGGACCTCCAGGGGCAATTTCCCGGGTACTACGCGCAGGCAAGCCGGATGGACTTCGCCGCGTATGGGGATCCGCTGGGGCCCGCGCAATGGATCGTGGGCGGGGTAGCCGGACTGGTTCTCCTGCTCGGCGCCGTGGGAATGCTCAACATCTCCATGGTCACCGTGCGGTACCGGGTCCGGGAAATCGGCATCCGCCGCAGCTTCGGCGCGACGTCCGGCCGGATCTTCTTCGGAGTCATGATGGAATCCGTGGTTGCCACCGCAGTCGCCGGCCTGGCAGGAGTCATGCTGGCCGTCGCGGTGGTGAAAAACCCCTGGATCGAGTCAAAGGTGGCGCCGGGATTGACTGAATATCCGTCCTTCCCCATTGACGCTGCCCTCCTGGGCTTCGGGGCAGCTGTCCTTGTGGGCGCACTCGCCGGAGCCGTTCCGGCGCTCGTGGCGGTGCGCGTCAAGGTCATCGATGCAATCCGGTTTTGATCTCCTCCGTAAGCCGGCCCTGCTGAAGGCGGAAGCAGCGTTCCGTTTTTTGCGCCAGGCTGCGGTCGTGGGTGACAACCAGGATGGTGGTGTTGTGGTCGCGGCTCAGTGAGCTCAACAGTTCGATGATATGCTCACCGGTTTGCTCGTCCAGGTTTCCCGTGGGCTCGTCGGCAAGGATGAGCTTGGGTTCGTTGGCGAGTGCCCGTGCGATCGCGACGCGCTGCTGCTCGCCACCGGACAATCGATTGATCCGGCGGGACTGCTTCTCCGGATCCAGCTGCACCTGTTCCAGCAGTTCTTTGGCGCGCTTCAGCCGCGCAGCCTTCCGGACCCCGGCGAACTCCATCGGCAGCATGACGTTGTCCACGGCGCTAAGGTTCGGGATCAGGTTGAACTGTTGGAACACGAAACCGATGTCCCGCCGGCGGTACTCGGTCAGTTTGCTGTCCGGAAGCCCCGCCAAACTGACGCCATCCACGACGACGTCTCCACTGGTTGGCTTATCAAGCGCACCCAGCAGGGACAACAGCGTGCTCTTGCCACTGCCGCTCTTACCGACGATGGAAGCCAGCGAACCCTTGTCGAGTTCGAAACTGACGCCGTTGACCGGCTTGATGGTTCGGTCCCCGGACTTGAACTGTCGGACCAGATCTTTGACAACAATCACGGCTATTCTCCTCGGAGTACTTCGATGGGACGGATGCGCGCGGTCAGCAAGGCCGGGACCAATGCGCCGATGATGGCGACCGCGAAGACCGCGGCGATGCCTGCAGCAATGACACCGGGGGAGGCGCTCGCCGAGACAGACGTGAGCAGTTGAGAGGCCCCACCGAAGGGACCGCCCTGGCCTCCACCGGCAAAACCGCCACCGGCAAAACCGCCCCCGCCAAAGCCGCCGCCGCGCTGGGTGCTGCCTGCCGCCGTCGTGCTGGTGTTTGAACTGATGAGGGCTGATGCGATACCGCCGCTGGCGAGCGATGCAATGGCGGCGCCCACCACGCTGCCCAAAGCCACGAGTACCAGCGATTCAAGGACGAATTGCAGGCCGATGGTGCGATTCCTGGCACCGATGGCCTTCAACACACCAATTTCGCGGCGGCGTTCACGGACCAACATGACCATGATCAGCAGGATGATGAGCCCGGCTGTAGCGAGTGCGGCAATGAACGCGACCAGGGAGATGTTCTTGACGCTATCCAGCGAGCTGACGGCAGTTTCGAGGTTGCGTTGGCCCTGGGTGACGTCGGCTTTGCTGGTTCCCAACGCGGACTGGACGGCCGTTTTGGTGCTGTCGACGTTTTCCATACTGTTGACCGTGACGATCATCGTGGAGAGTTCGTCAGGAGTCGCTGCCAGCGTTTGGGCTTCTGGAAGGGTGACGTAGACGGCGTTGTTTCCGAAGGCGGTTCCGGCGTCGAAGATGCCTGCGACCGTGAACGTCTTGTCCTGGATGGTGAAAGTGGAACCCGCTGTGAGGTTATTCTTTTGCGCCAGCGTCGTCCCCACCAGCGCCTTTGCCTGAGCCGTAGTGTAGTCGCCCAGTCCGGTGCCACTCGTGATGTCCAAGGCCTTGCCGGCGCTGTCAACTTCGGCGCCGATGCCTGTGGCCGCAATGGGAAGGGTGCGTACTCGTTGGGTAGTGCCTGTACCTCCGGTGTTGCTGGTGGAGCCGTTCCGGTTGCCGAGGGTGCCGGCATCGATGGCTGCCGTGAGGTTGGTAGTGACGCTGGCCTGCTGCCCGCCGGGACCGAAACCGCCACCTTGCTGTGTGGTGCTTGTTTCTGCCGTCGCCGTCTGGAGGCGCAGCGCCTTGGTACCCACCACGGAGGTCACGTTGGTGACCGAGGCTACAGTCTGCGCTTGAGCAGCCGTGAGCGGTTCGCCGCCACCTTCGAAGCCCTGCCCACCAGCCGGATTCACCGTCAGGGTGGTGCCCACGGAAGCATTGAGCTCCTGGACCTTGGCACCCACGGCCTGGTTGGCCACAAGCATGGCCAACGCCAGGCCGATCGCTACGGCCAGCACAGCGACTACCGCGGCCGTTCTGATTTTGTTGCGGAAGGCATTGCCTACGCTTCGGGCAAGGACGCTCACGTTTCTCCTTTGGACCTGCTGAGTTCCGCAGACCGCTGGCTCGCGGGCTGCAGGTCCAACAATGCTGAGCGCTGCTGTGCAGGAAGCCTGTCGAAGCTATGCGTGCGCTGTGAAAATCCGGGACGTCAGGCAGGTCCGGATTCCGAACGACCTCTTGACAGCGTGGCGAGCTGCACAGGCATAATAGGACAGCCCCGCGAGAAAGCGCTTTCTCGCAGTGAGGGCAAGGAAAAGCAGTTAGTCGAATCGCCCATTCCCGCTATCAGGCATGTGCTCTTTGGCATGCCGGAAAACAGGCCAATGACGTCCACAACATCCCCGAACAATCGCATTCACTCCCGATTCCTGAAACGCACTTCACGGCGACGCCCAGCCACGGTGGCAGCCGTAGCAAGCATCGCGCTGGCGGCTACGCTGGCAAGCGCGCCGGCCAGCAGCGCCGATCCGGTTGATCTGCACGGTTCGCCCACAGTCTCAATACACGATTCAGCTCCCACGGGTTGGGCATCCGTTGGAAGCACCCCGGCCGGCCCGGGGACCAACGGTGGTTCCGACGCCCCACCGGCGAACGTTCACGTGGTCAGCACCTTGGCAGAACTCAAGACGGCCACGCTGAATAACGGCGACCCCAAGGCACCCAAAATCATCTACATCCGGGGGACCATTAACGGCAACGAAGCCCCTGACGGAAAGATCCTTGGCGAGCAGGACTACGCTCCTGGCTACGACATCCAGAAGTACATGAGCTGCTTCCTGGACAACGGAAAGACCTGGAGCGACCAAGCGTTCCCGTACTGCAAGCAAATGAGGCAACTGCGCCAACAGGGCAGCAATGCCATGAAGCGTCAGATTGAGGTGAATCTTCCGAGCAACACCACGCTCCTGGGACTGGATGATGACTCCGGGCTGGTGGGAGCCAACATCATCATGAACGTGGCCAGCAACGTGGTTATCCGGAACTTGAGCATCGAATCACCCGTGGACTGGTTCACCACGTGGTCTCCCGATGACGGCGACGGCGCATGGAACGCCCGCTTCGACTGCGTGTCCGCCGTAACCTCGGACCACATCTGGATTGACCATGTCCTGGTGACAGACGGCCGCTATCCTGACAGCAAGGCGCCCAAGGATTTCAAGAACGAGCCCGTCATCCGCCACGACGGCCTTCTGGATTTGAAGGACGGAACAGACTTCGTCACCATCTCCAACAGCCAACTCAAGGACCATGACAAGACGAGCCTTCTGGGATCCGGCGACGAGCATGTAGATAAAGACGGCGGAAAGCTGCGCGTCAGCTTCATCTCGAACCTCTTCGAAAACACCCAACAGCGTGGTCCCCGGGTCCGCTTCGGCCAAGTGCACGTCCTGAACAACTACTTCGTCGGCAGTAGCGAGGACCCTGACTATCCCATGATTAGTGAGGCGCAGGGCGGCACCAGCTACTTCATTGGTGCGGGCTACGATTCCCGGATCTTCTCCGAGTACAACGCCTTTGACTACTCCGGGCCGAACGCCGATGAATCCATTACAGTCACCAGTTACAACGGCAATATGTTCAGCGATACCGGTTCCTGGTTCAACGGTGAACCCGTCAATCTGGAAGCCGTTGCCCAAGGCTCCTTTGAGGAACGCAAGGCGGAGGCGGTAGCCGCTGCGGCTGAGTCAGGCACCGAGGTTCCTGAATGGGCGCAGCGTGACTTTACGTCCGACGTCGGCTGGTCACCTTCGGATAACTACGGGTACCGGACCCTGAAATCGCCAGACGCAGTCCGCAATGCGGTGCTGCACTTTTCGGGACCCGGCGTGATCAAGGTCCAAGAGGGGAAGTAGCGCCTACAGTTGTGGGGAATAGCGAAAGCCCCGGCCCGCAAATTTTGCGGACCGGGGCAGTGCTTGTTAATTAGTGCTCAGCTAATACGTGCTCGACTACTTGGTGATCGGGCCGAGTACCGGATCGTCCACGTAAGCCGTCTTGACGTTGGCTGCCGTCACGATCTGCGGCGGGAGCAGGTAAGCCGGAACAGTCTTGACACCGTTCTTGTAGGAATCCTTGTCATTGATTTCCAGCTGCTTGCCGGCCTGCAGGTCCTTCACCATGGTGATGGCATGCTCAACCAGCTTGCGGGTGTCCTTGTTGATGGTGGAGTACTGCTCGCCAGCCATGATCGACTTGACGGACTCAACCTCGGAGTCCTGGCCGGTGATGACCGGCGTCGGCTTTCCGGCGGCCTTGACCGAGTTCAGGATGTAGCGTGCCAAAAGGTCGTTCGGGGAAAGTACGCCGTCCAGCGGGGCCGAGGTGTAGCTGCCTGCCAAGAGGGTGTCCGCACGCTTCTGCGCGTTTTCGCCCTTCCAACCCTGGGTAACAGCCTGCTCGAAAGTGGTCTGGCCGGAGAGTACCTTCAGGGTTCCGTCGTCGATCTTCGGCTTCAGGACGCTCATGGCTCCGTCGAAGAAGACCTTGGCGTTTGCATCATCCGGGGAACCGGCGAAGAGCTCGATGTTGTACGGGCCGGAAGGCTTCTTGGCCTTCAATCCGTCCAACAAGGCCTGGCCCTGGAGCACACCGACCTTGAAGTTGTCGTACGCCACGTAGTAGTCCACGTTCTCCGTGTTCAGGAGCAAACGGTCATAAGCAATGACCGTGGCGCCGGAGTCCTTGGCCTGCTTGAGCTGCGTGCCCAGCTGGGCGCCGTCGATTGCGCCAACGATGATGACCTTTGCACCCTTGGTGACCATGGCGCTGATCTGGTTCTGCTGCTCGGACACGCCGCCGTTGGCGAACTGGACGTCGGGCTTGAACCCGGCGCTGCTGAGGCCGTCGTTGAACAGCTTCTCCGCGAGGACCCAGTTTTCACTGGTCTTCTGCGGAAGGGCGACGCCGATCATCGAGTCCTTGGGGAACGCTTCCCCGCCAGCAGTGCTGCTGCTTGAGCCGCTGTCAGAGCGGCCGCAGGCTGTCAGCGCCAGTGCCGCGATGGCAGCGACTGCTGCTGCCTTTCCTGCTTTACCAAACATTCGCATATCTTGGTTCACTTTCTGTGTGGGTGGGGTGGAGCGAGTCGATGGAAACCGGTCAGGCTTCCTTGGAGATGACCTCTTTGGTGGACGTGGTCTCGTCCGGCTTGATGTCGTTGTTGCGCTGGAAGTTCTTCATCAACAGGCCGGTGATGGACCGCTTGCCTTGGATCTTGTTGTAGACGTCGAAGGCTACGGCGGCCAGGAGCACCAGGCCCTTGATGATCTGGGTGAGGTCGGCGCCTACGCCCAGAAGCTGGAGGCCGTTGTTCAGCACGGCCATCACCAAGCCACCGACGATCGAGCCGATCACGGTGCCAACGCCACCTGTAACGGCGGCGCCACCGATGAACACGGCTGCGATTGCGTCCAGTTCCCAACCGACGCCGTCAAAGGGGCCGGATGCGGTGGATCGGCCAACGAAGATCATGCCGGCGAGGCCTGCAAGGACGGACATGTTGAGCATGACCATGAAGTTGACCTTCTTGGACTGCACACCGGACAGTTCTGCTGCGTGCCGGTTACCACCCACGGCGTAGACGTGGCGGCCCAGCACGGTCTTGTCAGCGATGAAACCGTAGATCAGGACCAACACGGCCAGGATCAAACCGGGGATAGGGAAGGAGGTTCCGGGGCGGCCGGTGGCGAACAGGTACGTGGCGTAGAGGATGGCACCGCAGATCAGGACCAGCTTAGTGACCTCGACCCAAAGCTCGGGAACGTCGGCGCCAAGTGCCTTGTTTGTAGCCCGGGCCCGCAGGGACATGATGACAACGAACGCGGCGGCCAGGATACCCAACAGCAACGTGAGGTTGTTGAAGCCCGTGTTGGGGCCAATTTCAGGCAGGTAGCCGGAGCCCAGGTACTGGAAGTCGCTGGGGACGGGGATGGTGTTGGATTTGCCCACGAACTGGTTGAAACCGCGGAACAGGAGCATGCCTGCCAGCGTCACGATGAAGGCGGGGATGCCCACATACGCTGTCCAGAATCCTTGCCAGGCCCCGATCACGGCACCGAGCACCAGCCCGAAGAGCACACCCATGTACCAGGGGATACCCCAGTCCCGGATGGCGAGAGCCACGGAAACACCCACAAATGCGGCCACCGAGCCCACAGAGAGGTCGATGTGGCCGGCAATAATGACCAGGACCATACCGATGGCCAGGATCAGGATGTAGGAGTTGCCGTTGAACAGGTTGATCACGTTGCCCGGCGTCAGTGTCCGGCCCTCGGTGAAGATCTGGAAGAAGACGATAAGTGCCACCAGGGCGAAGATCATGCCGAACTGGCGGGTATTGCCACCAAATAGCTTCTTGAGCGCGTTCATTGTTTTGGTCCTTGTGTCAGGAAGGGGTGAGTCTGGGCCAACGGTCAGGCCGTCTTGCGGGCGGAGGTCATGAGTTTCATCAGGCTTTCCTGGCTGGCTTCGTTCTTGTCCAGGACACCGGTGATGGCGCCTTCAAAAATGGTGTAAATGCGGTCGGACAGGCCCAGGAGTTCCGGCAGCTCCGAGGAAATGACAATCACTCCCTTGCCCTGGTTCGCCAGCCTCTGGATGATGCCGTAGATCTCATACTTGGCGCCTACGTCGATTCCTCGCGTCGGTTCATCCAAAATCAGGAGATCCGGATCGGTGAACATCCATTTGGCCAGCACCACTTTCTGCTGGTTTCCGCCCGAGAGCTTGGCTACGCCTTCCTCCACTGACGGCGTCTTGGTGCGCAGGGATTTTCGGTACTCCTCTGCCACCGAGAACTCCTTGCGGTCGTCCACCACCGTGTACTTGCTGATTGCACGGAGATTCGCTGCAACCGTGGTGGTCTTGATGTCATCCAGCAGGTTCAGGCCGAGGGACTTCCGGTCTTCCGTGACGTAGCCCAGGCCGGCGTCGATAGCCGCCCGGACGCTGCGGAGGTTGACCGGCTTGCCGTCCTTGTAAACCTGTCCCTTGATGTAACGGCCGTAGGAGTGTCCGAACAGAGAGCGGGCAAGTTCCGTGCGGCCGGCACCCATGAGTCCTGCGAATCCTACGATTTCACCGCGGCGCACGTAGAAGTTGGAGCCCTTGCAGATCAGGCGATCCTGGATCTGCGGGTGACCCACCGTCCAATCCTTCACTTCGAAGAAGACCTCACCGATCTTCGGCTCGTGATCGGGGAAGCGGGACTCGAGGGTCCTGCCCACCATGCCTTTAATGATGCGGTCCTCGTCAACGCCATCCCGCTTGACGTTCAGCGTTTCAATGGACTTTCCATCACGGATGATGGTGATCTCGTCGGCGATCTGTTCGATCTCGTTGAGCTTGTGGGAAATGATGATCGAGGTGATTCCCTTGCCCTTCAGCCCCAGGATCAGGTCCAGCAGGTGCTGGGAGTCCGATTCGTTCAGGGCTGCTGTGGGCTCGTCCAGGATCAGCAGGCGGACCGACTTGTTCAGCGCCTTGGCGATTTCCACCAGCTGCTGCTTGCCGACGCCGATTTCCTTGATGGGGGTATCGGGGTCCTCACGGAGACCTACCCTGGCCAACAGCTCTACGGAGCGCTTCCGGGCTTCGGCCCAGTCGATGACACCCCATTTGGTTGGCTCGTTGCCCAGGAAGATGTTCTCCATGATGGACAATTCCGGGATCAACGCCAATTCCTGGTGGATGATGACGATGCCCGCAGCTTCACTTGCGCGGATGTCCTTGAATTGCTGCGTTTCGGCCATGTACACGATGTCCCCGGTGTAGCTGCCGTGGGGGTACACGCCGGAGAGAACTTTCATGAGGGTGGATTTTCCAGCACCGTTCTCGCCACAGATTGCGTGGATCTCGCCAGCCTTTACGCGCAGGCTCACATTCGACAAGGCCTTCACACCAGGGAATTCCTTCGTGATCGAGCGCATCTCCAAGAGAATGGGTTCGTCTTGCGTGTCAGGGGTTGTCATCAGCCCTTACGCCTCCAATGCATGACTTCGTTGTCGCTCCCCAAACGGCGGAGCTGTCTGATGAAAAAGTAAACTGGATCACGTGTCTTGTCGTCAAGACTTGAACACAAGAACCAGCTAACGATTTCGTTATCTACCCGTGATTCCGGCTTGTTGGAACACCAAGGCCGCTGCGCCAAGCGCTTCGGCACGTGCTCCCAAGGACGACATTGCGAGGTGCGTTGTTTCGCCCACCACGGGTACGGCGTGGCGAACAAGGCCCCTGCGAATGGGGTTGAGAAGGAGGTCGCCGAGGCCTGCCAGGGGCCCGCCGACGACGATCACTTCAGGGTTGATCAGGTTGGCGACGTTGCCCAGTGCTCGCCCCACGGCAAGGCCCGCATCATCCACCACGCGTTGGGTTGCGGAGTCGCCGGCAAGGCAATTCCGGACGATGTCCTGGGGCGTCAGCGATGTCTCTTTTCCCCTGCCTAGCAGCTCGATCATCGTGGTTGTGGAGGCGATGGTTTCGAGGCAGCCGCGGTTGCCGCACCGACACATCAGCCCGTGCTCGTGGATGGTTGCATGGCCGATTTCACCTGTGATGCCCACGTTCCCGTAGTACGGCACGCCGTTCAGAATCAGGCCCGAACCAATACCCGAACCGATCTTGAGGAACATCAGGTTGGACACCCCGCTGTGGGGTCCCCAAGTCACCTCCGATAACGCTCCAAGATTGGCGTCATTATCAACAAATACGGGACAATTCAGGGCTTCCTCGAGCCTATGAAGGATGTCGATTCCCACCCATTCGGGCAGGATCGCACCTTGGGCAACGGTCCCTGTCCTGCGGTCAATAGGGCCCGGGATGCCCGCACCGGCTCCCACTACCGCACTGGGATCGATGCCATTTTCTGCCAGCAATCGGCCAAGCAGCCGCACCGCCGCGGCGATCCCTTCCTCTGCGTGGTGGCCGAGCGGAAGTTCGATGAAATCCTCTGCGATGACGTGGTAGCCGAGGGATGCCAGAACCACCCGCAGGTGGCGTCGGCCAAAGTCGATTCCGACGGCGACTGCACCGTTGCTGTTCAACCTCACGTTGGTTGCCCGGCGTCCGGAGCTGGTGGTTGGCTCGGTGGAAACGAGGCCTGCGTCCTGCATGATTTTCACGATGTTGGACACCGTGGCGGTGGAGAGCCCGGTCTGCCTTGAAAGTTCGGCTTGCGTTGACGGCCCACTCAGCAAGCACTCGATAATCCGTTGCTGGTTCAGGTGCCGGAGCGCGGACTGCGAGCCGGGTTTTCGTGGTTGGCTCTTCGTTGAGCGCTGCGTAGCGGGCATGACAAGAAGATTGCCCCAAAAGCAACGTTGTAGTCAAGAAGTGAACACAACCAGTCAAGCTTTCCCGACATACTCCAACGCAAGAGGCGCTCCGTCCTCCCGTTGCGGGGCCTGCTTTGCATCCCCACCGCCTCCCTGACTTCGCAAGCTCAGCCAGGGAACCCGGGCGGCGTGGGCCCTGCGAATGGTTGGGGCGCAGAGTGGGCCTCGCAGGGTGTGGCCCGGAAGGTTGCGGGGCGGTGTGCGTGCAATGCGTCCCGTGTCGATCGCCTCCGGGTCTAAATGCCCCGCTCCACGTGTCAGACCCCGGGCCTACTCTGGAAACAAGAAGACTTCCGGCCCTCACCGGTCCGGCTACCCGGTGCAACCAAGGTGGTAATGATGCTGCTATCCGTCCTGCAGGCCAACGCTTCCGTCCTGGACGTTGAGGCGAACCTGCGCACGATCGACGACGCCGCCCGACGCGCCGCACAGGCAGGGGCAGGATTGCTCCTGACTCCGGAGCTCTTCCCGGTGGGTTACGCACCGCTGCGGCTTCACGCCGAATTGGATCCGGCAACGCTGCCGGGCATCCGCCAACGCCTTTCCGGCATCGCGCGCCAGCACAACATCGGACTCGTGTACAGCCTTCCGGCGCCGGCTCCCGCGGAGAACGCGTGGCACATCACCGCCACACTCATCGACGGCAACGGCGAGGAACTTCTCCATTACGCCAAAGTCCACCTCTTCGGTGCGGAGGAGCGCAAGGCGTTCGTGGGCGCCCAAGAACCTCCCGCCGTCGTGGATTTCAACGGGGTCCGAACATCGATGCTGATTTGCTACGACGTCGAGTTCCCGGAGGCAGTCCGGGCAGCGGCAACCCGCGGGGCTGAACTCCTGCTGGTGCCAACGGCTCTGTCCATGGGATTCGATAACGTGCCGCAGGTGCTCATCCGGGCCCGCGCGGTGGAGAGCCAGCTCAACGTTGCGTACGCCAACCACAGCGGGCACGAGGACATCTACAACTTCCTCGGCGGCAGCGTGGTTGCCGGCCCCGATGGCTCGTTGCTTGCGGCGGCGGGGGAGTCGGCAGCGCTCCTGTTCGCGGAAGTGGGTACGGAGACCGTGAAAGCCGCACGCGACGAAGTCCCTTATCTGCGCGAACGGCGGCCTGAGCTATACCGGGAGTGGGAGGCGGGCGCCTAAACGCCGGCGTCAGGCCCGGCAACCAACTCGTCCGCATACTGCAAGGCAATCCACAGTTCCGCCCGGACCTGTGCCTGGTTGAGGTCCATGTCCAGCAGCTCGCCGAGGACGCCTATTTGCCGTCGAACGCTGTTGCGGTGAAGGCCCAGCAGCTTGGCGGAACCGTCCCAGCTTCCGTTTTCGCTGAGCCAGCCGCGCAGTACGGACAGCAGTGGGTCACGGCGATCAGGTTCCAAAGACAAAACCGGGGCCAGGAGACGCTCGGCCAGCATGGTCCCCGCCTCGCGTCCAAGCAGACCGGTCACCGACCATTGCACTTCCTCCACGCGGACGCTCTTTCCGCTGGACAATACGCGGCTCCGCAGCGAACTCACCCGCTGGTAGGCCGCGGCAAGCCCGGTGAGTTCGGTCGGCTCGCCGATCGCCAGCCTCCAGCCAAGCTTCTCGACGTCGGCAAGCAGCGCGTCATCCACTTTCAACCGGGTGATGGCCGCGAAACCGTAGTCGGTTATTTCCACGAGCTTGGTATCGAACAGCCTGCGCCACTGCAGCAGCTCGCGGACCGGGCCGTCGCCAGCGGGCCAGTCAGGCGATTCGGCCTTGATGCCCTGCACTACGCGCATCTGTCCGGAGCGCGTCGAGGAAAGGCTCTGCGCCAGCAGGTCTTTGAGTCCGTTGACGTGCTTGGTGGCGCCGGTGGACAAGGTATCGGGATGCAGGAGCAATGCCGTGGCAAGCTGGCTCGGAGCAAGCGAACCGCTGGTTCGTTGACGGACCAACAACTCCAGCAAACCCACCGCCGACTGCACCACATTGTTCTGCGCAGGCGTCAGCGGAGCGTCCGAACCAAGAATCAGCGCCCCAAGGTTCGCGTCCTTGGTACTGCGCAGAGGATGACCGAACACCAGGGCAGACCCAGGCTGCTCGAAACCATCCATTTCCACGCGCGGCCCGCTGCCGGTCAGCAACCGTTCCAGCAGCGGCGCCAACAAGGAATGCTCGACGCCGGTGCTGCCGCCCGCATTGTGCCCGCGCGCCCGCACCCGTCCGTCCGCCCCGACCAGCAGCGCCCACACGGGCACACGCTGGACGAGGGCTGCAAGTAATTCGTGTTCCGGCCTGGGGGAGAGGACGGCCCGCATGAGTTGGCGGTTGGTTTCGGCCAATTGACGGAATACGCGTGCGTTGTCCGATTCCAGAAGCTGGGAGAACTCCAGGCCGATCGCGGCGAAGGGCACGGACTCCGGGACCTCGAACAGGGTGAGGTTGTGCCTGCGGCAGGCGTCGAGGAGGACGTCCGGGACGGCGTCGAAATACGGCCTGATACCAAAGCCGAGGGCGGCCACTTTCGCACCCACCAGTCGCCGGACATAGGCGTCCACGCTGGTCGCCGAGCCGCCCTCGCCAAGGAAAGGCAGCCCGGCGGTCAGCAGGAACTCGCCCTCCGGAAGATACGGGGTGGGATCTTCCAGTTCGCTCGGTTCCACCCACCGCAGCAGCGAGGCGCCGCTGCCGCCGTCGTGAAGCATTTTCAACTCGGGCGGCAGCTGCTCCAGGAACTGTTCCAGCGTGACGAAACTCAGGCGGGCGATGGCGGGCTCAGGCAACATTGTCTTGCCCGGCGGCGGCCGGCTCCTGGTAGTCGGGGCACTCGTAGGTGCCCTCCGAGGAAGCGCCGTCCAAGGAGGCGCGCTCTGACGAGGCGTATATGCGCGGCAATCGCGGGGCGATCCTGTTGATGATTTCATCCCCGTGGCTGCCGATCGCAGCGCCCCAATCGTCGGCGCTCGCCGCACCGGTGGCCGGGTCGCCGAACAACACCGCAGTATCGCCGACGTCGATCCCGGTCGCGTCGGGTCCGAGGTCCACCATGAATTGGTCCATGCAGACCTTACCGATGACCGGGACGCTGCGGCCTCCGATGTCCACCACCGAGCGGCCGCTGATGCCTTTAGGGATGCCGTCCGCGTAGCCAAGGGGAATGAGTCCCAGGTAGCGGGGTTCATACGTGATGGCTTGGTGCTCGTAGCTGACGCCGGTACCTGCTGGGACCTTCTTGACCATCACCAATGGGGCGGTGACGCTGAGCGCCGGCCGCAATCCGAAGTCGGTCGGGTTGAGGTGGTCTGCGGGAGCGAGGCCGTAAATTGCCAGTCCGGCCCGGACCATGTCGAAGTGGAATTCCGGGCGGTCCAGGATGTTGGCGGAGCTGGAAACGTGCCTCAGTTCAGGCGTGAGTCCGGCTTCGCGCGCCTCGCGGACGGCGTCTTCGAACTCCGCAACAGCGCTGGCGTTCCCAGGATGGGCGGGCACATCGGCCCAGGCCAAGTGGGTCCAAATGCCGCGGACCAGCACCGTGCCGTCCAGTTCCGCTTGCCGGGCATGAGCTACAAGTTCAGCCCAATCCTCTTTCCGCGCCCCGCCGCGGCTTAGCCCGCTGTCCAGTTCAAGGTGCACGACGGCGGGACGGCCAAGGCGTTGGGCGATGCCTGCCAGCACCTGGAGTTGGTGGACGCTTCCGAGGGAGACGTCGATGTTGTTTTCGAGTGCTTCAAGGATGGTGTCGCTCGTCTGGGATGCCAGATACAACCACGAAAGGATCGGTGCGGTAATGCCGGCGTTGCGCAGTGCGATGGCTTCGGTGAGCTGCGCGGTGCCGAGCCAATCGGCCCCGGAAGCAACGGCCGTGCGGGCTACTTCCACGAGGCCATGACCGTAGGCGTTGCCCTTCACCACGGCCATGAAGAAGGGCGCCTTTGTCCGGTCCTTCAGGGCCTTGATGTTGTCTGAAATCGCGGACAGGTCCACTCTGACCTGACCGGAGAGGGCGAGCGAGCCGTCCTCTTGGTACTGTGCAATACGTCTCATGGTTGAACACTATAGGTCATTTTGCACCATTGTGAGAGATGGCTCACATGCCAGTCTTGTGGAGGGGAAATCGAAACTACTTTGAAGGGACGTCAAGGGTGACTGTGCCTGTGAACACTCAAAACTCAACGGCGGCGAGCATGGCCAGGCCAAGCCTCGGTGCCCAACTCCTGCGCCGCAAGCCGATCGGGCAGATGGCCGACGAGGCCGGAACCGGCGAAGGCGGCACGCCGCTGGTACGCAGCTTCGGTGTCCTTCAGCTGACCATGATCAGCGTCGGCGCAACGCTGGGTACCGGCATCCTGGTGATCCTTGGTGAGTCCGTGCCGCTGGCAGGCCCGGCGATCTGGATCTCCTTCGTGATCGCTGGTTTGGCTGCCCTCTTCTCGGCAGTGTCCTACGCGGAGATGGCCGGGCTCGTCCCGGTTGCAGGTTCCAGCTACTCCTACTCTTACGCCACCATGGGTGAGGGCATGGCGTGGATCTGCGGTTGGTGCCTGGTACTGGAATATGCCGTGTCCGTGGCCGCTGTTGCCGTAGGTGCCGGACAGTACGTCAATGAGACACTGGCTGCGTTTGGGCAGGTCCTGCCCGATGCCATGAGCCAGCCACCAGGCGATGGCGGGGTGGTAAATGTTCCCGCCATGGTGATCGTGGTTCTTGCCATGATCCTGCTGGTCCGGGGCGCCCGTGAAAGTGCATGGATCAACACCGCGATCGTCATCATCAAAGTGGGCATCCTGATCTTCTTCTGCGCCGTTGCTTTCACCGCTTTCAACGCCGGGAACTTCGAGCCTCTCATGCCGATGGGTGCAGCAGGCGTCTCCGCTGCCGCGTCGAGTGTGTTCTTCTCCTACATCGGATTCGATGCCGCCTCCACCGCCGGCGAGGAAGCCAGGAACCCCAAGCGGGACCTGCCACGCGCCATCCTGCTCTCCATGGTGATTGTCACCAGCATCTACGTCCTGGTCTCCGTTGCCGCGATCGGTGCCCGTCCGTGGGGCTGGTTCGACGGCACGGAAGCTGCACTCGTCCAGATCCTGCATGAGATCACCGGGCAGCCGTGGATCGCCCTCGTCTTCTCTGCCGGTGCGGTGCTTGCCATCGCCAGTATCGTGCTGACCGTCCTTTACGGCCAGACCCGCATCCTGCTCTCGATGTCCCGTGATGGCATGGTGCCCAAGGTCTTCGGCCGCGTCTCCCGCCGCACCGGAACGCCAGTGGCCGGGACCCTGATAGTCGGAACCGCCGTCGCCCTCACCGCTGGCTTGGTCCCGCTGGGCGCCTTGGCTGACGCAACGAGCATCGGTACGCTCTTTGCCTTCGCGCTGGTCAACGTCGCAGTGATTTATCTCCGGCGCAACCGCCCGGATCTTGACCGCAGTTTCCGGGTTCCGCTGTACCCGATCACCCCAATCCTGGGCACGCTGATGTGTGCCTTCCTGATGCTCAACCTCGGCGCCGACACCTGGATCACGTTCGGTGTTTGGATGCTGGTGGGCATCGCCATCTACTTCGGCTACGGACGCCGGAATTCCAAGGTAGCCGCGCTCAGCGATGAGGACTACCGTGAACTGACCACCAGGGCCGTGAGCCCGGAAACTGTGAAAGCCGCAAACTGATGACCATCGCTACCGAACTTCCCACAGCCGACGTCGCCGCTTCTGCGGCGGACGCGGGCGAAGCCCCCATCACCATGCTGAACCCGGACTTCCCCTTCAGCTATGACCATTACCTGGCACACCCGGACGGACTCGGAAGCATTCCGGAAGAGCGCTACGGCACGGAAGTAGCCGTCATCGGCGCCGGCCTGTCAGGACTGGTCACCGCCTATGAGCTGATGAAGCTCGGCCTCAAGCCCGTCATCTACGAGGCCGACCAGATCGGCGGCCGTCTTCGCACGGCCAGCTTCCCGTCGGCGCCCGGCGTCGTAGCCGATCTTGGTGGCATGCGTTTCCCGGTTTCCGGCAAAGCCTTCTACCACTACGTGGACCTTCTTGGCTTGGAAACGCAGGACTTCCCCAACCCGATGGCCCCGGCGACGTCCAGCACAGTGATCGAACTTGCGGGCAAGAAGCACTACGCCACAACAGCAGCTGAGCTACCGGTATTTTTCCAAGAAGTGGCCGATGCCTGGAAAGCCGCAATCAACGATGGCGCTGCGTTCGCCGAAATGCAGGAAGCCATCAAAGCCCGCGATACCAAGCGGATCAAGGAACTCTGGAATGCACTCCTGCCCGAATTGGACGAGCAGACGTTCTACGGATTCATCGCAGCCAGCAAGTCCTTCAAGGAAGCCGGCTTCGCCCACCGCGAAGCCTTCGGCCAGGTGGGCTTCGGAACCGGCGGTTGGGACACCGATTTCCCCAACTCCATCCTCGAGATCCTCCGGGTTGTCTACACCGACGCAGACGACCAGCACCGGCTCATCTCGGGAGGAGCGCAAAGGCTCCCCGAGGCACTGTGGAACCACGCGCCGTCGGACCTTAAGCACTGGCCCGCCGGCACGTCACTGTCATCGCTGCACTCCGGCTCGCCGCGCGGAGCCGTGGACAACATCCGCCGCGCCGATAACGGTGATTTGGTAGTGCGCGAAAACTGGGGACGCGAAGCTACGTACCAAGCGGTGGTGACCACTTGCCAGTCGTGGTTGCTGTCCACGCGCATCCACACCGAGGAAGCGCTGTTCCCGGCCGAGCTGTGGACGGCGATCGAGCGCTCGCACTACATGCAGTCCTCGAAGACGTTCGTGATGGTGGACCGGCCCTTCTGGAAGGACATCGATCCGGAAACCGGACGCGAAGTTTTGTCCATGACGCTCACCGACCGCCTCAACCGGGCCACATACTTGCTCGACGACGGCCCTGACAAGCCCGCTGTGATCCTCTTGTCCTACACATGGAACGACGACGCCCTGAAGTGGCTTGCACTTACTGCCGAAGAGCGCGTCAAACTTATGTTGCACTCGCTGGAACAGATCTATCCGGGCGTGGACATTGCCAGCCACATTGTGGGGCAGCCGATCACTGTCTCCTGGGAAGCGGACCCCAACTTCATGGGTGCCTTCAAAGCCAACCTGCCGGGCCATTACCGGTACCAGCAGCGGCTCTTCACCCACTTCAAGCAAGACCAGTTGCCGGAAAGCCAACGTGGCATCTTCCTCGCCGGTGACGACGTGTCCTTTACCGCAGGTTGGGCCGAGGGTGCCGTGACCACAGGCCTCAACGCCGTGTGGGGCGTGGTGAACCACTTGGGAGGATCCTCTGTTGCCGGAAACCCCGGCCCGGGTGATCTGCTGGACGAATTCGGCCCGATCAGCCTGGACTAATTTCCAACGTTGCGGGGCCTGCCCTGCGTGCCAACCACTCGCAAGGCCCACGCCGCCCGGGTTCCCTGGCTGAGCTTGCGAAGTCAGGGAGGCGGTGGGGATGCAGTGCAGGCCCCGCATTCGTTGATTAGGCCCCGTGCATTTCCCTATGCGCGGCAGCGAGGTCCTTGTAGTGGGCGGCGTTGTGCTTGACGCCTTCGAATTCCTCGTCCGTCAATTCGCGGCGGACCTTGGCCGGCACACCCGCCACCAGGGAGCGTGGCGGAATGACCGTGCCTTCCAGGACCACGGCGCCAGCTGCAATCAGCGAGCCAGTGCCGATCACTGCACCATTGAGGATGGTGGCGCTCATGCCGATGAGGCAGTCGTCCTCCACAGTGCAGCCGTGGACCACTGCGCTGTGCCCAATGGAGACGCGCTCGCCAACGGTGCAGGGAAACCCGGGGTCTGCATGCAGGACCACGTTGTCCTGGAGGTTGGAGCCTGCGCCGACCCTGATGGCAGCCGTATCGGCACGGACCGAAACCCCGTAAAAGGCGCTGGAGTCCTCGGCCAGAGTCGCCTTGCCAATGATGGATGCGGTGGGCGCAACGAATGCAGATTCATGGATGGCCGGAGTGTCCCCGGCAAAGGTGTAAGAGGGAGCCATGGAGCCAGCTTAGTTCCCAACTGGGTCGCAGCAGCGCGCGTTATGAGCGCTCAAAACGCGCACAAATGCGACCTAGTTGGGTGAGGGGGTACGCAGGACCAGGAATTGGTAGTGCTGCGTCCAGTTCCCGGCGCCGGGTCCGGACTCCACACCCGTACCTTCCGGCCAGGTCCGGAAATGCTCGATCACGCCGTGCTCTCCGAAGATCCGCCGCACGGTGTCGTCGCTGCGGCGGCTGAAGAAGCGCCGCGGCTCTTCGACGTCCTCGGGGTTTAGAACTTCCACGTCCTCACCTGACCAAAGCCCGACGGCGATTGGCGCACCAGCCGCGCTGACCCGCACAAGTTCGCTGACGACGTCGTGAATCCTGCTGTTGGGGACATGCAGCAGGGTGCTCATGGTCCAAACGGCCGCGAACGCGCCATCAACAAAAGGCAGGCTGCGTCCGCTGGCCACTGAACAATCCAGCCCATGCGACCGCGCCAGGTGAATGCTCTCCTCTGAGAGGTCCACGCCGGTGTAATGCAGTCCTGCGCGGACAAATTCCAGGCCCTCGACGCCGGTCCCGCAGCCCAGCTCGAACACGGAGTGTCGGTGCTCGTCCTTCAAGAGCCGGACGAACCATTCCCGGCACTCAACACGATGCGGTGTCAGCGCACGGGTGTTCGGGACCGGGGCTTGGCGGTCGTAGAAAACGGCGAGGTCAGCCTCGTGGTCTTGCATACCCCCAGCGTAGATCGCCTAACTGACTGGCAGTAGTGGTTGCTACGAGCCCTTCCAACAACCACAAATGTCAGTCAGTTGAATACAACGGTCCGGGTGCCATCCAGGAGTACGCGGTGTTCGGCGTGCCACTGAACGGCCTGGGCAAGGGTGCGCCCCTCCACGTCGCGGCCCATCTGCACGAACTGGGCAGCCGTGCGGGCGTGGTCAACGCGGATGACTTCCTGCTCGATGATCGGGCCCTCATCGAGGTCGGCGGTCACATAGTGGGCCGTGGCACCGATGATCTTCACACCGCGGGCGTGGGCCTGGTGGTAGGGCTTGGCACCCTTGAAGGACGGCAGGAACGAGTGGTGGATGTTGATGGCCTTGCCGTTCAACTCCGTGCAGAGCTCGTTGGAGAGGACCTGCATGTAACGCGCCAGGACCGTGAGCTCGACGTCGTGGTCAGAAATGAGCTTGAGTAGCTCGGCCTCGGCCTGCGGCTTGGTCTCCGGTGTCACGTGAATGTGGTGGAACGGGATCCCGTAGAAACGGGCCAGCTCCTCAAGGTCGCGGTGGTTTGAAACAATCGCCGGAACCTCGATTGGCAGCGTACCCGTGCGCTGCTGGAACAGGAGGTCGTTGAGGCAGTGCGCATCCTTGGAACAGAGAATGATGGTGCGGACTTTCTGGCCCACCGGGTTGATCTGCCACGTCATGCCAAAGGACTCAGCTACCGGCCGCAAGGCGGCGGCCAGCTCTTCCTGGGAGGACGTCGTGGTTGCCTCCACCCGCATGAAGAAGTTGCCTGTGCTGGGGCTTCCGTACTGCTGGGAATCGGCGATGTTGCAACCGGCTTCGAGCAAGGCGCCGGCAACGGCGTGGACGATGCCTGGGCGGTCTGGGCAGGACAGTGTTACTACGAAAGCGGCGGAATCAGTCACACGGATAAGCCTACCTGTGCCGCCTTGTTGTACTGTTAACGGGTCGCAACTGGCGTTGGGTGGACTACCACCAGGGAGCGGCAATCACGAAGACCACGGATCGTACGCCTGGGCCGAGGGTCATGTCTTACCGCTGCACGCACGTGACCAATGCCTCCGTAATCAAGGGGACGCGGGAATGCTGCTGCCGGTAGCCTGACCTGTAGCACCACCCGTTGCCTAGCCAGGAGATCTCCGTGCCTACCACCACTTCCGCGACTGTCAGCAACCAGTCGCTCGCTGAGCTCGATCCCGAGATCGCAGCAGTCCTCGACCAGGAACTCGGCCGCCAGCGCGGCACCCTGGAAATGATCGCCTCCGAAAACTTCGCCCCGCGCGCCGTCATGGAAGCACAGGGCTCCGTCCTGACCAACAAGTACGCCGAGGGCTACCCGGGCAAGCGCTACTACGGCGGCTGTGAGTACGTCGACGTCGCGGAGCAGCTGGCGATCGACCGCGTCAAGGCCCTCTTCGGTGCGGAGTACGCCAACGTCCAGCCGCACTCCGGTGCCCAGGCCAACGCTGCCGCGCTGTCCGCCATGATCACCCCCGGCGACAAGATCCTTGGTCTTTCCTTGGCACACGGCGGCCACCTGACCCACGGCATGAAGCTAAACTTCTCCGGCAAGCTCTACCAGGTTGCTGCCTACCAGGTGGAAGAAGACACCTTCCGCGTGGACATGGACAAGCTGCGCGAGCAAGCCATCGCCGAGAAGCCGCAGGTCATCATCGCCGGCTGGTCCGCGTATCCCCGCCACCTGGATTTCGCTGCCTTCCGCTCCATCGCGGACGAGGTTGGCGCGCTCCTCTGGACGGACATGGCACACTTCGCCGGCCTGGTTGCAGCAGGCCTGCACCCGAGCCCGGTACCGCACTCCGACGTCGTCACCTCCACCGTGCACAAGACCCTCGCAGGCCCGCGTTCCGGCGTGATCCTGGCCAAGGAACAGTACGGCAGGAAGATCAACTCCAACGTCTTCCCCGGCCAGCAGGGCGGTCCGCTCATGCACGTCATCGCGGCCAAGGCTGTTGCCTTCAAGATCGCCGGCAGCGAGGAATTCAAGGAACGCCAGGAGCGCGTGCTTGAGGGCGCCAAGATCATTGCAGACCGTCTCAACCAGTCCGACGTTGCCGAGGCAGGCGTTTCGGTCCTCACCGGCGGCACCGACGTCCACCTGGTCCTCGTGGACCTGCGTAACTCGCAGCTGGACGGCCAGCAGGCTGAAGACCTCCTGCACTCGGTGGGCATCACCGTGAACCGCAACGCCGTTCCGTTCGACCCCCGCCCGCCGATGGTCACCTCCGGCCTCCGCATCGGTACGCCTGCACTGGCTACCCGCGGATTCGGTGCCACCGAGTTCACCGAGGTTGCCGAGATCATCGCCACCGCGCTGAAGGCAGGCTCCGCTGCCGACGTCGAGTCACTCCAGGCCCGCGTCGACAAGCTCGCCGCCGACTTCCCGCTGTACCCGCAGCACGAGCAGTGGTAACCCGCCGCTCCCTCGGCAAAAAGCGCACATAAGCACCGCCCGGGCATGGCCCGGAAACAACGGGATCCGCCGCCACATCACAGGCGGTGGGTCCCGTTGCATGAACCTTTGAATAGGTCACCACCAGAAAGAGCAGATGGAATGACACAGTCCACCGCACAGATCCTTGACGGCAAGGCCACCGCCGCAGCCATCAAGGCAGAACTGACCGAACGCGTTTCCGTCCTCGCGGCGAAGGGCATCGTCCCCGGCCTGGGCACCATTCTGGTGGGTTCGGACCCCGGCAGCACCTGGTACGTCGGCGGCAAGCACAAGGACTGCGCCGAGGTGGGCATCCAGTCCATCCGCCGGGACCTGCCCGAGGACATCACCCAGGAAGACCTCCTGAAGGTTGTCCGCGAACTCAACGAGAACCCGGAATGCACGGGCTACATCGTTCAGTTGCCGCTGCCCAAGCACATTGATCAGGACGTCATCCTGGAAGCCATGGATCCAAACAAGGACGCCGATGGCCTGCACCCCATGAACCTTGGCCGCCTGGTGGCCAACGTCAGTGGCGAAATGAAGTCCCCGCTTCCCTGCACACCCAAGGGCTGTGTGGAACTGATGCGCCGGCACGGCATCGAGCTCAACGGCAAGCGCGTCCTGGTAGTGGGCCGCGGCGTCACCATTGGCCGCCCGATCGGCCTCCTGCTCACCCGCAGGGAAGTCAACGCCACGGTCATCCTGGCGCACACGGGCACCGTTGACCTGCCCGCGGAACTCAAGCAGGCCGACGTCGTGATTGCCGCTGCAGGCGTGCCGCACATGATCAAGGCTGGAGACCTGAAGCCGGGCGCAGTAGTGCTCGACGTCGGTGTCAGCCGCGTGGAGGACAGTAACGGCAAGGCTGTGGTCACCGGAGACGTGGACCCGGCAGCTGCCGACGTCGCCGCCTGGCTGTCCCCGAACCCGGGCGGCGTGGGTCCGATGACCCGCGCCATGCTGCTCGCCAACGTTGTGGAGAGCGCCGAGCGCGCAGCGGGCATCGCCTGAGGCGTACCAGCAGTCGAAAACGCAGGGCGTCTACTCCTTCGGGAGTAGTCGCCCTGCTCCGTTAACCCGACGACGAACACCCGGGACCAAAGCTAGGCTCGGTGTATGCAACCCCGTTTCCCTGGTGGCCGCCGTTTTGCAGGCCCACCCACGAGCTTCATCGTCATCACGGTGGCCCTCATCCAGGTGGCGGGGACGCTTTTTTCCGCGGGCCATCAGGACGCCCCACGCCCGTTGGACGCGCTTGCGATCCTGTTGCTGCTGGCCGGGCCTGCGGGACTGGCGTTCCGGAGGCGGGCGCCTGCGGTTATGCTTCCCGTCGCCCTCGTGGCCACGGGGGCCTATGTTGGCCTGGGCTACCCCTGGGGTCCCATTCCGCTCTCCCTGGCGGTGGCCATAGTTCTCACGTCGTCGGCGGGTTTGCGCTGGCAGGCGTGGGTGGGGGCCGGAATCGCCGCTGCCGCAGTGGTGTTCGCGGCCGCACTCAGCGGCGATCCCAACTGGCCCCTCCGCGCTTCAGCCGGGGTGGGATGGGCTGCCATTTTGGTGCTGATAGGACAGGGATTCCGACGCCGGAGCGAGCGGTTCGCGGAATACCGACGCCGCCGGGAGGCCGCCCGGAAGGCCGAACGCGATGAATACCGGCTCACGCTCGCCCGCGATATCCACGATGTGGTGGCTCATTCCTTGTCCATGATCAACGTGCAGGCATCTGTGGCCTTGCACGTGGGCTCGGACGATCCCGCGAAACTCAGGCCTGCTCTGGAGGCCATCAAGGCAGCCAGCAAGGAATCCCTCACGGAAGTCCGGCAACTCCTGGGCGTGTTGCGGGAGGACGTCCCGCTTGCCCCGGCGGCCCGCCCTACGCTTGCCAGGATCCCCGAACTTGTGAAGATCGCGGAGCTGGGGGGCCTGCAGGTGCGCTTCGAGGACCAGTCGAACCATGATCTCGTCGGCCTGGCCCAGCAGGAAGCGGCGTACCGGATCATCCAGGAAGCCCTGACCAACGTCGGCAGGCACTCAGGTGCCCAATCCGCCGTCGTACATCTTTCCCATGCGGAAGAGGCCCTGACTGTCCGGATAGACGACGACGGCGCGGGCATGGGCGGGGCGCTCCCGGGCAACGGCCTCACGGGGATGCGCGAGAGGGCGGTCGCCTTGGGCGGGACGCTCACGCTGCACGAACTCCAGCCCGGGCTCCGCGTAGAGGCGCTGCTGCCCACAACAGACCAGGCGGAAGGAAACCACCCATGATCCGCATCCTCCTCGCCGATGACCAGACCCTCATCCGGGCGGGCTTCCGTGCCCTCCTGGACGCTGAACCGGACATGGAAGTGGTGTCCGAGGCCGGCACGGGCAGGGAGGCAGTGAGGCTGGCGGCGCGCGACAAACCGGACGTCATCCTCATGGACATCCGGATGCCCGACGACGACGGCCTCACCGCCACCCGCAGGATTCTTGCCGACCCAACCCTGTCCGGCACACGCATCATCATCCTGACAACCTTCGAGCTCGACGAGTACATCGCCGAGGCCGTCCGCGCGGGCGCAGCTGGTTTCCTGGTCAAGGACACCGAACCTACGGAGCTCATCCGCGCCGTCCGGGTGGTCCACGATGGCGATGCGTTGCTCTCGCCCTCGGTCACCCGGCGGATCATGGCACAAATGGCGTCCCAGAGCCGGGCGGCAGGAAAAGTGATTCCCCTCGAACAGGTGACGGAACGCGAACGCGAAGTCTTGGCCTTGGTGGGCGAGGGCCTAAACAATGCAGAGATCGCCGAACGCCTGTTCATCACCCCGCTGACTGCGAAGACCCACGTATCGCGCATCATGACCAAGCTGATGGTCCGCGACCGCTCCCAACTGGTGGTGCTCGCGTATGAATCAGGGCTGGTGAGGCCAGGCTGGAGCAGCTGACGGGCTACCACCGCCTCCCAAGGGAGTATGGCAGCGCCTTCAGGTGACTCCCGACGGCGGACGTCCCGCCGACCGTCCGCGGGCAGACTCGAACCAGAGCCGAAAGACGGTTCACGCCGGGAAACGGCGGAGAGAGTTTGGATCACTGACATGTTCACCGCATTGACTTCAATCGTCGGGGAGACCACCACGCTCGGGGGAGCGCTGGCACAGCTGCCGGCCACCGTCGCCGCGCACGGTCCCTGGGGTGACGGTACGTTTTGGCCGTTCTTCCTCCTATTCCCGCTGTTCTGGATCCTCGTGATTTTCCTATTCATTTTCGTCGGCCGGCGGGCTTGGCGCCGCAACCATCACTGGGCAGCAACCCAGGGCGCTGAGGGCGTGCTGCGCGAACGCTATGCCCGGGGCGAAATTGATGAGACCGAGTTCCGGCAGCGGCTGGAGGTACTGCGCTCGCAGCCACCGTCCTGACCTGGACGGAAGCGAAAATGAGAGGGCTCTTGCAAAAATATCTGCAAGAGCCCTTTCACATATTCGTTGGCGCTACTAGTCTGCTGAGGGTGCACAATGAAGCAACCGGCTCTGCAACACACTCCGAATCGTGGCAAACCAGCTTCGACATGAACCCACCCACCGTCATCAGCGCGCGGAACCTCACCAAGACCTATGGCGAGCTCACAGCCGTGGACAACATCTCCTTCGATGTTCCGGCGGGGGAGTCCTTTGGTCTGCTCGGCCCCAACGGCGCGGGCAAATCCACCACCATGAAAATGATCGGCGGCGTCTCGCAGCGCACTTCAGGAACGCTGAACATCATGGGCCTGGACCCGGAATCACATGGTCCCGAAGTCCGGGCACACCTGGGGGTCGTTCCGCAGCAGGACAACCTTGACGAAGAACTGAAGGTCCGCGAGAACCTGATCGTCTATGGCCGTTACTTCGGTCTGCCGCTGAGCTACTTGCGGCCCAAAGCGGACGAGCTCCTGGAATTCGCGCAGCTCACGGACAAGGCCAACTCCAAAGTGGATGCGCTGTCCGGTGGCATGAAACGGCGGCTCACCATCGCGCGGTCGCTCATCAACGAACCCCGTATCCTCCTCCTCGATGAGCCCACCACGGGCCTTGACCCGCAAGCCCGGCACATCCTCTGGGACCGACTTTTCCGGCTCAAGGAAAACGGCGTCACACTGATCCTGACCACCCACTACATGGACGAGGCAGAGCAGCTCTGCGACCGCCTGATCGTGGTGGACAAGGGCAAGATCATGGCCGAGGGTTCGCCGGCCAGCTTGATCCGCGAGCACTCCTCCCGCGAAGTACTTGAACTCAGGTTCGGGTCCGAGCGGAACTCGCGTATCGGCGTCGAACTTCAGGGCATCGGCGAGCGGCTCGAGACACTTCCTGACAGGGTGCTCATCTACGCGAACGACGGCGAGGCCGCCCTGGAGCAGGTTTCGGCGCGCGGGCTGCGCCCGATGACGTCCCTGGTGCGCCGTTCCTCCCTGGAGGACGTGTTCCTGCGGCTCACCGGCAGGAGCCTCGTTGACTAGGGATCCGTTGACTAGCCGCCCTCCCGGAGATGGAGCCGCCAAACCAATCACGACGGCGGAGCAGCCGTTGCGGGCACACCCGCCTGCCGTCTCGGCCGCCAAGGCGCGGCGTTGGGGTTCCTTTTTCTACGCGGAACAAGTGCTCCGGGTCATGCGCAATTACGGCTGGTCCGTGGTGCTCTACAGCGTGGGGCAGCCCGTGGCCTACTTGTTCGCCATGGGAGTGGGGCTGGCAAGCCTTGTTGATGCGAACAGCGAATCCGTGTTCGGTGGCGTCAGCTATCTGGAATTCGTGGCACCTGCGCTGCTGGTGTCAGCGGCAGTCATGACGGCTTCCGGCGAATTCTCCTACCCCATCATGGACGGCTTCAAATGGCGGCGGGTGTTCTATGGGCCGCATGCCTCGCCCCTGGTACCGCAGCAAATAGCGAGCGGCCACATCATGGCAAGCACGCTCAGGTTCCTGCTGCAGTCGGTGGTCTACTTAGCGGTGGTGGCCATGTTCGGGGCTTCGCCGAGTCCGTGGGGATGGGTGTCCGCAGTGGTCGCGACCGTGGCGGCGTTGTCCTTCGGCCTGCCACTCATGGCCTATGCCGCCAGCATCACCCAGGACAAGGGGCAGTTTGCTTTGGTGCAGCGGTTCATCGTCATGCCACTGTTTCTGTTCTCGGGGACGTTCTTTCCCCTGGACACGCTGCCGTGGGCTGTCCGCTGGATCGGCTGGATATCGCCTGTGTGGCACGGAACAGAGCTGGGGCGGGTCTTCACTTATGGCATGGACGAGAACCCCTTGCTGACAATTACGCATGTGGTGTACCTCCTGGCGACCGCCACGGCTGGCTGGCTACTGGTCCGGCGCCAGTTCGTGAAAAGGATGGGCTCATGAGTATCCTGACCGGCGGCCACAGCGCCACGGATATCGCCAGGGAACGCAAGTTCGGACCGCTCTATTCTCGAAACGCCAAGGCCGTGGTAGCCCGTGGCCTCATGGCTGCGAAGTCCAGTACCTGGCTGGTGTTGCTGTCAGGGTTCTTCGAGCCCGTTCTCTTCCTGTTGGCCATGGGTGTTGGGATGGGCTCGATCGTGGGCACAGTCCAGGGACCCGGAGGCGAAGACATCAGCTATGCGGCCTACATAGCGCCCGCACTCCTGGCAGTCTCAGCCATGAACGGCGCCATCTACGATTCCACCTGGAACGTCTTCTTCAAGATGAATTTCGCCAAGCTGTACCAAGGCATGTTCTACACATCCCTCGGGCCGCTGGACGTGGCCATGGGGGAGATCTTCCTGGCCCTCCTGCGCGGGCTTCTGTATGCCACGGGTTTCACGGCGGTGATGGGGGTTATGGGCCTTATCACTACCTGGTGGGCCATCCTCGTCGTCCCTGCATCAGTGCTGATTGCCTTCGGCTTCGCGAGCTTCGGCATGGGCATCACCAGCTTCATGAAGACATTCCAGCAAATGGACTGGATCAACTTCATCCTCTTGCCCATGTTCCTGTTCAGCGCCACGTTCTACCCGCTCAGCGTCTATCCCCAGGTCATCCAGTGGTTCATCCAAGCCATGCCCCTATGGCACGGGGTTGAACTGCTGCGGCAGATCAGCGTGGGCTCCTTCAGCCCGGCAACAGCCATCCACGTTGGCTACTACCTGGTGATGATCGCGCTTGGCATTATGCTGACCACCGGACGGCTGCGACAGCTGTTCCTGAAGTGATGAAATGTTCGCCGTCCGTGGAAGCGGCGCAGGCACCTTCGGGGGTTTGCGACAATTGACTCATGCAATCTCTCGGCGACCCGCACCCGTCCACGTCCTCGTCCGGTAGAAGCCTTTTCAAAGGCTTCCGTATCGGCGGCCTGGGGATGACCGTAGTCATCATCGCTTTCGTGGTGGCCGTTATTTTCGCGGCCAACCAGAACGACTTTGTGGGTTGGGTAGTTGCGGTGGTCGCCTTCGGTTGGCTCGCGCTCGCCGCCTTCGTGGTGTTCAGCATTCGAAGGGCCGCGAAGCGCGCCGGAGCTAAATTGAGCGAAGCGCAAGCCGCATTCAACTCGGCAACCGGCCGCGCGCCGTCGTCGTCCTCGGCTGACAGCGGCGGCACCCGCGTTGTCGCGGAACGCAGCCAGGCCGATGAGGTACGGGACCTCAAGCTGGACCACTCCTTCAAGATTGTCCAGGTGCAGGTGCGCGTTGTGGACGAGGAACGTGCCAAGGGTGCAGCGGCAAACCAGGACACCATCAACCGCGCGCTGGAAACCATCGCGATCACCGCAACCAATGCCCGGGACATGATCAAGTCCTCAGGTGGCTCGGACGAGCCCGTGGCCGGCACCATCATCGACTAGAGTAGACCGGGTGAGTACGGCATTGAAGAAGGACTTCCTTCGCATCGCATCGGTCAACGTCAATGGCCTTCGGGCTGCCTACAAGAACGGCATGGCGGAATGGCTGGAGCCACGCGAAGTGGACATCCTCTGCCTGCAGGAAGTGCGCGCTCCTGATGCCATCGTCAACACGCTGATCGGCGAAGGCTGGTACATCCTCCACGCTGAGGCTGAGGCAAAGGGCCGCGCAGGGGTTGCCATTGCTTCCCGCGAGGAGCCCACGGCCACCCGGATCGGGATCGGCGATGACTACTTCGCCACCGCGGGCCGCTGGGTTGAAGCGGACTTCTCCGTCAAGAACACCGCAGGCGAATACTCCACGTTGTCCGTGGTCAGCGCTTACGTTCACTCCGGTGAGGCAGGCACGCCTAAGCAGGATGACAAGTTCCGATTCCTGGACGCCATGATCACCCGTCTCCCCGAGCTCGCCAAGCACAGCGATCACGCGCTGGTAGTTGGCGACCTCAACGTCGGGCACACCGAACTGGACATCAAGAACTGGAAGGGCAACGTCAAGCGTGCCGGCTTCCTGCCAGAGGAGCGCGCTTATTTTGACCGCTTCCTGGGTGAAGAAATCGGATGGAGGGATGTCCACAGGGGCCTGGCAGGAAATGTCGCCGGCCCCTACACCTGGTGGTCCCAGCGCGGAAAGGCCTTTGACACTGACACAGGCTGGCGCATCGACTACCACCTGGCTACTCCCGGACTTGCAGCAGCCGCGTTCTCGGCTGTCGTGGACCGGGCGCCTTCGTGGGACACCCGCTTCTCCGATCATGCACCGCTGGTAGTGGACTACCGGCTCTAAGCTTCACGAAAGTATTGCTCAATGACTAGCTCCATCACGACTGATACCGGCACACCAGCCGCCACACTGCCCAGCGGGAGTACCGTGACCTCCACCAAGCTTGCCGTTGGCGCCAAGCAGCGCGTCCTTTCAGGCATGCAGCCCTCGGCTGACTCCCTGCACCTTGGCAACTACCTTGGCGCTTTGGTCAACTGGGTTCGTATGCAGGACGAGTACGATGCTGTCTTCTTCATTCCGGATTTGCACGCCATCACCGTTCCGCAGGATCCTGCCGAGCTCGCCCGCCGCACCAGGGTCACTGCCGCCCAGTACATTGCCGGTGGCGTGGACGTGCAGAAGTGCACACTGTTCGTGCAATCTCAGGTCCCCGAGCACGCCCAGCTTGCCTGGGTACTGAACTGCATCACGGGCATGGGTGAAGCCGGCCGCATGACGCAGTTCAAGGACAAGGCACAGAAGCAAGGCTCGGACCACGCAAGCGTCGGCCTGTTCACCTACCCCATCCTGCAGGCTGCAGACATCCTGCTCTATCAGCCGCACGGCGTACCCGTGGGCGAAGACCAGCGCCAGCACGTGGAGCTCAGCCGGGACCTCGCCAACCGCTTCAACAGCCGTTTCGGCGAGACCTTCCAGGTGCCCGAACCCTTCATCCAGAAGGAATCGGCAAAGATCTACGATCTCCAGAACCCCACGGCCAAGATGTCCAAGTCTGCTGAATCGCCCGCGGGCCTCATCAACTTGCTGGATGACCCCAAGACGGTGGCAAAGCGCATCAAATCCGCCGTCACGGACACTGAGACCGAGATCCGCTACGACCGCGAGACCAAGCCCGGGGTCTCCAACTTGCTCACCATCTACTCGGCTATCAGCGGCACTCCGGTGGAGAAGATCGTGGCCGATTACCAAGGCAAGATGTATGGGCACCTGAAGGTAGACCTCGCCGAGCTCGTCTCCGGACACCTCGCACCCATTCGTGAGCGCGCCAACGAACTCCTGGCAGACCCTGCCGAACTCGACCGGTTGCTGGCTCACGGTGCGGATAAAGCGCGTGAGATCGCCTCGGCGACGCTCGCCGATGTCTACTCCAAGGTAGGCTTCCTGCCGTACCGCGGGGATGCCTACCGCAGCGAGCAAGGAGTCCGCTAAGTTCATGTGCGCAGCTGGCCAGCTCAACGTCAAGACCGATACCCTTCAAGGCGTCGGTCGGGACGAATCGCGCCAGCCCGCTGTCACCGGCACCGACTGCGGTGCCGGTGACACCATGTGCGTTGGCGTGATCCTCGGCTTCCCGCCGGAGGTTGCGCGGGAACTGCAGGCCTGGCGGGCATCCTTTGGCGATCCCATGGCCGAGGTCATCCCTGCCCACATCACGCTCATCACCACAACGCCAACGCAGGACTGGGAAGCCACAAGGGACCACGTGCGCGAGGTTGCCCGCTCACAGGAACCATTCACCATCACCATCTCCGGGACCGGTTCGTTCAGACCCGTTTCGCCCGTGGTTTTCGTCAACGTCGAAGAAGGCTTTGAAGAGTGCGTGCAACTGCACGAAAAGCTCCAGACGGGTCCGCTTGAGCGTTTGCTTCCCTTCCCGTACCACCCGCATGTCACAGTGGCCCATGATGTCGCCAAGGAAAATCTGGACGAGGCCGAAACGGTCCTGAGAGATTACCGGGCAACCTTCCCAGTGGTTAGCATGGGACTTTACGAGCACGACACCAATGGAATTTGGCAGCTACGGGAAGAGCTCGACTTTGGCGGCGACACTGACGAAACGCAGCAGGCGGAATCAACATCCACCGGCGGGAAGTCCTCCGCTGCCAACTGAGCTGGCAAAGCTAAAGCTTCAACTTCTTCACAAGCGGCAGGACTGGGGCCATGCCAAGCGTGCCGGAGAAGGCCTGCCGAAGAGGGCCGGAGCCCTTCTCGCCCTCCTGCTCGCAAGGCTGAACACTAACAGGGCCATGCGCTCCTTCCAGAACTACACCCGGCAGCATGGGCCTCTCCTAAGTGCCGGCATCGGCTTCAATATGTTCTTCTCCGTCACAGGTCTCCTCACCACGGGTTTCGCCATCGCCGGAATCGTCCTGGGAGGCAACCCGGTTCTCGAAGACGCCGTCATTCGCAGCGTGGCCTCTGCAGCTCCGGGACTCCTCCAGGTAAATGGCGGCGAGGGACTGGTTGATCCGCAAACGCTACTCAATCCCTCGGGGCTTGGATGGACGGCGGTCATCGCGGCTGCGGTAACCATCTTCACGTCCCTTGGGTGGATTGCCAGTGTCAGGGAAGGCCTGCGGGGCGTGATGGATGCTGATCCGCTCAAGCGCAGCCCCATCCTGCAGAAACTTGTTGACGCCGGCACCCTCCTGCTCCTTGGCGTGATCCTCGTGGTCAGTGCTGGCGCATCCCTGATCTTTGGCACGGCCGCTGCCTGGATCTTCGATCTCCTTCGATTGGACGAAGCAGTTGCGGGGCCTGTGGCGGCCGTGGTCAAGGTCGTCGTCCCCCTCCTGCTGAACTGCGCGACGGCGGCCGTGTTGTTCCATATCGCCGGTGGCCTCAAGCTGGGGCGCCGGGCATTCATCGAAGGCGTTGCGCTGGCCGGTATCGGGACCACCGTGCTTCAGCTATTCAGCACCGAACTCCTCGCCCGGGCGGGACAGAACCCTGTCCTCGCCTCGTTCGCCATCATCATCGGCCTTCTGATCTGGTTCAACCTGGTAAGCCAGGTGTATCTTGTTTCGGCTTCGTGGGCCGCTATCCGCGAGGCTGACCTGCAGGCAGGGGAGACCCCGCACAAGAAGATCCTCGGTTCACGCCGCACGACGCCCCAGACGTAAGAGTGGCTTTCTTCCAGGAGGTTTCATGAACAACCAGTTGTGGATCGCTTGCCTCCTGGGAACCGCTGCAGGGCTGGTGGTTGGCCAGCTCGTTTTCAACTCTCCCTTTGTGGGGATCCTGGTTGGCCTCGGCTTGGGCGCCTTGGTTGGAGCGGCCCTAGGACCCCGCCGCGAATAAGCAACGCGGGGTCACTTACGGCCCATCCTGTTGCGGATTATGGGCCGTAAGTGACCCCGGGTTGCTATCAGTCTAGCTAGGGTGCCCGGACGAGACCTTCCCACGCAACGGTCCAGTCAGCTGGGAATCCTGGTGCGTGGCGGGCCGGTCCGTTGTCCCAGCCAGCTGCCATAAGCGCCACGGCGGCCAGGAGCCCACCATTCCCGGGCAAGTAGAGCGGCAACGAGTCCGTTTGGCGGTTGTGTCCATTAGGCAGGACGGTGTTTTTCCCGGCGTCCAGCAGCAGGGCATCGACTGCGGCCTCAGGATCCTCGAGCCGGGCGGCGGTCATTGCCATTACGGGATAGTCCCAACCCCAGGTGCTGCCCCAATCCCAGTCCGTCAGGACATCCGACAGGGTAGCGCGCATGATGTCCGCATCAATCAAGTCCGTCAGAGGCAGGACGCCAAGCGCGCACAGCATCGAAGGGTGGTCCGTGCGGATAGTGAAGGGCTCCACGTCGATGGCGGCGTAGACGCCATTCACCACACGTGGCTTCACCAAAGCGTCCGCAACGTCAGTCCACGCTTCCACGGGTTCCAGACCGAGACGTTCCCGCCACGCAGCCGCCTTACGAAGAGCCCACTGCCAGTAGGCCAACTCAAACGTGGGATTGGTGACCTTGGCGCGGATAGAGCCGTAGCTTTCCTGTGCCGGAATCAATGGAGGCCCCAGTTCGAACCCGCGCGAAGTGGGATGTGCAAAGTCGGCCATGAACGCCGCTGACTCAAACACGATCTCCGAAAATTCTTCCAGCACTTCACGGCTGGGATTTGCCCGGTACACAAGCTCGGCCAAGTGAATGGGGTGTGGCTGCTGCCAGATCAGGAAGGTTCCGATGGGACTTGGGCTTTCCCGGCCGTCCGGTCCGACCTGCTTGGGCCAGCGGACGCCGTCGAATCCCTGCGTGTTTGCAGTTTGACGGGATGCCTCCAGGACTGTGGAGTACCACCGTAGCGATGGCAGCAAGAGTTCCGTGCGGTTCCAGTGCGCGAAGTGGGCGGCGTGCCACCAGTGCATTTCCAAATGGAAGCGGCCTCGCCAGGAGTTGCACACGAGTCCGGTTTCCTGGGGTGGTAACGAGCCCGAGCAGTTGACGGCGGTCAGGTATTGCGAGAGGACAATACGGCGTTCCAGCTCCTTGGCCCGGGGATCATCGGTCGAGTGGAGCTCGATCGCCCCTCCGGAGGACCAGAACTCGGGCCAATAGGCCTCGGAAGCTGCGGCCACGCTACGGGCAGGTGAAAGCTCGACGCCGGGGCCTGGTTCTGGAGCGCTGCCCACCGCCGTTGCCACCTGGCCTCGAATGGAGTCGCCTCGCTGGATACAGCCGCCATCTCCTGCGGAAACGAAGGCAACGGAGAAGTCGAGAACGAGGGGGTTTGCCTGTCCGCGGCGGGGCGCAATGCGGAGGTCGTGTGTTCCGGTTTGCTCCACGTCAAGGTCATGCCCCGTAACCACCACCTGATAGCGGGAGTCGTCCAGTTCCCGTTGTGCACTCCACTGGGTGGAACCCTTGTGCCGGTCTGATGGCGTTGGTTGTCCGAGCGAGGTGGTGTGGGCTACAGGGTTGTTCCAGTCCGCGGCGTCGTGCCACGCCTGTGAACCGTAGGGGAAACTGATGCCGACAATCAGGCCGGCCCCTAATGCTGGCGACTCGACGCGGAAGCCGAGCTCGTCGCGGTCGGGATGGCACGCCGTCGTGACCTTGACGGGGTGTCCGGCCAAGGTGAAGCGGCTGGTGACTACTCCCGACCACAAATCGAGTGTTTGTTCGGTGTCGGTGATCTCAGCCTCAAGGATGGAGCGCGCCGTGCCATGCTCCAGCCAGCGGAAGCCGATGCGCCCCAAGTCCAGGCGATGCGGGTTTGCCCGCAACCACGTTTCGGCCAAGGACGTGTCAGTTTCGCGGTCGTTGACGATGTCACCCACCATGTCCACGTAGGGCACGGGTCCTCTGGGTGAGTCGTATAGGACTGTAGAGCCTGCGAGGTCGAAGGGTTGGGCGGGCGGTGTGGAGTGCCACCCCCATTGGGCCTGGGTGCCGAGGAGTGTTCCAGGGGGCAGATCGTCCCGGGCTCCCACGGGGTAGGCCTCCGGCATGGTTTGAAGGCCAGTGAGGTCCATGGTGAACGCGAACTCGCCGTTGCCCACGGTCACTGGACTCCTGGGGTCAAGGCGGCTCTGATGCACGTTGTGCCGCTGGGCGAGAGCCTTACGGTCAATTTTTTCGGTGTTGGTCACTGTTGTCCGGGTTGGGGATGCCGGCTCTGGTGGGATTGCGTTTTGGCTCTGCACTCCGCGCCTTTCTGGGGGTGTCTCACGTCCACTGAAATAGTTCATGCTCATAACTATTGACGAGCATAGACCGTCTTGATACGTTTCAGGAACCGTTTTCTGAGAATGAAAGAAGCTTACCCAATGGCGCGTAAATCTCTTCGAACCATCCAAAAGTCACTAGCCTTCGTGGCCGCTGTGGGCATGCTTGGCCTCACCGCGGCGTGTTCCGCTCCTGCATCCGACAAACCCGACGACGGACCGGTGGAGATCCGGTTTTCCTGGTGGGGCAACGCAGGCAGGGCGGAGCTGACCACCAAAGCCATCAAGGAGTTCGAGGCGGCCAACCCCAATATCAAGGTGAAGCCTGAATATGGGGACATCGGTGGCTACTTCGACAAGCTGGCTACCCAGGTGGCGGCCAATGACGCCCCGGACGTCATCACCATGGGCGGGGCATACCCGGCCGAGTATGCAAACCGCGGGGCACTGCTAGACCTGTCAAAGGTCAAGGGCTCACTGGATCTGTCCGCCATGGATCAAGGTGCCCTGGAGAATGGCCAAGTCCAAGGTAAGCAGTACGGGGTCTCCACGGGAGCCAATGCCTTGGCAATCGTCGTGAACCCGGCCGTCTTCCAAGCTGCCGGCGTCGCGCTTCCGGACGATAGTAAATGGTCCTGGGAGGACTTCGCCAGGATCGCAGGCGACATCACGGCCAAGAGCCCTAAAGGCACTTATGGAACAGCGACTGTCCTCACGCACGATTCCCTGGACGCCTTTGCCCGCCAGCGCGGCAAGTCCCTTTACACCCCGGACGGCCAGCTCGGCCTGGATAAGGACACGGTGCAGGCCTACTTCGACTACTCCCTGAAGCTCAGCGAGTCAGGAGCTGCACCCAGTGCTTCCGAGACGGTGGAGAAGCTTAACGTCAGCACTGAGCAGACACTCATGGGTATGGGCCAGGCGGGCATGATGCTCACGTGGAGCAACTCGCTATCCGCGCTGAGCAAGGCCTCCGGAGCAGACCTAAAACTACTCAAGCTCCCCGGCGAGACTCCCACGCCGGGCATTTGGCTTCAGTCCTCGCAGTTCTACACCATCTCTGCCCGCAGCAAACACACCGATGCCGCTGCCAAGCTGGTCAGCTTCCTCGTGAACAATGAGTCCGCAGCCAAGATCATCCAGAGCGACCGCGGGGTCCCCAGCAATGCAGGAATGCGCACGGCCATCCAGGACCTGTTGACGCCCCAGGGCAAGGTTGAGGCCGCCTATATCGACCAGATCGGCAAGATGGATTTCGCCCCCACCTACATTGGCCCCACGGGCTCCACGGCAGTCTCCGAGATTACGGCGCGCATCAACACGGATGTCCTCTTCAAGCGACTGACGCCGGAGAAGGCCGCCGAGCAGTGGCTTAGTGAGAGCAAAGCGGCCATCGGGAAATAGGCGAACGCCAACGCGGGGTCACTTAGGGCCCTTACCAAGGGGAAACATGGGCCCTAAGTGACCCCGCGTTGCTTTAGTCAGTGGGCGTCGCGGACCTCCAGATACGGATCGGCCCAGGCGCTGATGATCCGTGCCACCCGTGCGGCTTGTCCCTTGCCCGTCAGGAGGTGCTCACTGCCCTCCAGCGAAATGAAGCTACGGGGATGCCGCGCGGTACGGAAGATTTCGCTGGCGTTGTCGATGCCCACGGTGTTGTCGGTGGGGGAGTGCATCACCATCAACGGCTTGTGGAGGGTGCGGATGCAGTCGCGCAGGTCAGCGCGTTCCACGTCCTCCACAAAGTGCCGGCGGATTTCCATGGGCCTGCCGCCCAGGTCAACCACGGCGCTGCCCTCGCGCAGGATGGAGTCGATTTCGGCGTCGAACATGTGCTCAACGTGCTTTGGCTCGTAAGGCGCGCCCACGGTTACCACGGCATTGAGTCCGGGGATGTCGCGCGCAGCAGCCAACACGGCAGCTCCACCAAACGAGTGGCCCACCAGCAAGGAGATCTCCCTGCCCTGCTCCCGCATGAACTCCGCAGCGAGGATTGTGTCAGCCACCTTGACGCTGAATGAACCTGCGGACCATTCCCCGGCAGAGCCGCCCAGGCCAAGGTTGTCGAACCGGAGCATGCCCACACCCTGCTCCGCGAGCCCTTTGCAGATCCGTGAAGCAGCGGGGCTGTCTTTGCCCAGGGTCAGGCCGTGCGAGTACACGCCCCAGCCACGGACAGGGCCCTCAGGCACGTCTACGATGCCGGCCAAGGCGTCGCCTGTACTTCCGGTGAAAGTGATCTTCTCAGGGCGTGACACGTTGGTCTCCTTGTATTTACGAGGCCCGGTTCAGGGAACGGTGCCGAAGATTAACGACGACGGCGCCACTCACCAACAGTGGTGAGCGGCGCCGTCGTCGTGCTGTCCTTGAGTACCTCAGTGATCCTGGGTGAACTAGATCTTGCGGGCCAGGATGGCCTGCTTGACCTCGGCGATTGCCTGGGTCACCTGGATGCCGCGGGGGCATGCTTCCGAGCAGTTGAAGGTGGTGCGGCAACGCCACACTCCTTCTTTGTCGTTCAGGATTTCCAAGCGCATGTCGCCGGCGTCATCACGGGAATCGAAGATGAAGCGGTGTGCATTGACGATTGCGGCCGGACCAAAGTACTGGCCGTCGGTCCAGAAGACCGGGCATGACGAGGTGCAGGCTGCGCACAGGATGCACTTGGTGGTGTCGTCGAAGCGCTCACGGTCCTCAACGGACTGCAGGCGTTCCTTGGTGGGCTCGTGGCCCTTGTTGATCAGGAACGGCATGACTTCGCGGAAGGACTGGAAGAAGGGTTCCATGTCCACGATCAGGTCCTTCTCCACGGGGAGGCCCTTGATCGGCTCGACTGTGATGGGCTTGGTGGTGTCCAGGTCCTTCAGCAGCGTCTTGCAGGCGAGGCGGTTGCGGCCGTTGATGCGCATGGCATCCGAACCACAGACACCGTGTGCGCAGGAGCGGCGGAAGGAAACGCTGCCGTCGATCTCCCACTTGACCTTGTGGAGGGCATCCAGGACGCGGTCCGTGCCGTACATGGTCAGCTTGTAGTCGTCCCAGCGTGCTTCGTCCGAGATCTCGGGGTCGTAGCGGCGAACGCGGAGCGTGATGTGGAAGGTGGGAATTTCACCGTCGCCCGCAACGCTTGCCGGGAGCTCGATTTTGGAAGCGGGCTCTGCCATTTCGGTCGTCATTAGTACTTACGCTCCATCGGCTCGTAACGGGTGAAGATGACGGGCTTCGTCTCGAGACGGATGCCCGCAACAGATTCCGCCGAGGAGTCGACGGTGACGGAGTTGTCCAGGTAAGCCATGGAGTGCTTCATGAACTTTTCGTCATTGCGGTCCGGGAAGTCCTCGCGGTAGTGGCCACCACGCGACTCTTCACGGTGCAGCGCACCGACTGTCATGACCTTGGCCATGTCCAGCAGGAAGCCGAGCTCCACGGCTTCCAGGAGGTCCAGGTTGAAGCGCTTGCCCTTGTCCTGGACCGTGACGTTCTTATAGCGCTCTTCGAAGGAAGCGATGTCGCTAAGAACCTGCTCCAGGGACTCCTTGGTACGGAACACCTGCATGTTCGCATCCATGGTGTCCTGGAGTTCCTTGCGGATTTGGGCAACACGCTCGGTGCCGTTGCCGTTGAGCAGGCCCTCCAGGATGCCGCGGGTCATTGCTTCCGGGTCCTCCGGCAGCTCGACGAAGTCGGCTGTCTTGGAGTACTCCGCAGCGGCGATGCCGGCACGCTTGCCGAAGACGTTGATGTCCAGGAGCGAGTTGGTGCCGAGTCGGTTCGAGCCGTGCACGGAAACACAGGCAACTTCACCGGCTGCGTAGAGGCCCGGCACGATCGTGTCGTTGTCCTGCAGCACCTCGGTGGTGATGTTGGTGGGGATGCCGCCCATGGCGTAGTGCGCGGTGGGGAACACGGGGACAGGATCGGTGAACGGCTCAACACCCAGGTAGGTGCGTGCGAACTCCGTGATGTCCGGAAGCTTGGCCTCGATGTGGGCCGGTTCAAGGTGGGTGAGGTCCAGGAGGACATAATCCTTGTTTGGACCACAACCACGGCCTTCACGCACTTCGTTTGCCATGGCACGGGCCACGATGTCACGGGGTGCAAGGTCCTTGATGGTGGGGGCGTAACGCTCCATGAAGCGCTCACCCTCGGAGTTACGAAGGATGGCACCCTCACCACGTGCGCCCTCGGTGAGGAGGATGCCGAGGCCTGCGAGGCCGGTCGGGTGGAACTGGAAGAATTCCATGTCTTCCAGGGGGATGCCGCGGCGGAAGGCGATGCCCATGCCGTCGCCCGTGAGGGTGTGGGCGTTGGAGGTCGTCTTGAAGACCTTGCCGGCACCACCGGAAGCGAACACTACGGACTTGGCCTGGAAAACGTGCAGTTCGCCGGAAGCAAGATCGTAGGAGACCACGCCTGCGACACGCTTCTGCTTGTACGGGGTACCGTCTTCGCGTACTGCGTCTTCTTCGACGATCAGCAGGTCAAGGACGTAGTACTCGTTGTAGAACTCAACGTTGTGCTTGACGCAGTTTTGGTACAGCGTCTGCAGGATCATGTGGCCAGTGCGGTCGGCAGCGTAGCAAGCACGGCGGACAGGAGCCTTGCCGTGGTCGCGGGTGTGGCCACCAAAGCGGCGCTGGTCGATCCGGCCTTCGGGCGTGCGGTTGAACGGCAGACCCATCTTCTCCAGGTCCAGCACGGCGTCGATGGCTTCCTTCGCCATGACCTCGGCTGCGTCCTGGTCAACCAGGTAGTCGCCACCCTTGATCGTGTCAAAGGTGTGCCACTCCCAGTTGTCTTCTTCGACGTTGGCCAGTGCTGCACACATGCCACCCTGGGCTGCACCAGTGTGCGAGCGGGTGGGGTAGAGCTTGGTCAGTACCGCTGTGCGTGCGCGCTGACCGGATTCGATCGCGGCGCGCATGCCGGCGCCACCTGCACCGACAATGACGACGTCGTACTTATGGACCTGCATACCAGATGCTCTCTCTTTCAAAAATTCAGATGGTCGGCGGAGGCTGTTCCGCTAAGTCAGGCGCAACCGGTTCCCTGCAGGGCCGGCCGGCTGCGCCAGGAAGCCGCTACGGGGCCGGGCAGAAGCCGCCAGGCAGCTGAACGCCGTCGACGACGGGGCACGGGTTGAACGTGAAGATCACCAGTGTGCCGAGAATGATGATGACAGCCGTGGCTGCATAGAGGACTACCTTGAGCCAGAAGCGCGTGGAGTCCTTTTCCGCGTAGTCGTTGATGATGGTGCGGACGCCGTTGGTTCCGTGCAACATGGCAAGCCAGAGCATGGCGAGGTCCCAGAACTGCCAGAAGGGATCTGCCCACTTACCGGCAACGAAACCGAAGTCGATGGCGTGGATACCCTCACCCACCAGCAGGTTCACGAAGAGGTGGCCGAAGATCAGCACCACCAGGACGATGCCGGAGAGGCGCATGAAGAGCCAGGCGATCATCTCGAAGTTGCCACGGCTGGAGCCGGTGCGGTTGTACTTCGGAGCAATCTTGCCCGAACCGATTTTTCCGCTGCGGGGGGATTCGATCGTCGTCATGGTCTAGTGGCCTCCCAGCGCGAGGGAAAGGTGGCGGATAGCGAAGCCGGCGAACGTGACCAGCCACAGCGCAAGCACGATCCACAGCATTTGGCGCTGGTACTTCGCGCCCTTCTTCCAGAAGTCGATGGCGATCACACGAAGGCCGTTGAAGGCGTGGAAGATGATCGCAGCGACCAGGCCCGTTTCACCCAGGGCCATGAGGGGGTTCTTGTAAGCACCAATGACGGCCGTGTAGGCCTCAGGGGACACGCGCACCAATGAGGTGTCCAACACATGGACCAACAAGAAGAAAAAGATCACTACACCGGTAATACGGTGTCCAACCCAGGACCACATGCCTTCACGGCCGCGGTACAAGGTGCCAGCTGGTTTTGTCGGCACTGATTAAACCTTCCTGCAACACAGCGGCGCTGGCATGGGATCCATGCGGGGGGAACGCCTGCTGCGAGAGCACTCGTAGCTCACGCCTAAATCTAGGCTTCGCTACCAGCTTATTCAATTTAGGACGCGCTTCTCTGGTTGTTAATTCCATGTTTCCTGCCCCTATTTAGGCGATATTTCGGCGATTTTCCGTGCTTCGTGAGACGAAGGCCACATGCGCGGCGGCCTGCGGGGCTTCGCCGCCGCGTCGGATAAAGTGTTGCGGTGAGTACAGAAGACGCGACATTCCCGGAATCTCCCTTGAACCGCTTCCACGCGGTTATTCCGGCGGGCGGTGTGGGGACCCGGCTGTGGCCACTCTCGCGTGCCGCTGCGCCCAAGTTCCTCCACGACCTGACCGGCTCCGGCAGCACGTTGTTGAGGGCCACGTATGACCGCCTTGAGCCGCTGGCCGGCGAGCGGGTGCTCGTTGTGACCGGCGAGGCACACCGCGCCGCTGTATGCCGACAGCTCCCCGAGGTGGGCGATGACGAGTTGGTGCTCGAGAGCGAGCCCAAGGATTCCGGTGCTGCCATCGGATTGGCCGCCGCGATTCTCCACCGCCGCGACCCGGAGACCATCATGGGTTCGTTCGCAGCGGACCAGGTGATCAGCCCTGACGACCTCTTCCAGGACACCGTGCGCGAGGCAATTTACACTGCTGCCACGGGCAAGATCGTCACGATCGGCATCAAGCCGACGCACCCGTCCACCGGCTTCGGCTACATCCGCTCCGGTGAAGCGCTGAACGTGGAAGGCGCTCCGAACGCGCTTGCCGTGGCTGAGTTTGTTGAGAAGCCCAGCCAGGAAGTTGCCAACAAATATGTAGAAGCAGGGGACTACGTCTGGAACGCAGGCATGTTCGTGGCTCCCGTAGCGCTCATGCTCCAGCACCTCGAAGCGAACCAGCCGGAGTTGTTCAAGGGCCTTCAGGAAATCGCCGAAGCATGGGACACCCCCCAGCGCGCTGAAGTTACCGCGCGTGTTTGGCCGACACTGCCCAAGATTGCGATCGACTACGCAGTTGCCGAGCCGGCAGCGGCAGCCGGCGATGTCGCCGTCGTGCCTGGTACTTTCCGTTGGGACGACGTTGGCGACTTTGCCGCAATCGGCCGCCTGAACAACGCAGGCGACGTCGATGAAGTTACCGTTCTTGGCGAAGGTGCCCGCGTGTTTGCCGAGAATGCGAGCGGCGTAGTGGTGTCCGATACCAAGCGCGTTATTGCCCTGATCGGCATCAAGGACGTGGTCATCGTGGACACGCCCGACGCCCTCCTGGTGACTACCAAGGAACATGCCCAGTTGGTCAAGGGCACTGTTGACGCCCTGAAAGCCAGCGGCGATACGGACGTCCTGTAGCAATCGCTTATACCGTGAGCCACCTCTTTGGTTGTCCTGCGCCTGAACGCAGCGTAACCAAGAGGTGGCTTTCGTTCTTCGGAGGCCGTGGATGGCTAGAGTTGTGACGTGCGCAATTACACGACTGAAACCGAGCCGACACCCGTTGTAAGCCCGTGGGTGGATGAGCTGCTGCCTGGACTCATCGATTTCAGGCGGGACCTGCACGCGCACCCTGAACTCTCCTTCAAGGAATTCCGCACCACCGACAAACTCGTGGAGCGGCTCGAAGCTGCCGGCTTGCAGCCGCGCCGCCTTGAAGGAACCGGACTTACGGTTGACGTGGGGGAAGGTCCTATTGCCACTGCTCTGCGTGGTGACATCGACGCCTTGCCCATCATCGAGGAAACGGGTCTGCCGTTTGCTTCGAAGAACCACGGCGTCACCCATGCCTGCGGGCATGACGTCCACACCACCACCATGCTCGGCATTGCTTTGGTGCTGCAGCGGATGCACAAGAACACCCCGCTGGGCGGGACTGTCCGCATCATCTTCCAGCCGGCTGAGGAGACCATGCCCGGCGGTGCTTTGTCCTGCATTGAGCAGGGTGTGCTGGAGGGCGTTCCCCGGATCCTTGCGTTGCACTGCGATCCCAGGATCAACGTCGGCAAGATCGGCACCCGCATCGGGGCCATCACCTCGGCGTCGGACACCATCAAGATCGAGCTCACGGGCCGCGGAGGCCACACGTCCAGGCCGCACCTGACGGAAGACCTGGTCTTTGCCCTGGCACAAATTGCGGTCAACGTACCCGCAGTGCTCTCCCGTCGCGTGGATGTCCGCAGCGGAGTGTCAGTGGTGTGGGGCCAGATCTCGGCAGGTTCTGCACCCAACGCCATCCCGGGCACTGGCTACATGGCGGGCACCATGCGTTGCCTTGACCGCGATGCCTGGCACAGTGCCGGGGAGTTGCTGGACGACGTCGTGAAGCAGGTTGCCGCTCCTTACGGCGTGGACGTGCACTTGGAGCACACCCGCGGCGTTCCTCCCGTGGTCAACTCGGAGCACGAGACGGCCCTCATTGAAGCGGCGGCGCGGGCCGAACTCGGTGAGCACGCCGTCGTCCTGACGCCCCAGTCCATGGGTGGCGAAGACTTTGCATGGTTCCTCGCCGACCTCCCGGGCGCCATGATGCGGCTCGGCACACACACGCCCGGCGGCGAGGAATATGATCTCCATCGTGGCGACTTCATTGTGGACGAACGCGCCCTTGGCTACGCCATTCGTGTCCTGACAGCGGCCGCGCTCCGCACCATCCGGGACCTCCAGGAGTAAACCCAACTGAGTCGCAGTTAAGCGCGTTTTGAGCTCTCAAAACGCGCTTAACTGCGACTTACTTGGATGCCAGTACGGCTAGATGAGTTGTGCACAATTGAATTGTGCACTATCGTTTTATTCATGAGTGATGCACCCCGCCTCCGCCATCAGGTCTGCTTTGCGTTGTATTCAGCGTCCAAGGCCGCGACGGCGGTCTACCGCCCCGTGCTGGACGAGTTGGGCCTTACCTATCCGCAGTACCTCGTGATGCTGGTCCTGTGGGAGCAGGAACCGCGCAGCGTCCGGGAACTTGGCGCCGAACTCGGGCTCGACTCCGGCACGTTGTCGCCTCTCCTGAAGCGCCTTGAGGCGCTGGGTCTCGTAGAGCGCCACCGTTCCGTCGAGGACGAACGTCGGGTGGATGTTGTCCTGACCGACGCCGGCAGGGAGTTGAGCACGCGCGCCCAGGCTGTCCCCAAGCGCCTCGCGGAGGCCGCCGGCCTGTCCCCGGATGAGATTGGGCAACTGCATGCGACGCTCGGCAAACTCACGGCGGCACTGCAGAAGTCACTCTGAGAATTTTTCCAAGCCACACACAAGCCCGCTGATTTCCAAGAGAAAAGGAAGATTCGTGAAGACTCTGTACACTGCCGAGGCTTTGGCCTCCGGCGAAGGCCGCGATGGCAACGCCCGCACCAACGACGGCAAGCTCGACGTCGCCCTCGCCAGCCCGGTCGAGCTTGGCGGCAACGGCCAGGGCACCAATCCCGAGCAGTTGTTCGCCGCTGGCTACGCGGCATGCTTCCACTCCGCCCTGCGCTTGGTTGGACGCAAGGAACGCGTTGACCTCAGCGATTCCGCCGTTGCCGCCAAGGTCCACTTCGGTGCACTCACTGATCGCGAGGGTTACGGCCTGGCCGCCGAGCTGGAGATCGCCCTGCCGGCCTTGGATCGCGATACCGCGGAGGAACTGATGGCCAAAGCACACCAGATCTGCCCCTATTCCAACGCCACCCGCGGCAACATGGCCGTTGACCTCAAGCTTGTGGAGTTTGCAGCATGAGCAATACAACAACCGTCCTGCCAGTGGAAACCCGGGAAATTCAGCTCTCCTCGCGTCCTGTCGGCCGCCCAACGTCGGAGAACTTCCGTCTAGCGGCCTCCGTGCTGCCGGACCTTCAGGACGGGCAGATCCTGGTCCGGAACCAGTTCATGTCCGTAGACCCCTATATGCGCGGACGGATGAATGACGTCAAGTCCTACTCGGCACCTTTCCGCCTGGATGCAGCGCTCGACGGCGGTGCGGTAGGTGAGGTGATCGCGTCCAGGTCCGACGCGCACAAGGTGGGTGACGTCGTCGTGCATCAACTGGGGTGGCGTGAGCACGCGGTGGTCGACGCGGCTGCGACAACCCCGGTTCCAAGCGGCTTGGCACCGACGTCGGCGTTCCTTGGTGCTTTGGGAATGACGGGTCTGACGGCATATGCGGGCCTGCTCAAGGTGGCCGAGTTCAAAGAAGGCGACGTCGTCTTCGTGTCCGGGGCGGCCGGCGCTGTGGGATCCATGGTGGGCCAGATTGCCAAGGCGTCCGGAGCCAGCAAGGTGATCGGCAGCGCCGGATCGGCGGACAAGGTTGCCAGGCTCCTGGAACTCGGATTTGACGCAGCCTTCAACTACAACGATGGTCCCGTACTGGAGCAGTTGCGTGAAGCTGCGGGGGAGCGCGGCATCGATGTGTACTTCGACAACGTCGGCGGCGAACACCTTGAAGCCGCCCTGGCTACGCTGACTGTGGGCGGCCGCGTTGCCATGTGTGGTGCCATTGCCCAGTACAACTCCACCGAACCGCCCGTTGCGCCCAGGAACCTCGCGCTGGCGATCGGCAAGCAGCTGACCTTGCGTGGATTCCTGGTGGGCGGGCAGCGGCAGCACGCCGCAGAGTTCGCTGGGAAGATGGCCGGTTGGCTCGCGGACGGAACGATTCGCTACGACGAGACGATCGTGGATGGGCTGGAGAATGCGCCGCAGGCGTTCATTGACCTGCTGGATGGAGCCAACACCGGAAAGATGCTTGTCCGACTGTGATGCAGGCGTGGGCCGGGTGTGACTTGCACACCCGGCTACTGCTTGGTAACAAAAAGTCAACGATCTGCCCTTGAGGACTGAATTGTGCTACCTGCGTGTGGTCCACGCCACTAGTGTTGGGGGTATCAAGGCGCTTCGGCGCAGTGCTGCGAACTTCAGTGAAAACAGAATTTCTGCCTCGGGTATTCGAAACGGACACTCATTGACCATCCGTCGTAGCGCGACTCACTTTCTTCCTGGAGGAAAATTGAAGAACCCACTGCGTGCCACCCTAAAGCGCGGTTCAATGGCCGGCATTGCAACTGCAGGTGCGGCCGCCCTCATGCTCAGCGGTTGCGGACAAGCTCCCAGCACTGGTTCCGGCGCTCCCACCAAGAGCGACTACATCGGCTGCATCGTGTCCGACTCCGGTGGATTCGATGACCAGTCCTTCAACCAGTCCTCGTTCGAAGGCCTGCAGAAGTCCGAAAAGGACCTCGGCATCACCATGAAGTCGGCTGAGTCCAAGGCCAACAGCGACTACGAGACCAACCTCAATGGCATGATCTCCGCAGGCTGCAATATGACCTTCACGGTGGGCTTCCTCCTCGGCGATGCCACCAAGGCTGCCGCGGAGAAGAACCCGGACAAGCACTTCGCAATCATCGACTACTCGTACCCGACCCCCGTCGCGAACGTGAAGCCCGTGGTCTACGACACCGCACAGGCCGCTTACCTGGCTGGCTACGCGGCTGCATCAGCAACCAAGACCGGCAAGGTCGGAACCTTCGGCGGCATCAAGCTCCCCACGGTCACCATCTTCATGGACGGTTTCTATGACGGCGTCCAGGCCTACAACAAGGCCAAGGGCAAGTCCGTCCAGGTGGTCGGCTGGGACAAGACCACCCAGGATGGCTCGTTCACGGGCGACTTCGAGAAGCAGGACACCGGCAAGCAGATCACCAAGAACCTCCTGGACCAGGGCGCGGACATCGTCATGCCCGTAGCGGGCCCGGTGGGCAAGGGTGCAGGTGCAGCATTGAAGGAAGCCAAGGCAGCCGGCAAGGACGTCAAGCTCATCTGGGTTGACTCCGATGGCTACCTCACCGCCCCTGAGTACAAGGACCTCATGCTGACCTCCGTGGTCAAGCAGATGGGTCAAGCGGTGGAAAACGTGGTGAAGGACGACAAGGATGGCAAGTTCAGCAACGAAGCCTACGTTGGCACCCTGGCCAATGAGGGCGTAGCCATCGCCCCGTTCCACGATCTCGATTCGGCAATTTCCGCGGACACCAAATCCGAGCTCGACAAGCTGAAGGCGGACATCGTGTCCGGCAAGCTGGTTGTTGAATCGGCGGCAAGCCCTAAGAAGTAAAACAATTCCTGGACGCGCCGCCAGTACCGAGTGCCGGTACTGGCGGCTCGTTTTTTGCCCTGGCCAGCGCCTATCTTGCGGGCCCTCCCAAGAATAGGCTTCTGCTCAAAGCCAATGGCTTGGAGCAGTACGGCCGTCCCTCGGACTCAAAGAACGGTGGGAGTTGTGAAACTCGAATTGAAGGGGATCTCGAAAGCCTTCGGGACCTTCTACGCCAACCAAGACATCGACCTCGTGGTCGAACCGGGCCAGATCCATTGCCTCCTCGGCGAAAATGGCGCCGGAAAATCAACCCTCATGAACGTGCTGTACGGACTCTACGAACCGACGGCCGGGCAAATCCTTGTTGATGACAAGCTCGTTAACTTCCGCGGCCCCGGCGACGCCATGGCCGCCGGTATCGGCATGGTGCACCAGCACTTCATGCTGGTTCCTGTCTTCACAGTGGCCGAAAATGTGGCCCTCGGGGCTGAGCCAACGTCCTTCGGCGGGGTCCTCAGCATTGACGAAACCCGAAAGAAAATCCGGGACATATCGCAGAAGTACGGCTTCCACGTCGACCCCGACGCCCTGGTGGAGGACCTGCCAGTCGGCGTCCAGCAGCGCGTCGAGATCATCAAGGCCCTGGTCCGCGAGGCCAAAGTGCTCATCCTGGATGAACCCACGGCAGTCCTCACGCCCCAGGAAACCGATGAACTCCTGGATATCATGCGCCAGCTCAAGGCAGGCGGCACATCCATCGTGTTCATTTCACACAAGCTGCGCGAAGTGAAGGCAGTCTCTGACGTCATCACGGTAATCCGCCGCGGCAGAGTAGTAGGGGATGCCCCTCCCACCGCACTGGCCTCCGAACTTGCCTCCATGATGGTGGGCCGTCCGGTCAGCCTGACCTTGGACAAGGCAACCGCTCAGCCCAAGGAAACAACGTTCGTAGTGAAGGACCTGACAGTCCGGGCCCCCAATGGCACCAACGTGGTGGACGGCATCAGCTTCGACATCGCCCAAGGCGAGATCCTCGCCGTCGCAGGCGTCCAAGGCAACGGCCAGACCGAGCTGACGGAAGCCATCCTCGGTATCCAGCCGCACGTCACGGGATCCGTGACGCTGGATGGCAAGCAGCTCCTGGGCCTGCCGGTCAAGGACGTGCTCCGCTCCGGCGTCGGCTTTGTCCCGGAAGACCGCACAGTGGACGGCCTGGTGGGTCCCTTCTCTGTTGCCGAGAACCTGGTGCTGGACCTTTACGACCAAGCACCGTTTGCCAGCGGCATCAGCATGAAGCCCTCCAAGGTTGCAGAAAATGCCGAAGCCAAGATCCAGGAGTTCGATATCAGGACGCCCTCCGCGGGAGCTGCGGCCGGAACCCTCTCCGGCGGCAACCAGCAAAAAGTGGTCATGGCGCGTGAGCTCTCCAGGCCCTTGCGGCTGTTCATCGCAAGCCAGCCCACGCGTGGCGTGGACGTCGGCTCCATCGAATTCCTGCACAAACGCATCGTTGCCGAACGGGACGTGGGAACGCCGGTGATGATCATCTCCACGGAACTCGATGAAGTGATCGAACTCGCGGACAGGATCGCCGTGCTTTACAAGGGGAAGCTCGTGGGTATTGTCCCTGCGGGGACTCCCCGAGACACCCTTGGCCTGATGATGGCCGGCGTCGGCCCGGAAGGAGGCTCCCATGACGAGTAAGGACCAGACCCCCAGCAAGGACCAGACCCCCAGTAAGGACCAGACTCCCGAAGAATCCGCCGCGGAAGTGCGCGCGGCGGACGTCGCACTGGACACGGCCGGCGGCACGCTGGAGCCGTCAATCGTTCCTGTGTCCTCGCAGAGCGGGGACACCGGCCACCACGAAGGCAGCACGATGCGCAGGATCGTCATGGGCAACGGCTTCGTGTCCGTCCTGGCGGTCATCGTGGCACTGTTCCTGGGCGGTTTGCTGATTGCAAGTACGGACAAGACGGTTGCCGAGACCGCGGGCTATTTCTTCGCACGGCCTACCGATTTCCTGCTGGCGCTCTGGAATGCCATGACCAAGAGCTACGTCGCATTGTTCCAGGGCTCGGTATTCAACCCCCGCCAAGGACTCATGCCGCTGCTTGAAACGATGACGGTAGCCACGCCCCTGATTTGCGCTGGCCTGGGAGTTGCCCTGGCCTTCCGCGCCGGCCTGTTCAACATCGGTGCCCAGGGGCAGATCATCATCAGCGCCACGTTGGCTGCCTATGTGGGCTTTACCTGGCATTTGCCGTTCGGGCTCCACCTGCTGCTCGTCATCATCATGGGCGTGCTCGGCGGCGCCGCATGGGGTGCGATCGTTGGGGTCCTCAAAGCCAGGACCGGTGCGCACGAGGTCATCGTGACCATCATGCTCAACTACGTCGCGCTGTTCCTCCTGGACTTCCTGTTGAACACCGCTGCCTTCCGGCGCCCTGGGGATAACAGCCCCATCTCGCCGCGGCTGGACGATACTGCTGCCTACCCGGTGATCATTCCAGGTTCCCGGCTCCACCTGGGCTTCCTGGTGGCGGTGTTACTGACTTACGGCGTGTGGTGGATGTTGAACCGGTCCACCATTGGCTTTGAGTTCCGGGCTGTCGGAGCCAACCCTGTGGCCGCACGAACAGCAGGGGTCAAGGTACCCCGGGCCACCATCCTTGTGATGGCCTTTGCCGGCGCGCTCGCAGCCTTTGGCGGAGTTGCCCAGGTAGCGGGTACGGAAAAGGTGCTGACCGGCGGCATTGCAGCGCAGATCGGCTTCGACGCCATCACGGTTGCGCTGCTTGGCCGAAGCACTCCTTGGGGCACGTTCTTCGCGGGCCTCCTGTTTGGTGCTTTCCGGGCTGGTGCAGTCCAGATGCAGATCCAAACGGGCACGCCGATCGACATCGTGTTGGTGGTCCAATCACTGATCGTCCTGTTCATCGCAGCACCGCCACTGATCAGGTCGATCTTCCGGCTTGAACCCAAGAAGAAGAACAGGACACCGAAGGCCGCCCGGAAAGCTGCCCTTGCCAACGCCGCTGGAGGTGCCAAGTGAGCGCAACATCCACCGCCCCCATGGCGGGAGCAACAGCACTGCCTGGACTTCGCCCATCGTTGAAGGTCCCTGTTTCGCTTGGCGTCCTGGCACTCATAGCGCTCATCTTCTTCGGCCTCATGGGTCCGGATCAGACTGCGGAGATGAAGATCAGTGATCCCGGCGACGCTTTCGCGGTACCGGCGCTGATGATTCCCGGGCAAGTAGGTGGCATTGTCCTGGCCATCCTGCTCCTGGCCATGGCGGGTTACTCCATCTTCCTGTGGACACGGGGGGAGCGCTCGCCGAAGTGGTTGCCCATCGCCTTCGCCGTGGTGTTCGTCTTCGCCCTGCTGGTTTGGATTGTTGCCGGTGCACGCCAGCCGTCCATCTCCCTCGCCGGCCTGGTTGCGGGTTCTGTGACGTTGGCAGTTCCCCTGGTGTTTGGTTCCCTCTCCGGCGTCTTGTGTGAGCGCGTGGGCGTTGTGAACATCGCCATCGAAGGCCAGCTGCTCGGAGGTGCCTTCACCGCCGCTTTGGTTGCCACGGTGACTGGCAGCCCCTATGTCGGCCTGATCGCTGCCGCAGCAGCTGGTGCCGTAGTGTCCATGGTTTTGGCGGTCTTCAGCATCAAATACCTCGTCAACCAGATCATTGTGGGCGTTGTCTTGAATGTGCTGGTCTCCGGCCTCACGGGCTTCCTGTTCGGCACCGTCATGGTTCCGAACAAGGAGCAGTTCAACACCCCTGGCCGCCTGGATATCCTGCCGATTCCATTCCTTTCGGATATTCCCATCATTGGGCCGATCCTGTTTGAGCAATCCATCGCGGGCTACCTCATGTACGTGGCCGTCGCCATAGTCTGGTTCGGCCTGTTCAAGACCCGTTGGGGCTTGCGCGTCCGCGCTGTCGGCGAGCACCCGCAGGCTGCGGACACCCTTGGCATCAACGTCAACGCCACCCGTTTCTGGAACGTGACACTTGGTGGTGCGATCGCCGGCATCGGTGGTGCCGTGTTCACGCTGGTGACCATCGACTCCTTCACCAAGGAAATCTCCGGCGGCCGTGGCTTCATCGCCCTGGCGGCCCTGATCTTTGGGCGATGGAATCCGATCGGTGCCTTCCTGGCCTCGCTGCTGTTCGGCTTTGCGTACAACCTGCAATCGATTCTGGGCATCATTGGTACCCCTGTGCCAAGCCAGTTCATGGCCATGCTGCCGTACCTGGTGACCATCTTCGCCGTCGCAGGTTTGGTGGGCAGGTCGCGGCCACCTGCCGCAAGCGGCATACCGTACGTGAAGGGCTGACGATGACGACTCTTCACGAAAGGCGCGTCGATTGGCATGCACTGGAAGAAGCTGCAGTACAGGCCATGGAACGGGCCTATGCCCCGTATTCCAAGTTCCCGGTGGGGGCTGCGGCCCTCACCGAGGACGGCAGGATCGTCAGCGGCTGCAACGTGGAGAACGCCAGCTATGGTCTGACCCTCTGTGCTGAATGCGCTTTGGTGGGACAACTCCACATGACCGGCGGGGGCAGGATCGCGGCTTTCTACTGCGTCGATGGCCAAGGGAACGTCCTCATGCCATGCGGGCGCTGCCGTCAGCTGCTCTTCGAGTTCCGGGCGCCCGGCATGCAGCTCATGACAACGCAGGGAATCAAATCCATGGACCAAGTGTTGCCTGACGCCTTTGGTCCCGAAAACCTGGAGGAAACCACGTGAGAAGCACTGAAGCCTTCGACGCCGTTCAGATTATTTCCATCAAACGCGACAAAGGCACGCTGACACCGGAACAGATCGACTGGACGATCGACGCCTATACACGCGGTGTTATCGCCGAGGAGCAGATGGCGGCATTGAACATGGCGATCCTGCTCAACGGCATGAACCGTGAGGAAATCTCGCGCTGGACTTCGGCGATGATCGCCTCCGGGGAGCGGATGGACTTTTCCTCGCTGACAACGCCCGACGGCGGCCGGAAGGCTACGAGCGACAAACACTCCACCGGTGGGGTGGGGGATAAGATCACGCTCCCGTTGGCCCCGCTGGTGGCGGTCTTTGGGGTGGCTGTTCCGCAGCTTTCAGGCCGCGGACTCGGCCACACTGGCGGCACCTTGGACAAGCTCGAAGCCATTCCCGGGTGGCGCGCGAACCTGAGCAATGAGGAGATCATGGCGCAGCTCCAGGACGTCGGAGCGGTCATTTGTGCTGCCGGATCCGGTCTCGCGCCGGCTGACAAGAAGCTCTACGCCCTGCGCGATGTCACGGGAACCGTCGAAGCGATCCCGCTGATTGCATCCTCGATCATGAGTAAGAAGATCGCAGAAGGCACCGGCTCGTTGGTACTGGACGTGAAGGTGGGTTCCGGTGCCTTCATGAAGGACGAGGCGCGGGCGCGGGAGCTGGCGGAGACCATGGTGGCCCTGGGGAAGGACGCGGGCGTTCACACGGTGGCACTGATGACCGACATGTCCACGCCGCTGGGCCTGACAGCAGGCAACGCCATCGAGGTGGAGGAATCGGTGGAGGTCCTTGCGGGCGGCGGTCCGGAAGACGTCGTCGAACTGACTGTCCGCTTGGCCGAGGAGATGCTGGCCGGTGCCGGCATTCACGACGCCGATCCCGCGGCCGCCCTCAAGGATGGGCGCGCCATGGATGTCTGGAACCGGATGATCGAAGCACAGGGCGGCGATCCACGCGCGGCGTTGCCGGTGGCCAAGGAATCCGAGGTGGTCTACGCGCCCGCTGATGGCGTCCTGGTGGAGCTGGATGCCCTGTCCGTGGGCGTTGCGGCATGGCGCCTCGGAGCTGGCCGCGCCCGCAAGGAGGACAAGGTCCAGGCCGGAGCCGGTGTGCGCCTTCATGCCAAACCGGGCGCACTGGTCCGGGCCGGCGAACCGTTGATGACTCTCCTGACCGATACTGCTGAGAAGTTTGAGCGGGCCAAGGAAGCGCTACAGGACGCCGTGGTGATTGCACCGGAGGGCTCACGACCAGCCCATCAGTTGATCATCGACAGGATCGCCTAGGCTTAGATCCCGTGCAGGCCATCAACGATTTCATTCTCGCCGCGGCCCAGCAGCCGTGGGTGTTGTTCCTGGTTTTGGCCTGCTGCCTGATCGATGGCTTCTTCCCACCCATTCCCAGCGAGTCCGTGGTGGTGGGCTTGAGTGCTGTCTCCGGCAGCGGAGGCTCACCCAACGTGTGGCTGCTCGCGGTCGTGGCAGCACTTGGCGCTTTCTCAGGCGACAATATTGCCTACCTGATAGGACACAGGATCGGGATCCAGCGTTGGCGTTGGATGCGAACCCAGCGTATGCAAGGAGCCTTCCGCTGGGCTGGGAAGGAACTTCGACGGAGGTCAGCCTCACTCATCATGGTGGCGCGCTTCATTCCCATCGGTCGGGTGGCGGTGAACCTGACGGCCGGTGCCACGCACTTTAACCACCGCCGCTTTATTGGGCTGACCGCAATGTCGGCCATCCTGTGGGCCAGCTATTCGGTGGTCCTGGGATACTTCTTTGGGGTCTGGTTCGAGCACAACCATCTATTGGGCGCAGTGATTGCGATTGTGGTGGCGGTGATCCTGGGCATCATCATCGACCGCATCATCAGCAAGGTCCGGGGATCGGTCCCGCTGGACCGTAAGAACATCGCTGAAGGCACAAATATCGCCGAGGAAGAAGCGCCGCCTCCACCCACGGTATGACGTGAACGACGCCGGGAGATCAGTCTGGCGGCTGACGACGGAACGCGTAGTCCACGCGTACCGTTAAGTGTGTGATCCCGAGGCTGGGGCGTAGCGAACGACGTCCCGGCCATGGGACACTAAGAGCGACTTCCGTCACAGTGTCAAGTCATATTCGCCTAGGAGCTACCGCCGCGTGGAGTTTTTGAACCAAATGCTCGAGCATGCAGCTGGGCAGCCTTGGATTTACCCGGTCCTTCTGGTCTTTTTCTTCATTGACGGATTCGCCACCATCCTTCCCAGCGAAACAGCCATCGTTGGCCTCTCGGCACTGTCCCTCCACAACGGTGAACCCAACCTGTGGATCCTCGGTGGCACGGCACTGGTGGGCGCTATGGCCGGCGACAACATGGCCTACATGCTGGGCCGCAAGATTGGCTTGAACCGCTGGAAATGGATGCGGCGCCCCAAGGTCCAGAAGATGTTTGCCTGGGCCCAGTATGAGCTGGACAAACGTGGGGCAGTCCTGATCTTCACGGCCCGCTACATTCCCTGGGGACGTGTGGCTGTGAACTACGTTGCCGGACAGACGGGGTTCCGCCACAGGACATTCTTCTTCCTGGATGCCTTTGCCTGCGTCACGTGGGTTTGCTACTCCATCGGCATCGGCATTCTCGCCGGCCAATGGGTGCACAACAACCCGCTGCTTGGCGTGGGCATTGCCGTGGCGTTCGCGGTGATCCTGGGCATTGTTGTGGACCACGTTCTTCGTTGGTGGCACAAGTACCTGGAGAAGAAGGACACGGAGAAGAAGGACCACGCCCGTGAGGCGGCAGCATCTGCGGAGGCACCCAAGGCGGACCCGCAGCGAAACGCTGTCGCCGGCGTCGACCTCTCCAAGCCTGCTGGCTAAGCACCTGCGGTCCCCCTACAGTTAGTACGTGACTGAGCCCATTGTTGATGCCGCCCCTGCCCTCGACTTCGATTTGAAGAGCCTTCCCAAGGTTTCCCTCCACGACCACCTGGACGGAGGACTGCGGCCTGCAACCATCATCGAACTGGCGCAGGCCGTCGGCCACACGCTGCCTTCCACTGATCCGGTTGCCTTGGGCGAATGGTTCCGCGAATCTGCCGACTCCGGTTCGCTGGTGCGGTACCTGGAAACGTTTGACCACACGATTGCCGTGATGCAGACCAAGGAGGGCCTGTTCCGGGTCGCGAAGGAATTCGTGGAAGACCTCGCTGAGGACGGCGTCGTTTACGGTGAAGTACGCTGGGCCCCCGAACAGCACCTGCAAAAGGGCCTGACCCTGGATGAAGTGGTGGAAGCGGTCCAGGGTGGCCTCGAAGCCGGCGTGGATGCGGCGGAAGAACGCGGCCAGCAGATTCAGGTGGGGCAACTCATCACTGCAATGCGCCACGCCGACCGCGGCCAGGAAATCGCGGAGCTGGCCGTTCGACACCGCGCCAACGGCGCTGTCGGCTTCGATATTGCAGGCGCCGAAGACGGCTTCCTGCCCTCCCGCTTCAAGGACGCCTTCACCTACCTTGCCGAGAACAACTTCCCGGCCACGGTCCACGCCGGTGAGGCCGCAGGCCTGGACAGCATCCAGTCGGCCCTCGTGGACGGACGCGCCCTCCGGCTTGGGCACGGGGTACGGATTGCCGAGGACATCACGGTGGAGTTTGAGGACAACTCCGACGACGACGGCGAGGACACCATCGGCATGGTGACACTCGGCGGCGTGGCCGCCTGGGTACGCGACCGCGGAATTCCCCTGGAAATCTGCCCGTCATCGAACCTCCAGACCGGTGCCATCTCCAGCTTCGGCGAAGGCATCGAGAGCCACCCGTTGGACATGCTTTTCCAGCTCGGCTTCAACGTCACCATCAATACGGACAACAGGCTCATGAGCGGTGTCACGCTGACGGATGAGTTCGAGCTCCTGGTGGAAACCTTCGACTACGACCTCGATGATTTGCTCGAACTGACACTCAACGCCGCAGAGGCCGCCTTCCTGCCGCTGGACGAGCGTGAAGCGTTGGTCGAGTACATCAACGATGCCTACGCCAACCTCGGCTAACGAGTCCGGAGCCGGGATTACGGAGCTGATCCGGACGATCGCGTCGCTGCGTGATCACTGCCCCTGGATGGGGGCGCTCACGCATGAATCCTTGGTGGAGTACTTGATCGAGGAAGCGTATGAGGTTGTGGACTCGATTGAGGCCGGGGAATCGCCGGCCAGGGACGAGGAGCTCCGCGGTGAGCTGGGCGATGTGCTGCTTCAAGTGGTGCTTCACGCCCGGCTTGCCGAGGAGCGCGGCAGCTTCGACTTTGATGCCGTAGCCCGCGGCATCAACGCGAAGATGGTCCGCCGCAATCCACACGTCTTCAAGCCGGACGGTTCGCTGCAGGCCACGTTCCCGGCGACGGTCGAGGAAATCGTCCTGAAGTGGGATGCCGTGAAGCGTTCCGAGAAGCCCGGCCGTGCCGATCCGTTCGAGGGAATTCCACCGCACCTACCCGCCTTGGCAGGGGCGCAAAAGTCCCTGGACCGTGCTGCCCGTGCGGGTCTGTCGATCGACGCCCAAAGCCAGGCAACCGCCGTCGGGCTTCCTGCGGTTCCAGACACCGAAGAGGCGCTGGGTGAACTGTTGCTCGCCGTCGTTGCCGGTGCCCGGGAGCAAGGGCTCGACGCCGAGCGTGCCCTGCGCGCAGCAGTTCGATCGTTTCAGAACGGGAAGGCCCAGCCTTCATGACGCGAGGAGTTTGAACCCGTTCCGTAACCTAAGCCACTCTCGACTACGCTAGTAGCGACGAGGACGTTGAGAATTTCCCTCCACATTCCTGTAATTTGCCCATAAGGAGCACATCCATGGCGCTTATCGATGCCATCCACGCCCGCGAAATCCTTGATTCCCGCGGAAACCCGACCGTAGAAGTTGAGGTCCTGCTTTCCGACGGCCAGATCGGCCGCGCAGCAGTTCCCTCCGGCGCCTCCACCGGCGAGCACGAAGCTGTTGAACTCCGCGACGGCGACAAAGGCCGTTACCTCGGAAAGGGTGTCCAGAAGGCCGTTGACGCGGTCATCGACGAGATCTCGCCGGCACTCATTGGTTTCGACGCAACGGACCAGCGCAGCATCGACCAGGCCATGATCGACCTCGATGGCACCCCGAACAAGAGCAAGCTCGGCGCCAACGCCATCCTGGGTGTTTCCCTGGCCGTTGCCAACGCAGCCGCTGCTTCCTCGGACCTGCCGCTGTACAAGTACCTCGGTGGCCCGAACGCACACGTCCTCCCGGTTCCGCTGATGAACATCCTCAACGGTGGCTCGCACGCGGACTCCGATGTTGACATCCAGGAATTCATGATCGCCCCGATCGGTGCCGAGACCTTCTCCGAAGGCCTGCGCTGGGGCGTTGAGGTCTACCACAACCTCAAGGCTGTCCTCCAGGAAAAGGGCCTCTCCACGGGCCTCGGTGACGAGGGTGGCTTCGCCCCCAACCTGCCGTCCAACCGCGCTGCGCTGGACCTGATCCAGGAAGCCATCAAGAACGCCGGCTACACCCCGGGTACGGACATCGCCCTTGCCCTGGACGTTGCATCTTCCGAGTTCTACAAGGACGGTGCTTACCAGTTCGAAGGCAAGGCACTGACCGCCTCGGAAATGAGCGCCTACTACGCCGAGCTCGTTGCCGACTACCCGCTGGTCTCCATTGAAGACCCGCTGGACGAGAACGACTGGGAAGGCTGGAAGACCCTCACCGACACCATCGGTGACAAAGTCCAGCTGGTTGGCGATGACCTCTTCGTCACCAACCCGGTCCGCCTGCAGCAGGGAATCAGCGCTGCCACGGCCAACTCCCTGCTGGTCAAGGTCAACCAGATCGGTTCCCTGACCGAGACCCTGGATGCCGTTTCCCTGGCACAGCGTTCCGGTTACACCACCATCACCTCGCACCGCTCCGGCGAAACCGAGGACACCACCATTGCTGACATCGCCGTTGCCACCAACGCGGGCCAGATCAAGACCGGTGCCCCGGCCCGCTCCGAGCGCGTCGCCAAGTACAACCAGCTCCTGCGCATCGAAGAAGAACTCGACGACGCCGCACGCTACGCCGGCCGCAGCGCGTTCCCGCGTTTCAAGGGCTAGCATTCCGCGAAAACGGCTGACCGGTGGCTATGGTGGAAAGACCATAGCCACCGGTTCTGTTTAACGCTTGCCTGCGGAGCCGCGGGCACAGCAGGACCTACGCAAGTTCCGCACACGTACGTTACGCGCAGGGCAAGCGCAGCAACCCGCCAGGCAAGCACCGGGCATTACAGGAGTGTCATGGCCACCCGTCGTCCAAAGGTTCCCAGGGCCGACGCCCTCGGAAGGCCGAACAGCGCAGGAAGGCCGAACAGCGCAGGAAGGCCGAACAGCGCAGGCACGGCCAACGGTCCGGCACGGCCCAACCCGGTGGGCACGCCAAACAGCGCAGACCCTGCCGGTGGAGACGTCATCGAGGCTGAGTTCGGCGCCTCCCGCGGCTCTGCGGAATCCTCGACGCCGAAAGCGGCCACCAGGAAGCCCTCGGCTCCCAAAACCCCGGGCAGCACGAGGTCCTCCAGCGGTTCCAAGACTCCAGGCAATACCAAGCTCCCAGCCATTAAGGCTCCAGGCAGCGGCAAGACCCCGGCCACCAAGAACAGCCCTTCAACCAAGAAGAGCCCCGCAACCAAGAACAGCCCCGCCGCGTCCACGAAAGCTTCAGACAAAGCCTCCGGCAACGGCACCCGTGATGCCCAGGATCTCGATCCTGTACCTGCCAAGGCGTTCTCGGGCAGGATGCTGGCGTTGGCTGTGGTCATGATTGCCATCACCATCATGCTCGCGCCCACGGTCCGGATTTTTCTGGAGAAGCGCGCCGAAATCTCCGCCCTGGAGGCCGAGATCGCCAGCAAGCAGGCAGAGCAGGCTGAGCTGAATAAGCAGCTTTCCCGGTGGCAGGATCCCAACTACGTGAAACAGCAGGCCCGCGACCGCATTAACATGGTTATGCCGGGTGAAACGGGTTACTGGGTATTTGGCGGGGAAGAAGCCGCCGGTACCCCTGGGGGCCGCACCGGCTCCGGCTCATCCGCAAACCCGGCAAACCTGCCCTGGGTGGATGCGCTCTGGGAGTCAATCAGACGATCGGCAACAGACTAGACGCGGTGCCCGCCGCCGTCGTGTCCTTCCAGGACATGGCCAAAAGGGCAGGAAGGTTGGCAGCGCAAGTGGAAGAGAACACGGCAGCCGTGCCGCAGGAATCCCGCCAGCCATCAGCACACGACCTCGATGTCCTCAGCCGCCAGCTGGGCAGGCCGGTGCGGGACGTGGTGGAGATTCCCGCGCGCTGTGTATGTGGGAACCCGCTCGTGGCGGCCACGGCACCCCGGCTCAGCAACGGGACTCCATTTCCCACCACGTTCTACCTGACCCACCCGGTCATCACCTCCGCAGTGTCGCGGCTGGAAGCGGGCGGAATGATGAATGAAATGAATGATCGGCTTACCGCCGATCAGGAACTTGCGGACGCGTATCTTGGCGCCCACGAGGCCTACCTGCAGGCACGCAATGACATCGCTGGACGTTCCGGGACGGGGGCCGTGCCGGAAATCGATGGGATCTCCGCCGGTGGCATGCCCACCCGCGTCAAGTGCTTGCACGTCCTGGTCGGCCACTCCTTGGCGGCCGGTCCCGGGGTCAACCCCTTGGGTGACGAAGCTTTGGACGCTATCGCAGAGTGGTGGACCAAGGACCGCTGCTACTGCGATGGCGCCTGGGACACTGCGGGCGAGGCTCCCTCGAGGGATCTTAGCCGTCACGGTCCTCAAGGATTGCCTGACATCGTAGGGCGCCCGGCGCCGGTCCGTAAACCCAAAGCCGGGTCCGGCAGCGAATTGGTGGAGGACGCATGAGCCGGGTCGCCGCCATTGACTGCGGAACCAACTCCATCCGCCTCCTCATTGCCGACGCCTCGGCGAACGGGGCGCCCGGGCCGCTGACCGACGTCGTGCGTGAAATGCGCGTGGTCCGGCTGGGACAGGGCGTAGACGCTACCGGAGAACTTGCTCCGGAGGCCCTGGAACGCACCTTCTCCGCCACCGCGGACTATGCAGCACTTATCCGTGAACACGGTGCCGCGCGCGTGCGCTTTGCCGCCACCTCGGCCACCCGCGACGCCCGGAACCGCCAGGTCTTCGTTGACGGAATCCGGGAGCTTCTGGGTGTGGAGCCCGAAGTTATCTCCGGTGATGAGGAAGCTGCGCTGTCCTTCGCAGGTGCCAGCAGCGTTTTGCCGGTCACAGGGGATGACGCGGTGCTGGTGGTTGACCTGGGTGGTGGTAGCACCGAATTCGTGCTCGGCGACGCCAATGGCGTGATTGCTGCGCGTTCGGTGGACATCGGCTGTGTGCGGTTGACCGAGCGGCACCTTCGCAGCGACCCGCCTACTGCGGCGCAGATTGCAGCAGCAGAGGCCGACGTCGACGCCGCACTTGACCTTGCTGCGCAGACCGTTCCGCTTGACCGTGCCACAGCCGTGGTTGGCGTCGCGGGTTCCATCACCACCATCACTGCGCACGCCCTGGGCCTGAGCGAGTACCAGCCGGACCGGATCCACGGCGCCTATCTCGATATTGAAACCATTAGCGACGCGTGCACCAGCCTGCTGGAGATGACCCGCGACGAACGGGCCGTTCTTCCCTACATGCATCCAGGCCGCGTGGACGTCATTGGAGCTGGAGCCTTGGTGTGGCGGCGAATCCTGGAAAGGCTTGCCGCCGTGGGCAACGGTTCCATCAGCGGTGCAATTTCCAGCGAGCATGACATCCTGGATGGGATTGCCCTGAGTATCCGGGACTCCGTATGACCCTGCGATGCCACCGCCTGTTTTCTGCTGCCCTGGCCACGATGCTGGCCGGGGGAGCGCTGGCCGGTGCGCTGTTGACTGCGCCGGCAGCGGTGGCGGACGCCTGGCGGGACAAGGAGTACTGGCTTAAGGAATCGGGAATCACGAATGCCTGGCAGGTCTCCAAGGGAGCAGGTGTCAAGGTCGCCATCATCGATAGCGGAATTGACGGGAACCACCCTGACCTGAAGGGCGTCGTGGTGGGCGGAACGGACGTTTCCGGAGCCGGAGCGCCCAACGGACAGAAAAGCATAGGCGCCAAGACAGAGCACGGAACCCTTGTGGCCACCATGCTGGCCGGGCGCGGACACACCACGCCCACAGCTTCCCCGTCGCCCTCAGCCTCGCCCACCGTTCCTCCTGCCGGAGGACCGGACGGGATCATCGGCGTCGCGCCTGAGGCGGAGATCCTGGCAGTATCCACTTGGCTGGGGTCACCGAACCCGGGAGGCAAGACGGACCAGGAGCAGATTCCAGACGCCGTGCGCTGGGCCGTGGACAATGGCGCGAAGGTCATCAATATTTCCCTGGGCAGCACCTCACCGGTTTGGCCTCAAAGTTGGGATGCGGCCTTCCTGTATGCCGAGCAAAAGGATGTGGTGATCGTCGCCGCCGCGGGCAACCGGGTGGGTGGCAACGTGCAGGTTGGAGCTCCTGCCACCATCCCCGGTGTGCTCACCGTGGCAGGGCTCGACGGCGATGGCCGGGCCAGCGTCGACTCCTCCTCCCAAGGGATCAGCATTGGCGTTGCAGCACCGGCAGAAGACCTCCTTGGCGGCCTTCCCGGCGGCGGATACGCGCAATGGGCTGGAACTTCCGGGTCCGCGCCCATCGTTTCCGGCGTGGCCGCGCTCATCCGGTCCAAGTGGCCTGACATGAGTGCGAAGCAGGTCATCAACAGGATTGTGAGCACGGCCAAGGACGCCGGCGCCCCTGGCAAGGACCCCCTTTACGGCTACGGTGTGCTCAACGCAGAGGCAGCGCTGAAGGATGAGGTAGAGACCACAAGCACCAACCCGCTCGGATCGATCGCGGATTGGATCCGCGTCCACCGGCGAGGCGACTTCAGCACCCCCTCCGAGGCTCCTGTGGCCAGTCCTACAAGCGCGGCACCCACCCTGGCAGATCCGACCGTTCCCGTCGCCGCCACTCCTGCACATGTTGATGACGCCCTTCCGGCTGCCGTCGTGCTCGGGTTCGGCGGCATTTTTGCAGTGATCGTTGTGGGCGCTTTCATTCAGCTGCGCAGGGTCGCCAAGAACCCTTCCACTGCTGGGGAAGAGGCAGAAACGGGAACGTTGGAAGCGGTGGATCCGCCCACCCGGAAGTAGCTAGTGAAGATTTTCACAAAGTGCTGTACTCTGGTTTCATGGCAACCACCCCAGAGCTCATTGACCGTCCCCGGGTTCTCGTCGTCGGCGGCGGCTACGTCGGCCTGTACGTAGCCCTTAAATTGCAGAAGAAGATCGCGAACGCAGGTGGCATCGTCACCGTCGTAGATCCACTGCCCTACATGACTTACCAGCCGTTCCTCCCCGAGGTCGCTGGTGGCAACATCGAGGCACGCCACGCCGTTGTCTCCCACCGTCAGCACCTCAAGCAGACCGAGCTCATCCAGGGCCGCGTCACCAGCATCGACCACGCCAACCGCACCGCGGTTGTGGCTCCGGCCAATGGTGAAGCTACCTTCGAGATTCCGTACTTCGACGTCGTCATCGCAGCTGGTGCCATCACCCGCACATTCCCGATCAAGGGCCTCGCTGACAAGGGCATCGGCCTGAAGACCATTGAGGAAGCCGTAGCCCTGCGCAACAAGGTCCTGGAGCGCATCGAAGCCGCCTCCACCATGACGGACCCCGCAGAGCGCGCCAAGGCCCTCACTTTCGTGGTTGTCGGTGGCGGTTTTGCCGGCATCGAATGCCTCACCGAAATGGAAGACCTCGCCCGCGCCGCGGTCAAGAACAACCCGCGTGTCCGCCAGGAAGAAGTCCGCTTCATCCTCGTTGAGGCCATGGGCCGCATCATGCCCGAGGTCACCGCATCCCAGGCCGAGTGGGTCGTAGAGCACCTGCGTAGCCGCGATATCGAGGTCCTCCTCAACACCTCCCTGGACAGCGCTGAAGGCAACCTCAAGCTGATCAACCTCCCGGACAAGACGTCCGCCGGTGAAGTTGAAGCTGACACCCTCGTGTGGGCTGCCGGTGTGCAGGCCAACCCGATGATCCGTTCAACGGACTTCCCGCTGGAACCGCGCGGCCGTGTCCGCGTCCTCCCGGACCTCCGTATTGCCGGCGACGAAGGCATCGTCGAGAACGCCTGGGCAGCCGGCGACATCGCCGCTGTTCCGGACCTCACGGGCAAGGGCTTGCCGGACGGTACTTGCGTCCCCAACGCCCAGCACGCGCTCCGCCAGGCGAAGAAGCTCGCCAAGAACCTCTGGGCTTCCCGCTGGGACAAGCCGCTGCACGACTACAAGCACAAGAACCTTGGTGCTGTGGCCGGCTTCGGCGAGTGGAAGGGTGTTGCCAACATCAACCTGCTGGGCCGCATCGGCCTCAAGGGCGGCCTCGCCTGGCTGGCACACCGTGGCTACCACGGCATGGCCATGCCCACGGTTGAGCGCAAGTTCCGCGTGATCTTCGGCTGGATCCTGGCCTTCTTCGCAGGCCGCGACACCACGCAGCTGATTGACCTGGACAACCCGCGTGGCGCTTTCGTTGCGGCTGCAACCCCGGCCCCCAAGCCGGCTGCTGCACCTGCTCCCGCGCCTGTTGTTGCGGAAAAGCCTGCCGAGGACAAGACTCCGGTATCGGCTGACGCCAAGTAGTACGCACGTCCGACGATGGCTGCTCCCCTGAGGGGAGTGGCCGTCGTCGCTTAAGCTGTTGCCATGCCTGGCGAAACCGATCTGAAGACCCTTCTGGAGTCCCTGCATCCCGTCATTAGGGATGGTGACTACGTGTACGCGCTTTGGCCGCATGGCAGGCCGCTGGAAGGCGACATCGAGGCCGCCGTCCGTGAGGCCGAAGGTTTGACTGTGGTGATGCGGCGGGACGAGGCGGACAGGCTTGGCCTCGCCTACGATTTCGTGGCTTCCTGGATCACGCTCCAGATTCATTCAGCATTGGAAGCGGTGGGTTTGACGGCCGCCGTGAGTGCGGCACTGACGCACGCAGGCATCAGCTGCAACGTTCTGGCGGGCTTTCATCATGACCACTTGCTGGTCCCGGTAGCGGACGCCGACCGCGCGTTGGACGTTCTGCGTTTGCTGGCCCGGGGACTGGTACTGCGGACGGAGCGGCTAGAAGACCGTCCTGAAATCCTGGAACTGACGGCACGTGCCTTTTCAGTGTCTCCGGTGACCGGTCAGCCGGTTGAGGGGACTCCCTTGGAGGTTGGCTTGCTGCGTGAGCTCTTCGAGTGCGACGAGTACATTCCCGAGTTGAGCATCGTAGCTGAGATTGGCGGGGACATTGTTGGCCACGCCATCAGCACCCGCGGCTGGATCGGCGACCTGGAGCTAGTGGGGTTGGGTCCTATCGGCGTGCTTCCCCAGTTTCAGCGACGCGGCATCGGCTCGGCCCTCATGCGCGAGACCGCCTCGCGCGCCACGGCGGCAGGGGTGCCTGCCATTGCTTTGTTGGGCAGCCCCCTTTACTACCCGCGCTTCGGCTATGTGCCGGCCACTTCCTTGGGTGTGGAACCGCCCGAGACAGCCTGGGGCGATCACTTCCAGTTGCTGCCATTACCGGCATGGCCCGACGGCGTCCGGGGAACCTTTCGCTACGCGGCGCCATTCGAACGCGTGTAGCTGGGATACCATGGTGCGGGCGCCCCAGTAGCCCAATTGGCAGAGGCAGCGGACTTAAAATCCGCGTGTTGTGGGTTCGAGTCCCACCTGGGGCACAAGGATGGAAGGGGAGGAGGATTCCTCCCCTTCCATTTGTCGGCTATCCTTCAGGGACTTTTCCCAGCAGGCTCGTAGATTCCCCACAGGCAACGAGTGTTATAGGGATGTGACCTGAATCACTTATCTTCCCGGATCAATTGCACTAGTTTGAGTCTTAATCAGGAACACCTGAGTTATCGCATCAAAGGCAGTTCGCACCTTTCGATCGAGGAGACAACGAATGTTTGATCTTTCCCAAGCGGCGCCCCGAGCCGCCAAGCTTACAGCGCTTGGCATTGGGGTTGCCCTCCTGGCCACAGCTTGTGGTGGGTCCTCCACGCCGAGCCAGACCGGGTCCAGTTCCGCCGCCGCCGCAGGCATCTCCTGCCCGGCTCCGAGTGCAGGGGCGGGAGCCGGCAACAGCCAGGCTGCTACCAACACGGGACCCGTACCTCCCTCGACCACCACTACCGCCACTCCTCTGAAACTTGGATCGCTGCTGCCGACGACGGGGTCGCTCGCGTTCCTCGGCCCACCCGAAATTGCTGGCGTCAACCTCGGTATCAAGGAAGTCAACGATGCTGGTGGCGTCCTGGGTGCTCCGGTTTCGGTGGTGCACCGTGACTCCGGTGATACCAAGACCGACATCGCAACCCAGTCCACCACCGCCCTGCTGGGCCAGGGCGTAAGCGCAATTATTGGTGCAGCCTCGTCCGGTGTTTCCAAGACGGTCATCAACCAGATCACCGGCGCTGGAGTCATCCAGTTCTCACCTGCGAACACGTCCCCTGACTTCACCACCTGGGACGACAAGGGCCTGTACTGGCGTACCGCCCCCTCTGACGTCCTGCAGGGCAAGGTCCTGGGCAACTACATGGCTACCTGTGGCGCCCAGACTGTTGGCATGATCGTCCTCAACGACGCCTACGGCACCGGCCTGCAGAAGAACGTCAAGGAGGCCTTCGAGGCCGCTGGCGGCAAGGTTGTTGCCGAGGAGCTCTTCAACGAAGGTGACTCGCAGTTCAGCAGCCAGGTGGACAAGGTCATTGCCGCCAAGCCCGACGCCATCGCACTGATCACCTTCGACCAGGCAAAGAGCATCGTCCCACTGATCACCGGCAAGGGAATCAAGCCCACGCAGCTGTTCATGGTTGATGGCAACACCTCGGACTACAGCAAGGACTTCCAGGCCGGCACCTTGAAGGGCGCACAGGGAACCATCCCCGGTACGTTCGCCAAGGACGCCTTCAAGCAGAAGCTCCTCGCCATCGATCCGGCCCTGAAGGATTACAGCTACGCAGGCGAGTCCTACGACGCCGTAAACCTGATCTCGCTGGCCTCCGAAGCGGCCAAGAGCACCAAGGGCACTGACATTGCAGCCAAGCTGAAGGACGTCTCTGAAGGCGGCGAGAAGTGCACCGACTTCGCCTCCTGCGTGACCCTGCTTCGCCAGGGCAAGGATATCGACTATGACGGCCAGTCGGGTCCGGTAACGTTCTCCGACGCCGGTGACCCCACCGAGGCTTACATCGGTATCTACGAATACCAGGACAACAACACCTACAAGCCGGTCCGTGAAGAGTTCGGCAAGCTCTAAGCCAAATCCTGACTAGACCGCAAACAGAACAGGTCCCCTTCCTCTCCAGGAAGGGGACCTGTTCTTGTTTTACGTGGGTGTTTTGTGGGGCCTGGTGTGCGTGTCTGGGGCTGGGTTTGGGGCGCGGAGTGGGCCTGGCAACGGGTTGCCGGAAAACGACGGAGGGCCTTGGGTATACCCAAGGCCCTCCGAGCGTGCGTGATGCGGCTTCTAGACCTCGTCGGCCAGGGTTCCGAGGTACAGCTGGATAACCTTGGGGTCCTTCATGAGCTCGCGTCCAGTGCCCGTGTAGGCGTCCTTCCCTTGGTCCAAGACATAGCCGCGGTCGCAGATCTGCAGGCAACGGCGGGCGTTCTGTTCCACCATGATGACCGAGACGCCGGCGCGGTTGATCTCGTGGACCCGAAGGAACGTCTCGTCCTGCTTGACGGGGGAGAGACCCGCCGATGGCTCATCGAGCAGGAGCACCGCGGGGTCCATCATGAGTGCCCGCCCCATGGCTACCATCTGGCGTTCACCGCCCGAGAGGGAACCTGCTCGCTGGGCACGTCGCTTGGCCAGTTCAGGGAAGAGGCTGGCAACGAAGTCGAAGCGCTCGGCGAACGCCTTGGGCCGCTGGAACATGCCCATCTGGAGGTTTTCTTCGATGGTGAGGGTGGCGAAGACGTTGTTGGTCTGGGGGACAAAGCCAACGCCCTGGGTGACAAGCTTATTGGCCTTCAAACCGGTGAGATCCTGACCCCTGACCACCACGGTTCCGGAGTGGACCTTGACCAGGCCGAACATCGCCTTCAGCAGGGTGGACTTACCGGCGCCGTTGGGACCGATAATTCCGATCAATTCACCCTTGCGGGCCTCGATGGAGCAACCGTTGAGGATATTGACGCCAGGAATGTAGCCCGCCACCAGGTTGGTGACTTTGACGACTGAATCGCTTGCCGGGGCATCCGCTGAGGCGGGCATTGCGCTGGTGCTGCTCATTTCCCGTCCTCCTTGGTTTCTACGATCTCGGACAGGATGCCTGCGTCTTCTGTTCCCACCACCGACTCTTCGTCAGCCTCAAGTTCTGCCTCGAGTTCCTTGATGCCTTCTGCGTCGCCGAGGTCGACGTCGTGGTGTGCTCCAAGGTAAGCATCGATCACGGCAGGGTTCTTCATGACTTCCCCGGGAGGACCTTCGGCCACGATCTTTCCTTCTGCCATGACGACCACCCAGTCTGCGATGTGGCGCACCATGTTCATGTCGTGCTCCACGAACAGGACTGTCATGCCTTCAGCCTTGAGGTTCTTGATGTGGTCCAGGAGGGACTGGGTCAGTGCAGGGTTCACACCGGCCATGGGCTCGTCGAGCATGACCAGCTTGGGCCGGACCATGAGGGAACGTGCCATCTCCAGGAGCTTGCGCTGGCCGCCGGAGAGGGAAGCGGCGTAGTCATCCTTCTTGGCGTCCAGCTTGAACTTCTCCAAGAGCACGTGCGCCTGTGCCGTGATCTCCTTCTCGCGGCCACCCCAGATGCCCTTGAACAGGGCCTTGGAGAGACGCTCGCCCGGCTGGTCGGCGGCACCAAGCCGCATGTTTTCCATGACTGTCAGCTTGCCCATGACCTTAGTCAGCTGGAATGTCCGCACCATGCCCATGCGCGCCACTTTGTAGGACGAGACACCGGCAATGCTGTTTCCTTCGAACTGCCACTTGCCCGTGTTTGGCGTGTCGAAGCCGGTGAGCAGGTTGAACAGGGTTGTCTTGCCGGCACCGTTTGGCCCGATCAATGCCGTGATCTTGTGTCGGGGGATCTCCAGGTATTCCACGTCCACGGCGTTGATGCCACCGAAGGAACGGGTGACGTTTTCGGCTACGACGATCGGATCGCGCTTCTTGCAGCCCGGGGTGTTTTCCCCGACCGCAATGGGACGCGAATCGGTCATGTAGTCGATGCCTGCCTCGTCGGACGGGATGGCGCCGTAGACAGAACTGCCGGTGCTGCCTGTGTTGGACGGGCCAGCCGGATTGATTGGGTTGTTGCTGTTTGGTTCGTTGGTCTCACTCATGCGAAAGCAAGCTCCTTCTTATTGCCGAAGACGCCTTGCGGGCGGAAGATCATCAGGAGCATCAGTGCCACACCAACCAGGATGTAGCGCAGCTGGCCGGCCTGAACGGTGGTCAGCCAGGTGATGACTCCGGATTCGATGAGCCCATAAAGCAGGCTCTGCGTCAGCGAGAGCACTACCCAGAAGATCATGGCTCCGATCACCGGGCCCAGGACGGTTGCCATGCCACCGAGCAGGAGACAGGTCCAGAGGAAGAACGTGAGCTCTGTGCCGTAGTTGGAGGGTTGGACAGCGCCGCGGGGGAGGGTGAAGATCATGCCTGCAAGTGCACCCAGGATGCCGCCAATGATGAGGGCCTGCATCTTGTAGGAGTACACATTCTTGCCGAGCGACCGCACGGCGTTCTCGTCTTCACGGATGCCCTTCAGGACGCGGCCCCAAGGGCTGCGCATCAGCAGCCAGACCAGCAGGCAGCAGATGATGACCAGGCCCCACCCGACAACGCGGATGAAGAAGTCACGGTTGTTCATGCCCATGTATGACCCCTCGGGGAAGGGGTTCATGGAATAGAAACCACCCTCGAACGCGGCCAGGCCGTTTGCCGAACCCGTAACGCTGGTGAGCTGGTTGGTAGTGACGACGTAACGCACGATTTCCGCTGCTGCGATCGTGACGATAGCGAGGTAGTCCGCCCTCAAGCGGAGTGTCGGAATACCCAGGATGAAGGCGAAGATCACCGAACACAGGACCGCGATCAGCAGGCCGATGAAGAACGGGGTCTTGAAGGTCAGCGTGGAGATGGCGAAACCGTAGGCTCCCACTGCCATGAATCCGGCCTGGCCGAAGTTCAACAGGCCGGAGTAGCCGAAGTGGACGGCGAGGCCCAAAGCAGCAAGTGCGTAGGCCGCCGTCGTCGGGCTGAACAATTCGCCAAGGGCGCTGGAAAGAATAAATCCGAAGTCCATGGCCCGCTCCTAACCCACACGCTCACGCCGGCCGAGGATACCCTGCGGTCGGAACAGAAGAACAACAATCATGATGAACAAAGCGCCAACGTACTTGAGGTCGGCGGGGAGGCCAAAGACAGTGGTCAGCTCCACGAAGATACCGACGACGATAGAACCGATCAGGGCACCGAAGACGGTTCCCAGACCACCGAGCGTCACGCCGGCGAAGATGAGCAGCAGGATTTGCGAGCCCATGTCGAAGGTCACCCCGGGCCGGTAGTAGGCCCACAGGATGCCACCGAGGGAAGCGAGGACGCCGCCAACAATCCATACCAGCCGGATAACGGAGTCGACGTCGATGCCCGAAGCAGCCGCCAAAGCAGGATTGTCTGCCACCGCGCGGGTTGCTTTACCGAGACGGGTCTTCAGCAGGACGATGCCGATCAGGGCAATCACCACGGCACTGATCAACAGGGACCAGAGGTTGTTCGGAGAGATGGAGATGGGCCCGATCTGGACCTCTGCGCTTTGGGCTCCGGGCAGCTGTTGGGTGGCGCCGCCGAAGAAGAACTGGATGACGTAGCGGATAGCCAGGGCAAGGCCGATGCTGACAATCATCATGGGCACCAGGCCCGAGCCGCGCCGCCGCAGGGGCCGCCAGAGTCCGGCATCCTGGACATACCCGAAGAGTCCGCCGCCGATCAGCGACAGCAGGATGGCCAGCCAGAACGGCAAGCCAAATCCGTTGAACATGAAGACCAGGACAGCGCCCAAGGTCACCATCTCACCGTGGGCGAAGTTGGTGAGGCCTGTGGTGCCGAAGATGAGGGACAAGCCCACGGCGGCAAGTGCCAGCAGCAGGCCGAAGCTCAGTCCCGCAACCAAGCGGTTGAGGAGGTTTTGGCCGAAGTCCTGTTGCTGGACGACGATGCCCTTGCCGAAAGCGAAGATCACCGACAGGTTGGACGTCTGGTTGAACGTGACATCGCGCGGATTCTCCTGGCCATCGGCCAGCTTGATGCCCTCCGGCAAGGTGGAGGTATCAAGCTCAACTCTGTACGTGCCCTGCACGGGGACACCTATGCTCCAGGCGCCGTTTGCTCCGGAGGTGGCTTCCCCTTCAAATCCGTTGCCCGAGGCCTTGATCTTCACACCCGGTATGGGGGCGCGGGCATCGTCGCGGAGGAAGCCGCTGATATTGTTCTGGAAATTCGTTGGGGATGGCGAAGGCGAGGGGGTGGTAGCCTCCGCCGAGGGGGCGGCGATCAACAGGGTGGCAATGAGGGCTGCGAAGAACGCCCCCACGGCTCTCTGCAGTCCCTTGGACCGTCTCATGGACGGGTCGCGCAGTGTGCTTCTCAAAATGGAAACCTCCACAGTGGGGGTGGTCCCGGCTGCGCCATTGCAGCCGGTGCGAACGGTCATGGGGCTTGTGAACAGTTCTTGCCTAGCTGCCTCGATTGTGATCTAAGTCACCCATGTGTGGCCTATGTTACCGCTCAGTGCGGCTAAAAAATGCACCGCATAGAGGTCAGAAGATAGCGATCGGATAACAACTGTGAAGCTATAGGCAACAAGCAATCTCCCACATTCGTGTCACGGTTGAGTTTCGTCTGGGTGAACAAGGGAACTTTCTGTCCCCTGGGCGCGTGGTAATTGGTACCGTGAATTATCACTCAGCCCTTTTCAGGAGGACACCCGCAATGGCACTTGGCGGAAACCCTATCTTCAACGGAAAGAATTTCCGTGGAGCCAAACAGGCACCGCCTGTTCCGCAAAATCCGTATTCCAACCCGTACGGCCAGCAGTTTAACCAGGCACCTGGCCGCGCGCCTGGACAGGTCCTCGACGCGCAGTCCGCTTGGTCCGCCTCGCAGCAGAACATGACCAACGAACAACTGCAGCAGATGTACAACCAGCCTGCAGCAGGACCCGCCGACACCGGGCGGATGACCTACGACGACGTCATCATGAAGACCGTCGCCTGCCTCGTTGCCCTGGTCGTCGGCGCCGGCATCACGCTCTTTGTAGCTCCGGCCCTGTCCACCATGCTCATGATCGTCGGTGCACTGGGCGGTTTCGTCCTGGCACTGGTCAATACCTTCAAGAAGCAGCCTTCTCCGGCACTCATTCTGGCGTATGCGGGCCTTGAAGGACTCTTCCTCGGTGGCCTGACCCGGATTCTTGACGGAATGTTCCCCGGCGTCGGCCTCCAAGCGGTCATCGGCACTCTGGCCGTCTTCGGCGTTACGCTGATGCTCTTCAAGAGCGGTAAGGTCCGCGCAACGCCCAAGATGGTGCGCTTCTTCATGATCGCCACCATCGGCTACGCGGTCTTTGCGCTGATCAACCTCGTCATGATGTGGACTGGTGCGGTCCAGGAACCGTTCGGCCTGCGCACGAGTATCACGATTGCAGGCATCCCGCTGGGTGTCTTCATTGGCATCCTGGCGATTGGCCTGGCAGCCTTCTCGCTCATCATGGACTTCACCAGCATCGAAGAAGGCGTCCGTGCCGGCGCCCCTGAGCGCTACTCGTGGATCGCTGCCTTCGGCCTGACCGTCACCCTGGTTTGGCTCTACGTCGAAATCATTCGGCTTCTGGCGATTTTGCGCGGCGACGACTAAGTCCGCCCGAGTTCAGGAAAATGCCCCCGAATTACTTCGGGGGCATTTTTCTTTAAACGACAGGCTTGGTTTAAGCAGTGGGCGCGGCCCCAATCAGGCCTCAACTCAGGCGTTCGAAAACAACAGCCATTCCTTGGCCGCCTCCCACGCACAACGTGGCCAGGCCAAGGGTTCCGTCGCGTTCCTTCAGGCCATTGAGGAGCGTGGTGGTCATGCGCGCTCCGGTCATGCCAAAGGGGTGCCCCAGGGCAATCGCGCCGCCGTGGACGTTGAGCTTCTGTGGGTCGATGCCCAGTTCACGGGCGCTGGCAACCACTTGGACCGCAAAGGCTTCGTTGAGCTCCACGAGGTCGATGTCGTCAATCGTCAGTCCTGCCAGCGCCAACGCCCGCCGCGTTGACTCAACTGGCCCCATGCCCATGAGTTCGGGGGAAAGGGCGGAAACGGCGGTGGAGACAACGCGCGCCAGCGGTTGTAGTCCAAGCTCCCGCGCACGGGAGTCACTCATGACCAGGACGGCGGCGGCGCCATCGTTCAGTGGGCACGCATTGCCCGCGGTCACTGTACCTTGGGGCCGGAAAACGGGTTCCAGGGCGGATACAGCTTCCAAGGTCACTCCTGCCCTCGGGGAGTCATCCCGCTCAACCAGGGTGCCGTCCTTGCGCGTGTACGGCGTGATTTCGCGGGCGTAGAAACCCGAGGCGATGGCCGCTTCGGCGCGATTCTGACTCAGCACGCCCCACTCGTCCTGCTCCGCCCGGCCGATTCCGTAACTTGTGGCAACATTCTCGGCTGTCTGGCCCATGGCGATATAGACATCGGGAAGTCGCCCGCCAAGCCGCGGATCCGTCCAGGGAATGTTCGACGCCGCCCGGGCGGCTGACCGCTGGCCTGCTGATTCGAAGAGCGGGTTGTGGTTGCCGGCGTCGGTCTGTCCGGCCCCTGCCCAATTCTGGTATCTCGAGACACTTTCGACGCCGGCTGAGATGATCGCGTTTGCTTCACCGGCTTTGATGGCGTGGAATGCCATACGAAGAGTCTGGAGGCTGGAAGCGCAGAACCGGTTGATGGTCGCCGCCGGAACGCGGTCCAGGCCTGCAAGGACAGCGACGACGCGGGCCATGTTGGAGCCCGCTTCGCCACTGGGTTCGGCGCATCCCAGCAGGATGTCATCAAGGCCGCCTCCATCTTCGGCGGCAGGATCGAAACCCGGAACTTTCGCGAGTGCGGCCTGCACCATGGCGGTGGCAAGGTCGTCGGGGCGTTCGTCCTTGAGGGAGCCTTTGAAGGCCCGCCCGATTGGACTTCTGGCAGTGGAAACGATGACAGCCTCAGTCATGGCCCCAGCTTACGCCCGGCATCTGGAAGGAAGACGGGCGTAAGCCTGAGAGTTCAGGCCAAGCGAAGGGCACCTGCAGCTGGAGTCACGGTAAAGATGTCCGGTGCAGTGAAAGCGGCTTCAGCGAACGCACGCACGACGGCGTCACGCACCTGTTGCTCTTGGCCGACCGGAGTCAGGGCGATGGCAGAGCCGCCGAAACCGCCCCCGGTCATGCGGGCTCCGATCGCGCCGTTGGCCCTGGCTGTCTCGACGGCGAGGTCGAGCTCGGGGCAGGAGATCTCGAAGTCGTCGCGCATGGACACGTGGCTGGCGTCCAACAGTGGGCCAATTCTGGCCGGGCCTTCGCTGTTGAGGATTTCCACGGTCTGGAGTACTCGGTCGTTTTCGGTGACCACGTGCCGGACCCTGCGAAGGGTTGTCTCATCCAGTAGGCCAGCAGCTTCCTCCAAGGAATCCACGCCGACGTCGCGCAGTGCTTTGACGCCGAGAATTTCGGCACCCAACTCGCAGGAAGCGCGCCTGGAGGCGTAACCGCCGTCGGCATGTGAATGCGACACCTTTGTGTCGATGACCAACAGGACCAGGCCCCATGCCTCGGCATCGAAGGGGACCAGGTCAACGTGCTGGTCCCGGCAATCCAGGAACACGGCATGACCCTTGGCTCCGCGCAGTGAAGCTGACTGGTCCATGATGCCGGTGGGGGCGCCGACGAACACGTTCTCAGCGCGCTGGGTGGCGAGCACCAGATCCTCCGCGCCTAAACCTGCCCCGGTGAGGTCGTTGAGGGCGGAAATAACGGCACATTCGATCGCGTGGGAGGACGAGAGCCCGGCACCCAGCGGAACGTCCGAATCGAGCAGGAGGTCAAAACCGGGAACGTCGATACCACGCTCTTTCAAGGCCCAGGCAACGCCCAGTGGATAGCGTGACCAGCCTTCGCCGGATCCTGGTTCCAGGCCGGAAAGCTCCGCCTCTACCAAGCCGTGACCGCCAAACAAGGACAACAACCGCACGGTGGAGTCCTCACGGAGGCGAATTGCCACCTTGGCCGTCTTATCAATGGCAAAGGGAAGTACGAAGCCCTCATTGTAATCCGTGTGTTCGCCGATCAGGTTGACGCGTCCCGGTGCCTGCCACACGCCGTCGGGAACTGAACCAAAGGTTTCCTGGAAGCGGGCAGAAAGCACGCTGGTGTCAGTGGTGGTGGTCATGCTCGGGTGCCTTCCAGGGTGTCGGCCAAACGTGTGGTGTTGGTGGCTGCCGCGAGGTCGCGGAGTCGCTCGGCCACGGCTTCCGGGGTGGTGTCATTGATGAACGCGCCCATGGCTGCTTCAGAGCCTGCGAGGTACTTGAGCTTATCGGCAGCGCGGCGTGGTGAGGTCAGCTGGAGGTGCAACTGGCCGGCCGGGCGCAGGACCGGGTCCAGTGGTGCCTGGTGCCAGGCCGAAATGTACGGCATGGGGGTGGGGTAGAGGGCATCAAGCCGCTTCAGCAGGTCCAGGTAGACGTGGGAGAGCTCGTCGCGTTCTTCGCCCGTCAGGGCCGCGAGGTCGGGGACGCTGCGGTGGGGGACCAGATGGATTTCCAGGGGCCAGCGGGCGGCGAAGGGCACGTAGGCGCTGAAGTGCTCGGCTTCGAGAACCATACGGCTGCCATCCTCGCGTTCTGCCTTGAGGAGGGACGCACCCAGCGTTTCTTTCGCGTCGACGTCGTCGTAGTATTTGCGGGCTACCGTGCCCAAGGCGGCGGCCCGGGGCGTGACGTAGGGATACGCGTAAATCTGGCCGTGGGGGTGGTGCAGGGTGACTCCGATATCGGCGCCGCGGTTCTCGAACGGGAAGACCTGCTTGATGCCGGGCAGGGCGCTGAGTGCTTCTGTGCGCTGTGCCCAGGCCTCGATGACGGTGCGGGCGCGGGTCTCTCCCAATTCGGCGAAGGACCCTGTGTGCTGCGGCGTGAAGGCCACAACTTCGCAGCGGCCGTAGGCAGGTCCGGTGACGCCGTGGCCGGCGAATCCATGACCTGGGATCTCCGGAATGTCGCCCAGTGCCGGTCCCAGCGAGGGGAACCGGTTTTCGAAAACCACGACGTCGTAATCCGGCGCGGGGATCTCGGATGGGTTATCGGCAGTGGTAGGGCAAATGGGGCATTGGTGGGCCGGGGGGAGGTGGGTGCGGCTTTGGCGATGGGCGGCCACTGCTACCCATTCGCCGGACAGGGCGTCGTACCTGACCTCGCCGGGCTCGCCCCTTGCCGGAAGCTCGCGGTGATCCACCAGTGAGGCCGGGGTGCGCTCAGGAGTTCCGGGGTCGTCAAAGTAGATCAACTCACGGTTGTCGGCGAGGCGGGTGCTGGTCATACGGCTCATGGGTCCATCATCCCACAAAGCAATCAAAAACGCATAGTTTCAAACAAAAGCTAACATTGGCTACTTGGGGAAAGGCATGCATGCAGTACGGTATTGCCATGTCTGCCTCCCCGCCCCCTGCATCCTTGCCAGCCGCCCAAAGCCCGGCCGAAGCAGCACCCCGCCGCTTCGCCACCGGCCGCCAATTCGAGCTTCGGCGGGACGATGCGCTCGCCGTCGTGACCGAGCTCGCTGCAGGTCTTCGGCTGTACTCCCGCGGAGGCGTCCAACTGACCGAGAGTTACGGTGACGCCGAGATTCCGCCAGGCGCCACGGGTATCACGCTCGCCCCGTGGGCCAACCGGGTGGAGGATGGCGCCTGGTACCTCAACGGCAAGAAACAGCAGCTCGATATCACCGAGGTCTCACGCAACAACGCCAGCCACGGACTCCTCCGGAACGCGGGCTACACCCTGGTGGACGAGTCTGAGTTCTCAGTGACACTGGAAGCAACCGTCTTCCCCCAGCACGGCTACCCTTTCCTTGTCCGGCACATCGTTCGGTATGAGCTGGACGAAGACCTGGACCTTCGTGTCTCCCAGACTATGGTCAACGATTCCCAGGACGATGCTCCCGTCGTCCTGGGCGCCCACCCCTACCTTCGGCTGGGCGAGGTAGCCGCCGAGGATTTGGTCCTGACCGTCAAGGCAGCCACCCGCCTGGTAGCGGACGAGCGCTTGATTCCCCGCAGCACGGCTGAGGTGGAGGGCGACTTTGACCTTTCTGGCGGTCGGGCGGTGGGCGGCTTGGACATTGACGTCGCCTTGACGAATCTGACGTTCGACGGCGGTGTGGCCCGCCATACGCTGACCGCGCCGGATGGACGCAGCGTGTCACTCGAGCAGGACCAGAACTGCCAGTACGTCCACGTGTTCGTCACTGACACCTTCCCCGGGCGATCAAAAGTAGTCGCCATTGAGCCCATGACCGGTCCAGCCAACGCCTTTAACAGCGGGGATGGTCTGCGTTGGCTTGCGCCGGGGGAGACGTTGACCATGACGTGGGGGATTACCGCCTCCGTCTAGGCCATGTGCGCGGCGGGCCGGTTTCCCATACGGGGCGGCCTGCGGAATTATGGGTTCATGACGCCAACACCGGACGCCAAATCACGTTCTGACCAACAAATTGCCCAAGACATTCCCTATGGGGTGCGCATTGCGGCCGCGTGGTCGTGGCGGATGGGCCTGATCCTACTGATGATCGGTGCGTTGGTATGGCTGCTGGGCAAGGTCAGTTTCCTCATCATTCCGGTCATGGTCGCCGCCCTCCTGGCCGGACTCCTCTACCCTGTGGTGGTCTGGCTGCGCAACCGGAATGTGCCCAACGGCGCGGCCGTGGCAATCACGGTGTTGGCTTTCATCGGGGTCATTGGAGGTGCCCTTGCGCTGGTAGGCAGGCAGCTTGCCTCAGGATTCGGCGAGCTATGGACGGAGGCCCTGACAGGCATCCAGCAGATCCAGGACTGGCTGGCAGCCGGGCCCCTGCACCTGACGGCTGATCAGATTGACCAGTACGTCTCTGACGCCGTCACCGCCCTGCAGAACAACAGCAGCACCATCCTCAGCGGCGCCCTGTCCTTTGGCAGCACCGCCGGTCACTTCGCGGCCGGCTTGGTCCTTGCCCTCTTTATCCTGATCTTCTTCCTGTTGGAAGGCAGCCGGATCTGGGGCTTCCTGGTCCGGCTTCTGCCCAAGAGAGCACGCAGGGCCGCCGATGGTGCCGGACGCCGTGGCTGGACGTCCATGGTCAGCTACGTACGGATCCAGATGTTCGTTGCCTTTGTCGACGCCGTGGGCATCGGCGTTGGTGCGGCCATCATCCAGGTCCCCCTCGCGCTCCCTCTGGCGGTCCTGGTGTTCATCGGCTCGTTCATTCCGGTGGTGGGTGCGCTGGTCACCGGTGTCATTGCCGTCCTGCTGGCCCTCGTGGCGAACGGACCCGTGAACGCCCTGATCATGCTGGCCATCGTCCTGCTTGTCCAGCAGCTTGAAAGCCATATCCTGCAGCCGCTGGTCATGGGTAAGGCTGTGGCCCTGCATCCGGTGGCCGTGATCCTTTCGGTAGCTGCCGGATCCTATCTCGCGGGCATTCCCGGAGCGCTCTTCGCAGTGCCACTGCTCGCCGTAGTAAACACGGCGGTTCGCTACATTGCCGGCCGGACGTGGGAACATGATGAAGGATTAGGCGCGGCCGAGCTGCAGCCTGGAGCCGCATCGTCGGAAACTGATGGCGACTCCAACTTCAAGGAAGTCCACCTTCCGGGAGCCGGATCCCGCAGCGGCAGCAGCGCTGCCGGCAAGACCAAGGCCGCAGATAACACCTCCGTCCAGGAGCCTGCAGTTGACACCAACAAAGGAGAATAGTCAGTGAATACCCTCGATACCCTGCCCGTCACGCTGGACGATGTCCTCAAGGCGCAGGAGTTGCTCGAGGGCATTATTACCAAGACTCCGGTGGAGTCGTCCCGTGCGCTGGGCAGCCTCGTGGGCGGCAATGTCTTCTTTAAATGCGAGAACCTGCAGCGGGCGGGATCATTCAAAGTCCGCGGTGCGTACGTGCGGATGGCGCGCCTGAATGAGGCCGAGAAGAAGCGCGGCGTGGTAGCTGCCTCTGCAGGCAACCACGCACAAGGCGTAGCCGTAGCCGCAAAGAGCCTTGGCATCAACGCGCGCATTTATATGCCGCTCGGTGTCGCGCTTCCCAAGCTTGCAGCAACACGCAGCCATGGTGCCGAAGTCATCCTTCACGGCCACAACGTGGACGAGGCATTGGCCGAAGCCCAGCGCTACGCCAACGAAACGGGCGCAGTGTTTGTGCACCCCTTTGACAACGTGGACGTCGTCGCCGGCCAGGGCACCATCGGGCTGGAGATCCTGGAGCAGATCCCCAACGTGGACACCATTCTCATGGGCGTCGGCGGCGGCGGTCTGCTTGCAGGCGTCGCAGTGGCCATCAAGGCCAAGGCCAAAGAGCTCGGACGCGAGATCCGGGTCATCGGGGTGCAGGCGGAAAATGCGGCCGCCTATCCTCCGTCCCTCGCTGCGGACGCCCTGGTACCGCTCAAAAAGGTTTCGACCATGGCTGATGGCATTGCCGTAGGCCGGCCAGGGCAGCTTCCTTTCAGCATCATCCGCGAGCTCGTGGACGATGTCGTGACTGTGAGCGAGGATTCCCTTGCCCGGGCCCTGATCTTCCTGCTGGAACGGGCCAAGATGGTCGTGGAGCCGGCAGGCGCGGTGGGAGTAGCCGCGCTGATGGATGGCAAAATCGAAAACCCGGGGAACACCGCCGTCGTGCTTTCCGGCGGCAACATCGATCCGATGCTGATGCTCAAGGTCATCCAACGTGGCCTCTCGGCCGCGGGCCGGTTCATGACGGTTCGAATGATGCTGGACGACCGTCCGGGCTCACTGGCGACGATCGCCCGCATCATTGCCGAAAACGACGCCAACGTCACGGGCCTGGACCACACACGCCTGGGTGGTTCCATCAGCATGGGCGATGTCTCCATCACCATCAACCTGGAAACGAAGGGCCACGAACACGGCGAGCAGGTCCTCGGCGCGTTGAGGGCCGAAGGCTTCCAGCCGATCGTGGTGCACTGACGGGAGCCGCAGATATGGTGCTCGAAACGCCTGACGGATCCAAGGCCGAGGCCAAGGAGACACTCGCGGGCCGAGCCAAGGGCGGCCTGCTGTTCATGGGCGGCTTCGTGATCCTGCTGTACGTCATCGAGTTCCTGAACACGCTGATGAGGCATGGCCTCAACGCTACTTTTGGGCTGCGGTCACGGAGCCTGGATGGCGTCCTGGACATCCTGACGTTTCCACTGCTCCATGCGAACCTCAACCATTTGCTGTCCAACACCCTGCCCCTCATCATCTTCGGCTTCCTGGTTTTCCTGGCAGGCATCAGGGTGTTCCTCACAGCACTGGCCTTCAGCTGGCTGGGTTCGGGCCTGACGGTGTGGCTTATTGGTGGGGGAGGAGTGACTGTGGGGGCATCCGGGCTGGTGTTCGGATTCTTCGCGTTCCTGCTGGTCAGGGGTTTCTTCAACAGGAGCTGGTGGCAGATTCTTCTGTCCGTGGTCCTCTTCATGGCATACGGCAGCATCCTCTTTGGGGTGCTGCCAACCGTCATGGGCTTTATTTCGTGGCAGGCCCACTTGGGCGGGGCCATTGGAGGGATTATCGCGGCCATCCTGTTGCGTCCGAAACCCCGGACCATCATCTGAGGCAAGCACGAAAAACGCCGGCCCACCCTGCAAAGGGGTGGACCGGCGTCGGGCTTTTTCGTGCTGCTTAGGCGACGTACGGCTTGGCGGAAACGATCTCCACCGGAATTTCCTTGCCGTTGGGGGCGGTGTAGCTGAGCTTGTCGCCCTCCTTGTGGCCGATGATGGCGGCACCCAGCGGAGACTTCTCGCTGAAGACATCGAGGTCGGAGTCACCGGCGATCTCGCGGGAGCCGAGCAGGAACGTCTCTTCGTCCCCGGCGATGCGGGCAACAACCAACATGCCGGGCTCTACGATTCCGTCATCGGCAGGAGCTTCGCCAACCTGGGCATCGCGCAGGAGCGCGGTGAGCTGACGGATGCGGGCTTCAATCTTGCCCTGCTCTTCCTTGGCTGCGTGGTATCCGCCGTTTTCCTTGAGGTCGCCTTCCTGGCGGGCGGCTTCGATCTTCTGGACGATTTCCGCCCGGCCAGCGCCGGAAAGGTGGTCCAGCTCAGCCTTCAAGCGGTCGAAAGCTTCCTGGGTAAGCCAAGCTGCTGTGGCGCTGTTGGTGGTAGACACGGATTTCTCCTTTTGATCTGACAAAGCAAAGACCCCGCCGAGGTGGCCACTCGTGAAACTCAGTAACCAACTTAACGGGGTGAAGGTTTCATCCATTGTAGTAAATCCTCTGGACGAACCCAAACTGGTTGAGTTGTGGGTCACACGATTGTTATTTCCCGCTGTCCACGATCCAGCAATTGTCCACCACCCCGGCTACGGCGGGCGACTCGGTTCTCAGCACGGTGCGTTGGGCTGTTGTGTTGCCGCCATCTGCACTGTCCTTGGGCTCATTGGGGCCGATCTCAACCACTTTCCAGCCCACCACCGCGAACTTGGAATCCATGGCCTTTACGGCGCATTTGGCCGTGGCTCCCGGGTACTTGGTGACCTGGTAATCCACCTCGGCTTGCGTGCCATCCACAGTGCTGTAGCCGATGTCTTTGAAGGTCACCGGGGCTTGTGCAGAGGACGTTGCCACCCATGCTGCGAACACAATTCCGAGGACCAGGGCCACGATGACGATGTTCCGCTTCGATGTACGGGTCAAGCCGCGCTTTTTACCACCGTAGCGATTGGCTAGGCTGTTGCTTGCCGGTAGTTCGTTGGCCGATAGGTCCTCTGAAGTCACCTATCCAGTTTAGTGCGGATCCCGGCGCCTCCTGCACAGTCCTGATTTTGCACCATCCATGAAAGAGGAGCCGTCAAGTGACAGCGTCCAGCAGTTCCGAGCAGCAGCTGCGGCTGCTCGCCGTCCACGCTCATCCGGACGATGAATCCAGCAAGGGTGCAGCGACCATGGCGATGTATGCCGCCGCGGGAGTAGACGTCATGGTCGCTACCTGCACTGATGGATCCAGGGGGGATATCCAGAACCCTGGCATGGTTGACGCTCCGCACCCCAAGCGCGACATGGCAGGTGCCCGCCGGCTGGAAATGGCCAATGCGGCTGCCGTGCTTGGCATTCGGCAGCGCTGGCTTGGTTTTGTGGACTCGGGCCTGCCCGAGGGCGATCCCCTTCCACCGCTTCCGCCGGGATGCTTTGCCTTGCAGCCGTTGGAACGCGCCACGGCTCCGCTGGTCCGCCTGGTCCGGGACTTCAAGCCGCACGTCATCATCAGCTATGACGAAAACGGCGGCTACCCGCACCCGGACCACATCATGGCCCACAAGGTTGCCGTGGAGGCGTTTGAGGCAGCGGGCGACGCCGCGCGCTACCTGGGAACAGGGGAGCCGTGGGCGCCCAGCAAGCTCTACTACGACCGCGCCTTCAGCCCCGAACGTTTCCGTGCACTGCACTTTGCGTTGGAAGAGGCCGGGCTGCAGTCGCCCTATGCTGAACGGCTCGCAGCGTGGCTTGAAGCAGACGCCGAGGGCCACACTCCTCCTGCTCCGGCACACCAGACCACCACGCAGGTGGACTGCGGCGACTTCTTCGAGGCACGCGATGACGCTCTCCGGGCGCACCGGACACAGATCGATCCCATGGGCTTCTTCTTCGCTGTTTCTCCTGAATTGCAGCGGACAGCGTGGCCTTGGGAGGACTACACGCTGATCAAGTCCACGGTCTCTACGGACTTGCCCGAAAAGGATCTCTTCGCGGGGATAAGATAAGTATTGCCATCAGTTTCTATCGTTTGTAGAAGTTGGCTGCCCGCCATCCGGCTGCCCGGCCCGCGCTGAGGCCAGCCGACACGCATCAGCTCCCATAGAAGGTTTGAACGTGCACCACTTGATCCTCGCCCTGACCGTCAGCCCGTCGCCCGACCCCACCGGGACGCTGCGGCCTGGCCTGTCCGAGGACCAGGTGACCCCCGGCACCTGGGGTTTCGTCCTCACCGCCTTCGTCGTGATCCTTTCCACGTTCCTGATCGTGGATATGGTTCGCCGCATCCGGCGGGTCCGGTACCGTGCGCAGGTGGAGGAGGCGCGTCTGGCCGCGGAAGCCGGAACCCTCGATAGTGCGGGCGGCGACGCCGGCACCACGGATGAGAACGGCGATGCCGCTCCCGGAAGCCGCTGACCCACGCGGAAACAATTGGCCCGGGGAGGCCAACGTCCGGTTCTACTCGAGGCCGTCGGGTCGTGGTTGGCAACGAACGGAGAGGCTATCTACGGCACCCCGGATGTCCCGATCCGTATACGGCTGACGCTCCATATCCGTGAACGCACGGTGACCGGTTCGGAGGTGAGGATCCGATCCCTCAGCAGCGAACTGACGACCGTGGATTGTTTCGGGTGAAGGGCCCACCACCGTCGCCGAAGGACGCTGCTGTCGTCCGGGATCGAGCGGGTGGACCTGGCTGGCCCGTGGCGGCCGGATATCGTCTACCGACAGGACGCTGAAGGACAGCACATCGAGGTCCCGGATGGTGCTCCGCGCGACCTGCCGCTGTGCTTCCGGGTTCGGCCGCAGCGGTCGGATGGCTGGCGTCACACGGATCAACTTCTCGCCGACGTGGTAAGGAGCATCGACAAGCCGGCGCCGGCTCGTGAAAGCGATGCGTGGTTGCAGACCCCTTCGATCTCCGGGCCATTGACGATATCTTCGTAGGAGCTGAGTACCCGTTCTACGCGGTGCCGGTGGCCGGCGAAGTTGTGTGCCCCGTCCCAGTCGCGGGCTGCGACGGCTATAGGCACCAGACAGGAAGCTGAACAATGAGAGTAGGGTTACGGCTGCAGGGAACGAGCTGCCGGACCGTTGTCTTGGACGGGCGGAGCGTAGTTTCCGCCGCCACTGAGGTGCACGCCGGTAGCTTGTCGGAAGCATTGGACTCGTCGTTGTCCGGACTCCGCCGGGAGTTCGGGTCGGCCATCACGGAGCTCACCGCCGACGTCGGACGGGTTCTGGGGGAGCGGAAACTGGCCGACGTCGTCGCCATCCGCATTTCTCCCCGTCCCCCCGCGGACGCCTTCCACGCGACCGTGCTGCCACCCCTTGTTGAGCCGGCTGTGACCCGGATCGTGCACGTTGCCGGGGGCCACGACTTGCGGGGACGTCCCCTGGCCCGGTTGGACCTGGAGGGGTTCCTGGCCGATCTTCCCGGCATCCTCTCCACCGACGTACGGAACGTGGCGATCACCGCCGTCGGCTCCACGGCGTCAAAGGACCATGAAACGCGTATAGCCGATGCCACCCTCAGCAATGACCGAGATATGCGGATCAGTATTTCCAGTGACTTCTATTCCAGCGTTTTCCGGAACCGCGACTACACGGCCATCCTCAACAGTGCCCTGATGGAGACGGGGGAAGAGTTGGCTGCCATGCTTGAGGAGGCAGGCCGGCGCCAGTTCCCGGACGCCCTCTTGTCGTTTGCAAAGAACGACGGCGGTCGCGCACCTCTGTCGCGGCTGGCCTTGGCGCCTGTGCACGGGTTGCGCGCCGAGCCCGCGATGGGAATCCTTGGCGCGGCCACGTTGGCGGGCATCCCCGAGGGGGAAGTTATTCTCTGCATGGAGTCCGGGGCCACGGTGGGCCACACCCGCGGAGGCCTGCCTGCCGCCAGAAGCCTCATCCGCCAAGGTTTTGGCGCAGGCCTCGCCAGCAATGCCGCCATTCTCGAGCCATACACCGTCCATCATCCCGTTCGCACAGACATCCCCTCCGTGATTGCCGACCTCCGCGAGTGGCAGGAGACTGCGCTGCCTTTCGGGCTGGTGCCCACTCTGCCGGCGGCGCAGGACGCCGCACTGGTAGGATCAGCCGCGGCGCCGTTGACGGCGTGGATCGACAGGCTCGAGACTGTCAGTGGCCGGGCTGACCTGCAACGCGTACAGAACCTCGCCGTAGAGGACGCCCATTCAGCGGCGGTCCAGTTGGGTGCCAGCCCGGGGCAAACCCAGATCATTGAATCGAACGTCTATGCCATGCCTTACGGCAACCCCGGAATCGTTCGAATCCGGGTCCAAGCGGCAGGAGAAACGTCTGCCAACGAGGAACATGTGCTGCCCATAGCGGCGCGGGGCGCCACCCCATGAGCACCGTACTCACGATCGAAGACGTCCGGAACCTCCGCACCGGGGCCCACTTCCTGGCCTGCACCATAGACCCGACGGCCATCTACGTCTACGCAGAAATGATCGAGCGGGCGATGGAGGACCGGTCATTGGAGCTCATTACCGTCGACGAGCTTGCCCCCGACGATCTGGTGGTGGCGGTCGGAATGGTAACGCAGGGCCTTTTCATCGCCGACATGCCTCCCGTGGGCGATGAGTTCCTCGGCTGCATCCGCGCCATCGAGGCCAATCTCGGCCGGTCGGTGCGGGCGATCTATTCGCTCGCCGCCGCCAATATCAACGGAATCGTCCCCCTCATGGTTGGGCTGCAGTCCTCGCTGCCCGTCATCGATTCCGATCCCATGGGACGCGTTTTCCCCTTGATCAGCCAAACAACGCTGAACGTTGGAAACGTCGCGATCGGCCCTATCGCGCTGATGGGAGTAACCGGGGAGCGGGCGGTGGTTGAGGTCGAAAACCCGCAGCGGGCCGAAACGCTGGTGCGTGCACTGGTGACTGAACTCGGCGGCTGGGCAGCCACCGCCATGTACCCGTGTTCCGCACAACAGCTGAAGGAGCATGGTGTCCACGGCTCCATCAGCCGGATGATCCGGATCGGTCAAATCCTCGACGCGAGCACCCCGGTTAAGAGAAAGCTGCTGTTGCTCACCGAGTTGCTCGGCGCCACGCGCATCGCCAGAGCCCGCGTGAGCCACATCGAAAGCCTCTCCCGGCCTGCGGACCTCGGCCTGCCGGCGCAGCCGTCCAGCTTGACGCTCGACGACGAAACCACCGGACGCATCATCCGTCTTGAAATTCAGAATGAGATCCTGCTGGTCCTGGTGGATGGTGCGATAACAGCAGCCGTACCGGACATGGTCACGCTGCTCAATTCTGAGCACGGCACGGTGGTCAACATCGACGACGTCCAGGTGGGCGACGTCATGGACATCGTGAAGATCAAGGCAGCGGAGCAGTGGTACACGGAGGCGGGGCTTGATCTCACCGAGCCAAAGGCCTTCGGCATTCCGATTGGGCACCCAAGGCGGCGACATGCGTAGATCGCAAAACGAAACCCGGCTCGATGTCGCCGGGCTGTTGGCGCACGGCTCCCTCCGCGGCACCACGCCGCTATATCTCGCCCCAGCCAGCGGGGTGATAGAAAGCGTTGTTCTCGTCTCCCAGCTCGAGGCGATCCGGCAGGTGCGGCCAAACACTGTGGTAGTACTCTCCACGGAGATGGGATCAGGGGGCTGGCTGGTGTCCGCGGCACTGCGACACGCGTGGGAGCGGCGGGCCAGCGCCGTCGTCGTGGCCGGCAGCGCCTATGCCAGCGCGGCGGTCGGACTGGCGGAGCGGTTGGGAATCACCGTGCTGGTCGCTGACGGGGACCCTGCAGCGCTTGCCTTGGCATTGGCGGCCGAGATCGGAGCGGCCCTGTCGGTGGTCGATGCGGAACTGGCCCGGGTCGCCCGGACTATCGCAAAGGACACCACCCTGGGAGATGTTCTCAAGACCATTTCCGGGGAACTGGACGGGGCAGGAGTTTTGCTGGAGTACGACGGCGTGGTGGTGACTTCCGCCGGAATGCCTCCGCGGGAGACTGATGAAGTCATCACCGTGGAAGTCGATGGGGCCAATAGCGCCGTCCGCTTCACTCTCACGGCCCGCGTGCCCACTTCCGGCGTCCACAACCTGCGGTTGGTGGGCTCAATCCTTGAGGTGGCAACCCCTGCAGTGAAGGCTGCCTGGCTGTCGGAGGACCTACTCAGCACCGCTCGGGCTGTTCCCACAGCGGCCATCGCCGCGTTGGATCAGGACCCTGATGCGTCAGGCGAGGAGTTCGAGGAAAAACACCGGCATCTGCTGAACCAGTTGGGCTGGCGCGAAGGGGAGCCCTACATGTCTCTGTGGTTCCGCAGCGCGCCGGTGCAAGAGCATCGGCCCGAGCTGACGGCCGTGTTGCGCCTGCTCTGGCGGAAGGTCGCAGTACGAAGTCCCTTGGCCGAGGTTCAAGGCGGTTGGCTGACGCTCGTTCCGGCCGGGGATCAGGATGCCTCGACTCAGCTCGAAACCCGCATCAGGACACGTCTGGGGCCAGCTCTTGCCGAGCTTGGTCTGGTGGCGGGATTGTCCCGATGGCAGGAGGATGTCCCGGCGCTGGCGTTGATTGTGCGTGAGGCCCGGCTGGCTGCTGAATCCGCCCGGTCAGCGGGGCCCGGTACGGTTCTAAGCTTCGCGAGCCTCGGGGTGGTCGCGGCCACGACCTTCGTGGACGTGGACGCAGTCGCACTGGTGGCCGAACTGGCACTCCCACGGCTGATGGCCTCCCCTGACCGCGATGTGATCATTACGTCGGTGGCCGCCTTCCTCGATCATCGCGGTTCAGTCAGCCTCGCTGCGAAATCCCTTAACCTGCACCGGAACACCTTGCAGGCCCGCCTTAACCGGGCACGGGAACTCGGCGTCCCGCTGGATGTCCCCTCCGAGCTACTGTCCGTCCACCTCATCGCCAAAGTTCTGAGACGATCCATGCCCGAGGAAACGACCTCCGAAGACCCCATGGAAAACCAGAAATGACTCCCATGAGTTGTGTCAGAAGTGCATGCCGCCGGGGTCCATGCCTGAGTCCGACCCGGGTCCGTGTCCTGTTCTACGGACCCGGACCCGGATCCAGGCGTGGCAGGGCTAAGCTACTTCGACGACAATCTTGCCTGACTGTTCGTTCGACTCCATGTAGCGGTAGGCGTCAAGCACTTGGTCGAAAGCAAACACCCTGTCGACTCTGGGCCGCAGGGCGCCGGAGCTAATCCGCTCAAGGATGAAGTCGACGCCTCGCTGCCGCTCATCGGCCCGTCCGACGTGGTTGAACATTGAGTACGGGTGGAAAACCGATTGCGTCCTGCACATTGCGGCCATAGGGATGACGGGCTGCAGATCGCTCAGCGTTCCGTAGCCGAAAATGACGGCATTGGGTGCCAGGTGATCGACGTAGGTGCCGAGGGACTCACCTCCGACAGGATCGAAAGCGACCCGTACGCCTTTGCCATCGGTGGTCCGGTTGATGACCTCGCCGAGGTCGTCGGTTCCCACGAGGGCTACTTCGTTTGCGCCCGCCTCGAGGAGGAGCGATCGCTTCGTCTCCGACCGTGTAGTAGCGACCACCTTGGCCCCGAGTGCGCGTGCGATCTCGATTGCGCCCAGCCCGGCCGAACTGGCAGCAGCCGTGACGAGCACTGTGTCCTTGGGTCCGAGATTGGCTACTTCGGCGAATGCGAAGTAAGAAGTGAGGTACTGCATCCAAACAGAGCAGGCCTCGGCATCCGAAAGTTCCGATGGAGCGTGGGTTAGGTAGTCTGCCGGTAGGACGGCCGTTGTTCCCTGCACGCCGTCGGTTGTGGTGAAGAAGGGAATGCTCGTTACCCGGTCGCCAATGTTGAAGGTGGTGACGTTCTCGCCGATCTCGGTGACGGTTCCCACTGCCTCGGAACCAATGCGCGAGGGGAACACCGGGATGGTGTAGTGCTCCCCGTGGATGAACATGAGATCTGCCCGGTTGAGTGCGAATGCTGCGACGTTGATGCGGACATCGTTTTCGGAGACTTTACGTGGAGAAGCAGCTTCGACGGCCAGGACTTCAGGTCCGCCTATCTCACGGAAGACAACTGCGGATTCCGACCTGCTCATTTCTGGACCACCGAAAGGTTGGGCTTGATGGGGTTGATACATAGGGACAGTCTGGACATTGCCGTACCTCCGTTGATGCGTGGTGCTGTATGCCACGTTTGAATTCGATTGGGTTGGCCGGCGTTCGTGACGCCGGGGTCAGGGGCAGGATGCGGTGCTCGTCGACGCATTGCTGGTGAGCCGCGAGGGTTCCCCGCTTGCCTCGACCAAGGACGTCAAGGCAAGCGAGGTACGGGTGATATGAATTACGCGGACACCGAAGTCATTGACACCATGTGCTTTGGCTCAAGAGCCGGGAAGTACCGCTCGCGTTCTTGGACCGTGGGCCCGTCGTAGCCGACGCGCTTGCTGTGGGTCCAACCGAACCGACGGACGGAGTCGACGAGTTGCTCGGCGTGTTTGAGCGGGGCCACAGTCGCGTCGATCACGGGGACGCCAATTTCCTCTTGGACCGTTCGGAAGAAGCCGAATTCGGCCGTGCAGCCGAGGATGACGACGTCCGCGCCGTCCTGTTCCACGGCCTTGCGGGCTTCGGTCATGATCCGCCTTTCCGTAAGCGCGGGGTCCGCCTGGAAGTCATCGACGCCCATCTCGAGCACGCGCCATGAGGCAAGACGCTCTGATGCGCCACAACGGTGGACGTTCTCGGCCATCTCAGGAATCCACTTTTTTCGACCGACGAGGATTGAGAATCGCTCGCCCAGACTCCCGGCGATGCTCAGCGCCGAGTGCGCCGGGCCTACAACCACCATGCGATCGGTGATTTCGCGTGCCGCCCGCAACGCCGGGTCGTAAAAGCACCCGATGACGGCGGCGTCGTAGCCTGCTTCTTCCGCCCAGCGCACCGTGCGCAACAGCCGTGGAAGCATAAGTGCCTCGAAAGCGTTGTATTCGACATGTGAGGGGCCCTCTCCATCAAGGGAGACGACATCAACTTCGGTGCCGGGGCGGACGATCTGGCGGAAGGACTCCGCCATCGTACGGTTGTACGCATCGGTGTAGAGCGGGTTGATCCACAGGATTCGGGTAGTCTCCGAGATGGCGTCGAGGCTGTCGGTGGGGGTAATCATTCCAATTCACTTCCTTCGGTTTCGGGCAAGAACAGGCCGAGGATGACCGTGGCAAACAAGAACATGTTGATAAACAGGATTGTCGAGGTAGCGCCCGCGGCGGAGGCCAGGAGGAACCCGACAAGACTCGGGGCGACCGTATTTGCGACGCGCTGGCCGAAAATCCCGAACCCGTAACCTGAGCCACGAAGGGCCGAGGGATAAAGCTCGCCCATCCACGTGTCCCAGACCCCCCAGGCGCCAAGGGCGAAGAAGGCCAGGGAGAACATGCCGATATACATCTCGGTCTCGGTTGAGGCTGTCCCGAAGAAGAAACCGCCGGCTGCCGCGGCGAGGACGTAGATCGTGAAGATCCATTTGCGGCCGAATCGTCCGGTCAGGTAGGAGGCCGTCATGTATCCGGGGATCATGAGGACCGCGCTCAGGGCGATGAAGGAAAAGCTTGATGAGGCGCTCAGTCCTCGCCCTTCAAGCAATGTTGGCATCCACGATTGAAGTCCCCAGTAGCCCCAAGAGAAGGTGAAGTTGATGAGGACTTGAATGACCGTAATCCGGCCCATCTTCCGCTTGAAGAGGCTCCAGATGGACTGTTTCTTGCCATCCGACACGGTGAAAATGGTGCCACGGGAGATGCCCCGTGCTCCCAGAAGGTCCAGGACGTCGTGAGCGTCTTCGTTCCGGCCCCTCCTGGCGAGCCAGTACGGGGATTCCGGGACGACCTTGTACAGAACGATGCCCCATAGGCTGGCAAGTGCACTGACAGCAATGACCCAACGCCAGCCGTGCCCTCCGATCAGAGCGGCGGTGCCGAGGGCGGCCAGGATGCCAATCGGCCACCCTGCAGCAAGATAGACCGTGGCCTTTCCGCGGACCTTAACCGGGAGCAGTTCTTCAAAATAGGGAAAAGTCACAGTGAACACGCCGCTGAACAAAACCCCGGAGAGGAAGCGAGCCACCGAGAGGGTCTCAAAGTTCGGTGCGAAGCAACTCAGGAGCGTGAAGACACCATAACCGGCGAAGCTCCACGCACACGTGGCTTTCCGGCCGATCCGGTCAGAGATGGGCCCCCAAACCAATGACCCGGGGATCATGCCCAGGAAGAGCGCCGAGATGGCGATTCCCACCTCCGTCATACCGACCTGCAGGCTAGTAGCCAGATCACCAGCAACGTAGGTGAGCATGAGCATTTCCCAGGCTTCGATTGCGAAGGCGAAGAAGAGGACCGCGCATATCTTGACGTGGACAGACCCGAAAGGCATGTCGCGGAACGCGTGCCCGACGGCCATGGAGCGCGGTGGACTCACCGTCCCGGGCCATGGCTCTGAAATGAGTGGGTCGATATTGGACATGTCTTGACCTCCGATATTTTGGACAGGATAAGAAGTGCACGTAGCGCTTCTGTGCACGGAGAACCGTCCGGATATCAAGGAATGCACCTCGGAGCAGCTCATCCAAGCCTCCACTCGGAGAGCGCATCCAAGCATCCCGCCGAGTGATTGCACTCACACTACGAACGAGGTGTGCTCAGGAGGTGTTCACTTTGCACTTTTCCGATAGGAGCATTTGGGCGCTCAGCACTTTTATGCACTCTGCCCTTCCAACGCCAGCAGAATCGTGCAGTATGCCCACCCTCTTGGTTGGCCCGGTATATAGCGTGTTTCCACGCACAAAGTGCCATTCCAAACCATGAGGAGATACACATGCCGAACTACAGGGTGTCGATGGATATCGGCGGAACCTTTACGGACATTGTGGCGTACGATCAGGACGCCGGAACCTACGCGGCTACGAAAGCCTCCACCACACCGGGCAACCTGAGTGCCGGTGTCATTGCAGGCCTTGAGTCGATAGTTGATGAACTCTCGGACATCGAATTCCTGGTCCACGGCACCACCCAGGGCCTGAATGCGTTCCTGGAACGCCGCGGAGTTCGCGTACTACTGCTGGCCACGGCCGGCATCGAGGACACCTATCACATTGCCCGCGGCCCCCGACTTGAGCTCTACAATGCTCAGTACCGCAAGCCCGCCCCGTTGGTCGAGCGTAAGGACGTCATTGGCGTCGGTGGCAGGCTGGACAGTCAAGGCCAGGAACTCGTGCCGTTGGACGAAGCGGCAGTCCGTCAAGCAGCGCGCAGGGCAGCGGAGGAGGGCTACGGCGCCGTCGCCGTCGGGTTCCTGTTCAGCTACAAGAACCCCTCGCACGAACTCAGGGCCCGCGAAATCCTGATCGAGGAACTCGGGGAGGATTTCACAGTCTCCCTTTCGCACGAAGCAGCCAAGGAATGGCGCGAATACGAGCGGACCTCCTCCGCCGTCGTCGAGGCCTACACGGGGCCGGTGGTACGCAACTACCTTTTGGACCTGGAAGAGAAACTCGCCGACCGGGGCGTGGAAGCACCGCTGCACATCATGCAGTCCTCCGGCGGCGTCCTCACCGCCGAGTCCGCTCGTAAGCGGCCGCTGCAGACGCTGCTTTCCGGCCCGGTCGGGGGGGCCATGGGCGATGTCGAACTGGCGGGTGTCTCGGGAAACCGCAACCTCATCGGTGTGGATATGGGCGGCACTTCCTTTGACGTTTCCTTGGTAGTTGACGGCAAGCCGGACGTCTCAACGGAGGCGCACCTGGAAGGCCTGCCGATGCTCATGAGCGTTGTTAACATCCACACCGTCGGCGCCGGCGGCGGCTCCGTCGCTTGGCTCGAAGCCGGCGGCCTGCGGGTCGGACCGCGTTCCGCCGGAGCCAACCCCGGACCGGCTTGCTACGGCCGCGGCGGCACAGAACCCACCGTTACTGATGCCAACCTGGTGCTCGGCCGCGTGGACCCCGACTGGTTCGCCGGCGGACAGGTCGCCTTGGACCGTGAAGCCGCAATCACAGCCCTGAAAACAGTAGGCGACCAGCTCGGCCTGGACCCCATCGCCATGGCCGAAGGCATCTGCGACGTCGCGAACTCACAGATGGCCCAAGCGATCCGGACCATCACCATTTCCCGCGGCATCGAACCCAGGGACTTCGCCCTCGTGGCCTTTGGCGGAGCCGGACCCATGCACGCGGTCTTCCTCGCCAGGGAACTCGGCATCCCGGAAACGGTCGTTCCCCGCTTCCCCGGTGCTTTCTCCGCCTGGGGCATGTTGCAAACCAACATCCGCAAGGACTTTTCCGAACCCTACTTCTACCTCGACGAAGACATTGATGTGGCAGACATGGCCGGCATCCTCCGCTCCATGGAAGTCGAAGGCCTGTCTTCACTGGTCTCGGAAGGGGTCCCGGAGGAAAGCCGGGCCACGAAGGCGTCCGTGGACGTCCGCTATCAGTCGCAGGAGTTCTCCTTGAACGTTCCGCTGACATCAGCTGACGAACCGGAGTCACCTGACTTCGTTGCCAACCTCGCTGTCCGCTTCTCTGCGATGTACCACGAGCGCTACGGCCACTCCAACCTTGGTGCCCCGATCGAAATCGTCACCCTGCGGACGCAGGCTGTCGGGGATCTGGGACGGCTGGAAGCTCCGAGCTACGTCACCGCACAGGGCCCTGAGTTCAAGCACGAAATCCGCCAGGTGGTCTTTGACCACGTTGAGCACAGCACCACCGTAGTCCGCCGTGACGATCTCGGCGCCGGCCACACATTCGAAGGTCCCGCCATCATTGTGGAGCAGACCGCCACCACCGTCGTTCCCCCCGGGTTCAACGTCACGGTCGACGAGTTCGGCTCCCTGGTCATCCGCTCTGAAGACGTCGAAGAAAACTGAGGCACCAAAAATGACAATTGCAGCAGTCAAAACACTGGATCCCGTCACCGTGGAAATCATCCGCAACGCGCTGACCAGCGCCGCGGATGACATGAACGCCACCCTGATCCGCTCCGCTTACTCACCCATCCTCTACGAGGGCGGGGACTGCGTGGTGGCTCTCCTGGACACCGAACACCGCGTGCTCGGACAGTCCGCAGGCCTGCCGCTCTTCCTAGGCAACCTGGAAACTTGTTCCATCGCTGTGGAGGAAATGTACGGCCGCGCGGTCTGGCAGGAAGGGGACATCTGGATCCTCAACGACTCATACCTGGGCGGCACGCACCTGAACGATGTGACCATTTTTGCGCCGATCTTCGACGATGGAGAGGTTGTCGGATTCGCGGCGACCCGTGCGCACTGGATGGACATGGGGTCTAAAGATGTCGGAGGCTCGATGGACTCGACCGACATTTTCCAAGAGGGGTTCAGGATGGGGCCGGTCAAATTGGTCGAGGCAGGTGTTGAGACCTCTGTTGTGGACCTGATTCGGACCAACGTGCGATTCCCGTACCAGACCATTGGTGATATGCATGCCATGATCGCAGCCCTCCGGATGGGCACCACCCGGATGAAGGAGCTTGTGGGCCGGTACGGCATGGAGCAGCTGGATGCCGCCCGGGATGAGATCTTCCGCCAAACGGAAGAAATCGAGCGCATGACCGTACGCAACATTCAAGACGGGGTGTACGAAGCTGAGGGCTTCCTGGACAACGACGGTATCAATCTGGACACTCCAATTGAGATCAAGCTGCGGATCACCGTAGCCGGCGACACCATTGACTTCGACGTCACCGGATCGGCGGACCAGACCATGGGCCCGGTGAACTGTGGTGCCGCCCAGGCCGTCTCGGCACTGCGCGTGGGCTACAAGCTCCTCGTCAGCCCGGAGTCCAACTCCAACGGTGGTTCCTTCCGGCCAATGACCACCCAGGTGCGGTCCGGCTCAGTGCTCGGCGCCGTGACTCCAGCCCCGTGCCAGTGGTATTTCTCCCACCTTGGGCTGCTGATCGACCTCGTTTCCAAGGCCATGGCCCCCGCCATGCCCGAACGTGTCGCCAGCGCCAGCCACGGTGACTCGATGATCATCACCGCCGCCGGTTTCGACACCCGTTTCGGCCGGAACTTCGTCACTATGGAAGCCACACTTGGAGGCTGGGGTGCGTGGCAGGGAACCGATGGTGAATCCGCCATGATCAACAATGTCAACGGCTCACTCAAGGACCTGCCCATCGAGATGCTGGAGACCCGCTACCCGTTCCGGATCAACGAGTACTCCATCCGCCCCAACTCCGGCGGCCCCGGCCAGTACCGCGGCGGCAACGGCGTGGTACGCGAATACGAATTCCTGGCCGACTGCGTGGTAGGGCTCTGGTTCGAACGGTCAAAGACCCCGGCCTGGGGGCTCTTCGGCGGATCGGACGCCCAGGGCCCGGAAGTTGTGATCAACCCCGGCCGCGCTGATGAGGTTCGCACGCTGAAAGCGAACGCCCGCAAGGTCAAGGCCGGCGACGTCGTCCGCCTCGCCGTAGGAGGTGGTGGCGGCTTCGGAGACGTCTCCAAGCGCTCCCGCGAGGACATCACCTACGACATCGTCAACGGTTTCATCACCGAGGACTTCGCCAAGACGCACTACGGCTACTAAGCACCACCAGCAGCAAATAGGTTCCGATCAGGAAAGAAAGGACTCCATGAGTTCCCAGTTTGAATCCTTCGACGACGTGTACGCGAACGCCCGGAAAGTAGTCGGCGTCACTCTCTTTACCGTCTCAGTCATCGCCGACGATGGCACCAGCATGGCACGCGTGTACACCACCCATCCCGATGTTTATCCGGTAGGTGGGAAGAAGACCCTCGCCGGGGACACGAACGCGGTGTGGCTGGAGCAGGTGCTCAAGGGACAGCAGCCGTTCTTGGGGGTGGATAAGGAAGCGGTCCGTGCATTCTTCTTTGATTCGGCAATGATCGAGTCATTGGGCTGCGGGGCCATCGTCAACGTTCCGGTGGTGAGCAACGGCCAGACTATCGGTTCCATGAACTTCCTCGCCCCTGAGGGCAGCTACGACCAGAATTCGGTCGACTCAGCCGTGGACGTCGCACGGCGGTCCGTCCATCTGCTCGAAGAAGCCCTCACCACCGCCAGCTAGTTCATTCGCGGGCGGGCACCACGATTGGGGGGCCCGCCCGCGGGGGACAACAGGAAGGAAACAGACGTGACAACACCGGAAAGCTTGACAATACGGAACGCCCTAATCTTCGACGGCGAATCACCTGACCTGATTGAGGGCTCCGTCAGCATCCGGGATGGCCGGATCACCGCCGTAGGGCGGGAGGTTGAAACGAGCGGTGTTGTCCATGACGCCCGGGGCCGAACCGTGATTCCAGGACTTATCGATGCGCATTTTCATGCATACGCACTCAGCCTGACTTCCGCCACGAACGAGACTGGGCCATTGAGCTATTCCGCACTTGCCGGGGCAAGGCGTCTCGCGGCGACACTGCTCCGCGGGTTCACTTCGGTACGTGACGTAGCCGGTGGTGACGTTGGCCTTGCCAGCGCCATCGAGGAAGGTCTGTGCCCTGGTCCACGCTACTTCTTCACCGGCCCGGCGCTGAGCCAGACAGGCGGCCACGGCGATATCCGGGCCGCGAACAATGGCGGATGCTTCCATGGCGGGCACATGTGCGAGGTGGTGGACGGCGCCGATAACCTGCTGCTGGCCGTGCGTCACCGATTCCGCACAGGCGCCTCCGCCATAAAGCTAATGACCTCCGGAGGGGTCGTTTCACCGGTCGATCCGATTCGGGTTCCGCAGTACAGCGCGGAGGAAATCCGCGTCGTAACAGAAGAGGCTTCCCGCCGGGGCAGCTACGCCACGGCTCACGCATATTCCCCGGAGGCCATTCGCCATTCAGTACTTAACGGGGTCCGCTGCATCGAGCACGGCAACCTGCTGGACGCTGAAACGGCGAAGCTAATGGCTGACAACGACGTTTATCTGGTCCCCACCTTGGTGACCTACGAAGCCATGGAACGCCGCGGTAAGGATGTCGGCCTTACCGAAGTGGGAGCGGCCAAGAACCGGGAAGTGCTGGAGGCGGGGAAGAATGCCGTGGCACTGGCGCGGGATGCCGGGGTCCGGATCGGGTTCGGAACAGACCTCATGGGTGACCTGGAGGATGAGCAACTGGCCGGACTCCGTCTGCAGTGCGAAGCCCTTGGCGTGTATGGCGCACTCCGGTCGGCAACGTCAACCAACGCCGCCCTGCTTCGGCGCGATGACCTTGGACGCATCACCCGCGGGTCCTGCGCGGACTTGGTGGTGCTGGACGGGAATCCCTTCCATGAACCCTCGATTCTCTGGGACGAAAGCAAGACACGTACCGTCATCAAGGACGGGCAGATCATCTCCACCGGGATCCTTCGGGGCGCGGCGGACTTGCCGTTGGACGTTCGGGTTGCCTAAGAAAGCAACAGACGGGTTGGGGCTCAAAGCCGCGTCATCAGCTCACTGGGCCGCTGACGCGGCTCTGAGCGATGATGGAAAATGTGAACAGACTTGCCAGCGCCTACAGCAGCTATCTCCTGCAGCACAAGGACAATCCGGTGGATTGGTTTCCGTTCGGGGATGAAGCTTTTGCGCTTGCTGCTGCCCGTGACGTTCCGGTCTTCCTCTCCATCGGATATGCGGCCTGCCACTGGTGCCACGTTATGGCCCACGAATCCTTCGAGGACCAAGAAACCGCCGATTACCTGAATGCCCACTTCGTGCCCGTCAAAGTGGACCGCGAGGAACGCCCGGACGTCGATTCCGTCTACATGACGGCCACGCAGGCCATCAGCGGCGAAGGTGGCTGGCCAATGTCCGTCTTCCTGACTCCCGAGGGCCTCGCGTTCCATGCAGGCACCTATTTCCCGCCCGTTCCTTTGCCTGGTCGCCCCTCCTTCCGGAACGTACTTGAGGCGGTCCACGAGGCGTGGATGGAACGCCGTGAAGCTGTTGAACAGAACGCCAGGGGGCTCGCCGCGAACATGGCCAATGCTCAGCTGTCCTCTGCCGTTCGCCTTGATGGGCCGCCCGAGGTACTTGATGCCCAACTGCTTTCGGATGCCGTAAGGGTTTTGGCTCGCTCTGAAGACCCCGACGCCGGTGGGTTTGGCAGCTCCCCGAAGTTCCCGCCGTCGGCGGTTCTTGAGTTCCTGATCCGCCACGCAGCGGCACCGCCGGAGACGGCGAAGGATGCGCGGGACATGGCTGGACGGGCGCTGGCCGGGATGGCACGTTCCGCCTTGTGCGACCAGCTCGACGGCGGTTTCGCCCGCTATTCGGTCACAGCGGATTGGTCGGTGCCACACTTCGAGAAAATGCTCTACGACAATGCCCAGCTCCTGCGTATCTACGCCCACTGGGTGCGGCTCGGCGGCAATGAGGCGCTCTCCCCTGGGGAGGCAGCGGAGACAGCATCCAGGTGCGCGGACTGGATGCTGGCTTCACTGGGGCTGCCTAGTGGTGGACTGGCTTCATCCTTGGACGCCGACACCGTGGTGGACGGCGTGCACCATGAGGGTGCGGCCTACCTTTGGACTCCCGGGTCCTTGCAGAAGGTACTCGGACAGGGTGACGCCGAAGACGTGGCCCGGATGATGAACATTGGTGACCAAGGAACGGTTTCCGAATTGGGATCTCCGTTGCATCCCGGACGACCCCTTTCGGCTTCCGAATCCACGCTGTGGCGCCGCGTCAGGCCCACGCTCCTGGCCGTCCGCGATCTCCGGAACCAGCCTGCCCGGGACGAGAAAGTTGTGGCAGGTTGGAACGGGCTCGCGATCGCGGGGCTTGCCGAGGCCGGAGCGGTGCTGGACAGGCCGGACCTCGTCGCTGCCGCACAGGACGTCGCTGAGTACCTTGAGGACGTACATTGGGATGCCGGGAACGGGCTGCTGATCCGCGTCTCGCACGATTCCAAGGCCCGGGGGATCGGAGGACTCCTGGAAGATTACGCGTTCTGCGCTGAGGGCATGTTCGCCCTGTACGCCGTGACGGGGGTAAGGCGTTGGTACCGCCTCGCGGAACAACTCATCCGGGCCGCTGAAGCGCGTTTTGTAGAGAACGGACACCTTGCCGATTCAGCCGGGGAGTCTGCGCAGGTTTTCAACGCCCAAGGCCAACGCGCCGCCCTTGATCCATTCGACAATGCTGCCCCCAGCGGCGCTGCCGGATTTGCCGGAGTGCTGCTGACGTATTCCGCATATTCAGGCTCACACGATCACCGACTCATGGCCGGGAACATCCTGGGGTTGCTTCCTCCACTGGCCACGCGCGCGCCCCGCGCCGCCGGTTGGCTCCTGGCCACGGCGCAAGCGGCGCTGGCCGGCCCGGTGGAGGCCGCCGTCGCTGGTGCCGACTCATCCCTGCGGCAGGAACTGCACGGCGCGCTTTTGAAGTCCGCCAGCCCCGGCCTCGTTGTCGCCTTGCAAGAGGACGACGCCGCGTCCCCGGCTGGTGAGGGTGAGGTTCCGCTGCTGATTCATCGCACTGGTGCGCCAAACGGCTCGCCACAAGTGTATTTGTGCCGGGATATGGTGTGCGAAAGGCCTGTGGGAACCGTTGCCGAGGTGCAATCGATGCTGGCGCGAATGACCCCAGGCGCTAGCTGAGCACAGCCATCATGATGGCGATGAAGTGGGCCGCGAACGCCAGGACAGTGAACGCATGGAAGAGTTCGTGGAACCCAAAGTGTTGGACGCTGAAATTTGGCTTCTTAATGGCATAGAAGACCGCGCCGGCTATGTATAGCGCGCCGCCCACGCAGATGAGGATGGCAGAAGCCGCATTCGCCGCGAAGAACTGGGGGAGGTAAAAGAGTGCCCCGCAGCCCAAGGCAATGTAGATCGGGACATATAACCAACGAGGAGCGTCTGTCCAAATCACCCTGAACAGCACCCCGGCGATGGCCGCGGACCAGATAATCCACAACAACGTGACGGCTTGGGAGCGTTCAAGAAGCGACCAAGCCAGCGGCGTATAGCTTCCGGCGATCACCAACATGATGTTCGTATGATCCAGGCGCTTGAGCACCAGCCGGGTCTTCGGGGACCAGTTTCCGCGATGGTAAACAGCGCTGACACCAAAGAGGAGGACGCCTGTTACCGCATAGATCGTGGAGGTGATTTTTCGGTCGGCTGTGGGGGCAAGCGCCACTAGGACGATTCCGGCAGCGAGGGCGAAGGGGGCGGCAACGGTGTGGATCCAACCACGCCATGCGGGCTTGATAGTGAGCAGCTCGGCCATCGTTAAAGAGTAACCTACGCTTCGGTAAGTTACTGAAAAGTAACTCTGGTTGGATGTGAATGCGACCCGGCCATGCACCTGCGAGGCACCTCGGGAAGGTAGCCTTGGATGTGCGCCGTCGTCGTAAGAGCAAGGAAGTCAGGTGAAAGTCCGGTGGAGCTGCCCGGTTTCCTCTATGGCTTCTACGAGCGCCAACTCCTTCGCTCCCTGAAGCAGGACCGCATCCCCAGGCACATCGGTGTCATGGTGGATGGCAACCGCAGGTGGGCCCGTCAGTTCAACGCGCCGACCAGCCAGGGACACCAGGCCGGCGCCGACAAAATCCACGAGTTCCTCGGCTGGTGCCAGGAGCTTGGCGTCAAAGTAGTGACGCTGTACATGCTCTCCACGGACAACATGAACCGCTCCGGCGAAGAGCTTGACCTGCTCATGGGCATCATCGCCAACACCATGGACCGGCTGGATGAAAATGAGGACGTCTCCGTGCATGCCATGGGCGCGCCAGAGCTCCTCCCGGACTACCTCGCCGATCGCCTGAACAAGCTGACCGCCCGGACCCCTGTCCATGAAAAAATCCATGTGAACGTGGCAGTCGGCTATGGTGGGCGGCGTGAAATCGTCGATGCCGTGAAGGAACTCCTCCGCGACGCCGTCGCCAAGGGGCGGACCATGTCCGACGTCGCAGATGAACTTTCGGTGGACGACATCTCAAGGTTCCTTTACACGCGCGGCCAGCCGGATCCGGACCTTGTCATCCGCACTTCCGGTGAGCAGCGGCTCTCCGGATTCCTGATGTGGCAGAGCGCCTACAGCGAGTTCTACTTCTGCGAAGCCCTCTGGCCGGCATTCCGGAAGGTTGATTTCCTGCGCGCCCTCCGTGACTACGCTGGCCGGCAGCGTCGCTTCGGCTCCTAGAAGCGGGCCGGTTCACCGAAATTTAACGATCCGGACATGCGACTTGCCGACGAAGGATTGCGGAAATGAATGTGTCCGGGATTACGTTAATCCCATCAGCAGGCAAAACCGCCCGCTGATCGGGGAGGCCAGTAGATGGAGCGAACTATCGCACCAGTTACATGGGAGGCCACGCCCGGCCTTCCGGCCGAGCCGCTTCACCATTAGGCCGGGCGACCGCCCGGGGCTGGAGTCGATGTGGCTATTTCAGAGCAACTGCCCACAATGGTTTCTGACGGGGAAAGTGCAGCTACCTCTCGCGCCAAACGGGTTTCATCGGGGGAACGGACAGCATCGTCTGCAGTGGGCCGCAGCTATGTGATCGATACATCCGTCTTGCTCTCAGACCCGCACGCACTGCTGCGATTCGCCGAGCACGAAGTCATCGTCCCAATCGTGGTCATCAGCGAACTTGAAGGCAAACGCCACGATCCCGAACTAGGGTATTTTGCCCGCAAAGCCTTGCGGCTACTGGATGACCTCCGAATCGAACATGGCGGACTGGACCACGCAATACCCATTGGCGCCGACGGAGGCATGCTCCGGGTAGAGATGAACCACATTTCCACGGAAGTCCTTCCCGCAGGCTTCCGGGGCGGGGACAATGACAGCCGCATCCTGGCCGTAGCGAAGAACCTGGCAAACGAGGGTCACAACGTCACCGTGGTGTCCAAGGACCTTCCCATGCGCGTCAAAGCATCCGCCATGGGATTGCACGCAGACGAATACCGCAACGAACTCGTCAAGGATTCAGGCTGGACCGGCATGGCCGAAGTGGAAGCCGGTGAAGAGGAAATCGCCACGCTTTACGGTCACGAACCCGTTTTCATCCCTGCCGCCGCTGAACTTCCCGTGAACACCGGTCTTGTCCTCCTGTCCAACCGCGGCTCGGCGCTCGGCCGCGTGGGGGCCGACAAACAGGTCCGCCTGGTCAAGGGTGACCGTGATGTCTTCGGGCTCCATGGCCGTTCGGCGGAACAACGGCTCGCCATCGACCTCCTCATGGATCCCGCAGTGGGCATTGTCTCCATCGGTGGGCGAGCCGGCACCGGCAAATCCGCGCTGGCACTCTGTGCGGGCCTCGAAGCCGTCCTGGAGCGCCGCGAACACCGCAAGGTGGTCGTCTTCCGACCCCTCTACGCTGTAGGCGGCCAGGAACTGGGATACCTCCCAGGGTCTGAATCGGAAAAGATGAACCCTTGGGCACAGGCCGTTTTCGACACACTCGGTGCATTGGTCAGCCAGGAAGTCGTGGAAGAAGTCATGGACCGCGGCATGCTCGAAGTACTGCCGCTCACCCACATCCGAGGTCGCTCACTGCACGATGCCTTCGTCATCGTGGACGAGGCACAATCCTTGGAGAAGAACGTCCTCTTGACCGTGATGAGCCGCATCGGCCAGAACTCCAAGATCGTTCTCACCCATGACGTCGCCCAGCGCGACAACCTCCGAGTCGGCCGGCACGACGGCGTGGCCGCCGTCGTCGAAACCCTCAAGGGGCATCCGCTGTTTGGCCACATCACGCTCACCAGGTCCGAGAGGTCGCCAATTGCGGCCTTGGTGACGGAGCTGCTCGAAGGGGCGTAGCTCCCGCCCCCTCGACCAGGTGCCGTACCGGCAAAGGCCAGACATCCTCTGCGTGCTAGCTCGTTCCTCGCTTTTGACGCACGCTGCCGGATGTCTGGCCTTCGCCTTCGTTCCGGGTCACAGCCCCAGGTATGTTATTAGTTCTTCGTGGCCGTGGACTTTTAGGGTCCAGTTGGGGCGGTTGAAGGTTTTGGGGGTGAGGCGGACTCTTTGGACTTCTTCGACTTTCTCGCCCCAGCCGTCGCGGACGAGGCCGTTGAGTTCGTAGCCGAGACTCAGGGAGACGCCCAACGATTGCTTGTTCCAGGAGGCGGCTTCGGATTCGGCCACTTCCGCCTGCAGGTAATCGAACGCATAGCTTACGACGGCGGCACGCATCTCTTTGCCGATGCCGCGGCCTTGCGCGGACTGCTTGAGCCAGGATCCTGTGCTCACTGTCTTCAGGGTCTTGAAGTTTTTGGCGCCGAGGTCCTGGACTCCAAGGAATTCGTCGTCCTGCCATACTGCCAAGAGCAGGGTCCAGGAGTCTTTGGCGAAATTTGCCCTGCAGCGCCAGTACCACTGAGCCATGTTCGGGGCGAGCTCGTCGTCCGGGAGCTCTGCCCACGGGGTGCTGAACGGGCTCTTGCCGGGCTCGTGGACACCGGAACGGGCGGCAGCTACCGCGGCTGGGATGTCCTCATCCAGGATGGGCCGGATGGTAAGCCTCGGGGTGGTGAGGGTAAGTCCGAACGGGGGCCAGATGTCTGCCAGCGATGTCATCGCCGTAGCTTAGCCCGGCTGTCGAGGCCATGCGAGTCACAGAGCTGGTGACAGCCTATTGCGTGGTGGACCCGCTATCACGTTGTTGGCCAACCATGGAATAGCGGGTTCACAACGTTTCGTGGATGTGAAGGTCAGGCGGCGGGGCCGATGTCCCAGGAGATATGGCGCCGAACGTCGGTCAGGTTCATTGACTCGGCAAGGAAAAGATCGTCCAGCATGTATTCGTCAACGGCCAGGATCTTCAGCCAATGACCCTTGCCGGCCGTATCGCCGTCCAGGCTTTGGCTGGCGACGCAGACGCCTGTCCCGGCATCCACGCGGATCAGCGTCCGGCCCGGGTGGGCCAAGGGTTGGGCAGGATCCAAGGGCACGTAGGTTCGGCCACGGGTAACCACTGTTTCCAAGGCCATCCGTCCCTCATGATCTACTTCACGGGGCTCTTCCAAGGACACGGGGTTGGAATCCGGGAACTCCAGGGGGACGGGCGCATTGCCGGCAAGTTCCACCGGATCCAGTGCCGCAGCCAGCCGTCCGTTGCCAAAGGACGGTTCACCGTAGGCCGCCTCGGGGCGCCTTCGGACCAAGCCAGCGCCATCATAGACCGGGGTCACCAAGTGGGCGGGGAGTAACCAGGAGCGTCGCGTGGCACTGACGTAGAGGTCGTCACGGGAATCGTTGATGCCCGTGGTGCTGTGCAGCAGCTTTCCGTCAGGAGTCTCCAGCCGCAGCGCGCCGGGCCGCCTCAGCCATGCACGGACCAGATTGGCGCCAGTCCCAGGGCGTTCGAGGTATTCGAAACGGAGACTCGTCCACTTCCACGGTGAAGAGCGGCAGAGATTGCGGAATGTGGAGGACAAGTCCTGTGCCTGGCCGCCATGCCCGTTAGCTGGCGCAAAACCAGATCCGAAGTCCGGTCCGAAACCTGATCCACCTGCACTGTAGCGCGCCATATCCACAGTTTACCTACGCGTTCAACCCGGCCTCTGGACCAATTCGGGATAGCATCTGCAGGGTGATCCGACGACTCGCCGACCTCTGGGACGCCAGCCCGCTGGGCTTCTGGCTGGTGGTTCTTGCGTGCGCGTATTTCCTGGTGATGGCGGTGCGCCTGACCATTATTGATATCCGGAGCCATCTGCTGCCGAATCGGATCGTCTTTCCCTCCTATGCGGTGGGCGGGGTTCTGCTGCTGGGCGCTGCGGTTTTGGTGTTTGTTGGCGGCCCCGATGCTGGGCTGGATGCCTCGCTGTTCGGTATCCCCGGGCTCGGTGTGCTGTCCGGTGGCGGCGTCCTGTGGCTGTTCTACTTCCTGCTTCGTTTGGTCTATCCACCTGGTATGGGGTTCGGGGACGTGAAGCTGGCCGGAGTCCTTGGGTTATACCTCGGCTACCTCGGGTGGGCCCATGTCTTCGCGGGCACCTTCGCTGCTTTCTTGCTCGGCGGGTTGTGGAGCCTGGTGATCCTTGTGTCCAGGCGCGGCACGCTGGGTTCGGCTATCCCGTTCGGGCCCTTCATGCTGGCAGGAGCCTTGGTGAGCATGGTGCTTTTGCCTGCGTGATTCTTCCAAGTCGCCCCGCCCGGGACCAACTGCGGCCGAACTGCAACGCTTCCCGTATTCTGCGGGTTCACAAGGCTGCGGCATGCTTAGCCCAGATGGTTTGACGCGCTTAAGACACCTGGAGGGGGCTGCTGTGCAGAGGGGTAGTTTTTGGCCTGTGCCGAGTGTCGCCATGGCCTGCGCTTTGATGCTCTCGGGCTGCGGGCAATCGGGCAACGTTCCCGGTGCAACCCCTGGGGCCAGCATTCAACCGCTCATGACCCAGCAGCCGGAGCCCTTCTGCGAGGGCGGCCCGTTGGGTTGCTCCACCTTCACGTCGGTGCGCGGGAGCGATGCCACTGGAGACGTAGCGTGGCTTGGGACACAACCGCTGCGGATCAGCTCGACGCATGTCAACGGGGAGTGGACCCTACTGGTGAAGACACCGTGCAATGTGCTCAATGTGGAAGTCTCCGTCCAGGAAGATGTCTGGGCAACGCGTTCAATGGCCGCCTCGGCCATGGGCTGCCGGGAGCTTGAGGGAAGCTACGAGGCTTGGACCGTCAAGCTCTTTGAGCAGCCTGTCCAATGGAACGTCGACGACGGCGTGCTCGCGTTGAGCAACTCACACGCCACCATCGAATTGAAGGAAAGCTGACAACAATGGGCGCACCCGAATTTATCCTCAAGCTACGGGAGAAGATCGGGAATGATCCGCTCTGGTTGCCGGCGGTCAGGGGAGTAGTCTTCGACGACGATGGCCGGGTGCTGCTCTGCCAAAGGGCGGACAATCACCACTGGACAGTGATCACCGGCATCCTTGAACCGGGCGAGCATCCCGCTCCCGGACTGGTCAGGGAAATCTTTGAGGAGACGGCGGTTATGGCCGAAACTGAGCGGATCATCGGCGTCGGCGTTGTAGGTCCGGTGACCTTTCCGAATGGCGACGTCTGCGACTTCCTGGACATCACCTTCCGCTGCAGGTATGTCTCCGGCAATGCTCAGGTAAACGATGACGAATCGATCGCTGTTGGCTGGTTCGGCTTGGATGAACTGCCTGATATGAGCGAGGGGAACCTTCAGGCCATCAGGCTCGCCACGGAGCCCGAAGGCCCCGTGGCGTACCAGGAGGAGGACTAAGCTATTTGGCGCCGGCGTTGGCCGGAGTTTCAGCCGTGAGGGTGGTCAGCCGAGAAAGCGCAAAAGAGAGTTGAGTTTGTGTACAGCTGGGGCTTTTCGGCCGGAGGTGTACAACCCGGGTACGACGACGGCCGGCGCCTTTAGTGTGTAAGGTGCCGGCCGTCGTCGTGCTTTGGGTGTTAAGCCAGAGGTCAAGCCTTGTGGGCAGGGGAGGTCATGGTGGTGACGTCCAGGGCCTTGTCGAGTTCTGCCTCGGAGACCTTTCCTTCGCCTTCACCGACGAAGCCGAGCTTCTCGGTTGCCTGGCGGATAGTCAGGCCCTCCTTGACGGCGATCTTGGCGATCTTGGCGGCGTTCTCGTAACCGATGAACTTGTTCAGCGGGGTCACGATGGACGGGGAAGCCTCAGCCAGGAAGCGGGCACGCTCGACGTTGGCGGTGATGCCGTCGATCATCTTGTCGGCCATCACACGGCTGGTGTTGGCCAGCAGGCGGATGGACTCGAGCAGGTTGGCGGCCATGACGGGGATGCCGACGTTCAGTTCGAAGGCGCCGTTGGTGCCGGACCATGCGATAGCGGTGTCGTTGCCGATGACCTGGGCGCACACCATGATGGAGGCTTCGCAGATAACGGGGTTGACCTTGCCCGGCATGATCGAGGAGCCCGGCTGAAGGTCCGGGATGGCGATTTCGCCGAGGCCCGTGTTGGGGCCGGAACCCATCCAGCGGAGGTCGTTGTTGATCTTCATGAAGGAGATCGCGATGTTGCGCAGCTGGCTGGAGCCCTCGATGAGGCCGTCGCGGTTTGCCTGTGCTTCGAAGTGGTCGCGAGCTTCTGTCAACGGCAGGCCGGTGTCGGCTGCGAGCAGTTCGATGACGCGCTCCGGGAAGCCGGCAGGAGTGTTGATGCCGGTGCCAACAGCGGTGCCACCAAGGGGGACCTCGGCGACGCGGGGGAGTGCTGCGTTGATGCGCTCGATGCCGTAACGGACCTGGGCGGCGTAGCCACCGAACTCCTGGCCGAGCATTACCGGCGTGGCGTCCATGAGGTGGGTGCGGCCGGACTTGACGACGTCCTTGAACTCCGCGGCCTTACGGTCCAAAGATGCTGCCAGGTATTCCAGGGCCGGGATCAGGTCATTGATCAGGGCAGAGGTGGCGGCAACGTGGACGGACGTCGGGAACACATCGTTGGAGGACTGCGAAGCGTTCACATGGTCGTTGGGGTGAACCACCTTGTCGCTGCCCGCAGTTGCGAGGGCACGCGAAGCGAGCTCTGCGATGACCTCGTTGGTGTTCATGTTGGAGGACGTGCCAGATCCGGTCTGGAAGACGTCAATCGGGAAATCGCCGTCGTACTTGCCGGTGGCTACCTCATCGGCAGCTGCGGCGATTGCCTCGGCGAGCTCACCATCGAGCACCCCCAGTTCGGCGTTCGCCAGTGCAGCGGCCTTCTTGACGCGTGCAAGGGCTTCGATGTGAGTGCGCTCAAGCGTCTTGCCGGAGATAGGGAAGTTCTCCACAGCACGCTGCGTCTGGGCGCGGTACAGGGCGTTCACGGGGACGCGAACTTCGCCCATCGTGTCATGTTCAATACGGAACTCAGTGGTGGAAGTCATGGGGCTAGCTTAGGGCGATTGGGGGTCGCATCGAAAACCCGGGAGGGAGTGCTACGTGCTCCGGCGCGGAGGCCGGAGCACGGTCCACTAAAGCTTGCCGATCCCGGAAACGAGGGCCGCACGGCCTTCATCGAGCTTGTAGGACAGGCCCACCACAGCCACGCGGCCGTCGTCGATGGCGTCCGAAATCACACGTGAGCTGTCGGCCAGCCTCGCTGAGGTTTGCTTGACGTGCTCCACCACCATGTCGTTGACGTCTTCCTGTTCGTTGCGCAGGGAAGTCAGTACGGACGGGGTGATGCGTTCCACGAGATCGCGGATGAAGCCAGCGGGCATCTCTCCGGTTTGCACGGCGGCCTTGGTAGCCGTGACGGCTCCGCAGCTGTCGTGGCCAAGGATGACGATCAGTGGAACACGAAGCTCAGCAATGCTGTATTCAAGGGAACCGAGGACGGCGTCGTCGATCACCTGGCCTGCGGTGCGCACCACAAAGGCGTCGCCCAACCCGAGATCGAAGATAATCTCGGCCGCGAGGCGGGAGTCGGAGCAGCCAAAGATGACAGCGAAGGGGTTCTGGTTCTCGATGAGTGATGAGCGTCGGGACGCGTCCTGGTTCGGGTGCAGGGATTCACCGGCAACAAAACGTTCGTTGCCCTCTTGAAGGCGGCGCCAGGCAAGGGCGGGAGTCAGATATGTAGGCACCTGATTACTTTACGGCCCGGAGGTGGCGGGCCGTAAAACTGTTGCGCTGCGTGTGCTTATTGCGCTGGTGTGCTTATGAGGACGGCGCTGCAGATTCGGAAGCCGCAGCGGCTTGGTCCGCGGACTTCACCACGGCGGCGGCGAGCGTGGCGAACTCTTCAAGGTTCGCCGTGCCGTTCAGGATGATGGTGGTTCCGCGGTAGTTGAGCACCATGCTGCGCTTGTCCTTGCCGGAATCGTGGAGCTCCCAATCCTGGCCACCGGCGTTGCGGGTGCCGGTTACTGGCATGTTGCCAGTCTGCTGCAGCACCCACGTGGGATTCGCTTTGGTGGTCTGGGTAAGGCCGATGAAGGCTTCCTTGGGAGTCAGGTAGCCAACCTCCCAGGTGGGCACGCCCGTGCCGGTGCCCGATTCCCAACGGGCGTAGTTCGGCTTGAATGTGTCGCCGGTTTCCGGCGTGACGGGTGTGAATCCCGCCACATCGGCAGCGTTGCGGGCTATGGAAGCAACGTCAACGGGGGGCCGAAAGCCCTCGCCCTTCGGTGCAGGGTTCATCAAGACAATGGGAAGGAATGCGAGGACACACAGCACCAGGGCAATGATCATGCCAATGACCGAGGCATTGGCGCGCTTGGCCGCTTTTGCCGGAATGACGGGTTTATAAGGGGCATCCATAGCGTCCGGGGCGCCGTTGGGGTTTGCCTCTGCAGCCTTGGGCTGGTTGCCGGCAGCGGGCTTGTCCTGCGTTTCACTCACACCTCCATAGTCCCTCATCCCGGCTGTGAACACACAACCGGGAACCTCACCGCGGGAATTGCCGGCCGTGGTCATCCAGCGACTCCAAACGCATGCGGCGACTATGATCGTTCATAGAGGGACCCCAGGTTGCCTCGTGCAACCGTGTCCGGTCCCGTGAATCGTCACTCGAAGAAGAGGTTCAAGTGTCTCCTGCACCAATGACCCAGCAGTATTCCACGATTTCGCCGTCGCTCGCCGTCGGCACCGACGAACCCGACCGCAACCTGGCGCTGGAACTCGTCCGTGTCACCGAGGCCGCGGCAATTGCCGGTGGCCACTGGGTAGGTTTCGGCGACAAGAACAAGGCAGACGGCGCCGCCGTCGACGCCATGCGTTCGTTCCTTCACACCGTCCACTTCAATGGCGTCGTGGTCATCGGTGAAGGCGAAAAAGACGAAGCCCCCATGTTGTTCAATGGCGAGCAGGTTGGTGACGGCACCGGTCCCGAGTGCGACGTCGCCGTGGACCCCATCGACGGAACCCGCCTGACCGCCCTCGGCATCAACAACGCCCTTGCCGTCCTAGCTGTGGCAGAACGCGGCTCCATGTTCGATCCGTCCGCGGTCTTCTACATGGAAAAGCTGGTCACAGGCCCCGAAGCTGCCGACATGGTGGACCTGCGCCTGCCCGTGAAGCAGAACCTGCACCTGATCGCCAAGGCCAAGGGCGTCAAGGTCAACCAGCTCAACGTCATGATCCTGGACCGCGACCGCCACCGCCCCCTGGTGGAAGAAATCCGCGAAGCCGGTGCACGCACCAAGTTCATCATGGACGGCGACGTCGCAGGTGCCATCGCCGCAGCCCGGTCCGGAACCGGCGTGGACGCACTGATGGGCATCGGCGGAACCCCCGAAGGCATCGTTGCCGCCTGCGCCATCAAGTCCCTCGGCGGTGTTATCCAAGGCCGCCTGTGGCCTACGTCGGACGATGAGAAGCAGAAAGCGATCGACGCCGGACACGACCTCGACCGCGTTCTCTCCACGAACGACCTCGTCACCTCGGACAACTGCTACTTCGCAGCCACCGGCATCACCGACGGCGACCTCCTACGCGGCGTTCGCTACCAGAAGGACCGCGTACTGACGCAGTCCATCGTGATGCGCTCGAAGTCCGGAACGGTTCGCTTCGTTGATGCTGAGCACCACGCCAGCAAGTGGGAGACCTACGCGCGCAAGCCGTAACCTCCTCCGCACTGGCGCGCCCCTAAGCGCGAGAAAGCGCCCCATCGCTCTGCGGCTATCTCCTCGTACTTCGTCGATTTGATGCCGCTGACGCGATAGGGCGCTTTTCGCTGCCCCGATGCGTTTGTGCCGCGGTTCCGCTTGTGCGCGCTTGGTGAAGATCAGCGGAGCTTGTCGCGGAGCTTTCTGGCCAGTTGGTAGGCGCCGTAGCGGAGTTTGTTCACTGGGAGGTCCCATGTTCCCGGGTAGGCTACTTCGCGGCCTCCGAAGGACTTCTTGAAGGATGTGAAGCCTGCCCATTTGTGGTCCGGTTGGTCTTCAGGGGCCACGCCCCAGAGGTCCACGTGCTTCAGGCCCTTCTCCTTGGCATCTGCCATGAGGTTGACCAGGAGCGGAATACCAGCGCTGAGCTTGCGGTGCGTGTCATCCAGTGCAGCATGGGCATAAGTGCGAGTGTCCGAGGAATCGTAGGTGAAAGCGGCGGCGATCGGCTCGCCCTCGAGCTCAGCTATGAACAGCGTTCCGGCGCCGGACGGTAGCAAACATTCAGCCACCTGGGTGAGGTAGTCGTCGCTTTGTGGCTTGAAGCCGTTGCGTGCTGCCGTCAGATGCAGGAAATGCAGGAGAATTTTGATGTCCGCGGGATCCTGGGATGCCCGGAACGTCACGCCCTTCTTGTGGATGTTGCGGTACAGGTTCCGGTTGGTCGGCTTCATTCCGCCAAGAACATCCTTGAAATCGCCCTCAAGGTCCACGATCCAGCTCAACTCCGGCTGCAGGTTTACGGGCGCTGGCTGGAGGCCACGGGCGTGAAGGAGTGCATCGGCCTCGGACGCTGTGAAGCCTGCTGATACAGGTTCCATGCGCACGAAGACAGCACGTTCCTTCTTCGCCAATTCCACCAAGGCCGTCGTCGCGGCGTCGAAGGCGTCCACGGACTTTGCCACGGGGCCATAGGGGGCGTAGATGACTTTGCCCGCCGGGTTCTTTTCCTCTATCGCGAGGAAGCTCCATCCGGGACCTGACTGCTCATGGACCCTGCGGCCGAGCGAGCGCTGGACGGCAGCCCAAGCGGGCGACTGCAGAAAGAAGTCCACGCTCACTTACCCAGCCCTGTGGTCACTGCGAAGGCAATACTCGTATCGGTGGCGCCTTGCACGGGATGAACATTTACCGGGTTCTCCACCTCAGGGATGAACGCAGCGCCGCCGCGCTGCAGCGGGAGGTCGCTCTTGGGCGAGTCGAGCACCACGGAACCGGCAACAACCACGACGACGGCGGGACCGGACTGTGCCAGCGGCACCGGTTCGGCACCCGGGCCGAGTTGGATCCGCTGGAGTTGGAACTCCTTGAAAGGCGGGCGGTACAGTTCCTGGCCGAACTCCGTGCCGGTGGCTTCAACGCGGGGCACGCCTATTGATTCAAAACGGATGGTCTTGACGAGTTCAGGGACATCCACATGCTTGGGGGTGAGTCCGCCGCGCAGCACATTGTCCGAGGAAGCCATGACTTCCACGCCCAAGCCGTGAAGGTAGGCATGGACGTTGCCTGCCGGCAGGTACACTGCCTCGCCTGGCTGCAAGGAAAGGTGGTTGAGGAGCAGGGAAATGAGCACACCAGGATCGCCGGGGAATGCCTCATTGATTCCCAACATTGCGGCCAGCGCATCTTCGTGGGGCTCTTGCGGTGCGCCTGCACGCAGGACAGCTTCTACCTCGTGGATGGCATCCGAGACGACGCTGCCGCCCTCAATCAGGCGGGTAAAGGCGGCTTTGAGGGCTTCGGATTCGTTGGGAACGCTGAGGTCTGAAATTACGTCGCCGATAATTGCTGGGACCTCCACTGCGGCGGAATCCAACACTGAGGCAAGGTGCTCAAAAACACTTTTGGCTGCTGCAGGGGAGCGGAACCCACACAACGCCCGGAACGGAGTGAGCGCAAAAATCATCTCCGGTTTGTGGTTATCGTCCCGATAGTTGCGTTCGGGGGAATCCGCGGAGATCCCTGCGGCATTCTCTCGGGCGAAGCCTTCGCGAGCTTGCTCCAAGCTCGGGTGCACTTGCAATGAAAGTGGCTGCTCCGCGGCCAGAATCTTGGTGAGGAACGGAAGCCGGGGCCCGAATTCGGTCAGGCTTTCGGCTCCCAAAAAGTGGGTAGGATTCGAGGCGATCAGGGCATCGAGGGGTTGTGTGACCCCATTCGGATGAATGGCTGTGGACGGGGAATCAGGGTGAGCGCCGATCCACATCTCTGCCTCCGGACCACCTGACGCCGGCCGCCCCAGCAAGCCGGCAATCGCCGTCGTCGAACCCCACGCGTAGGGTCGCAAAACATTCTCAATCTGATACACGAAGGAAAGTCCTTATCGTCGCGCTGAACGTGAGGTGGTGGTGCTGCTGGGGTTACAGCGGGGCGCATTGCCCATTGGTTGCCACGAGATCCCGGATGCCTTGCTCATCTCCCTGGGCCTTGAGGCCGTTGAGCAGTTCTTCCGTGATGGGCGTACCGTCCGGCGTGGTGGTCACCGGCGTGAAATCAGAGGACGACGGCGACGGCTGCTGCCCCGCTGGTATCCCGGCCGGGAAGCTGCCCTGGACAGGGCCCGCCGCTACGACATGAGAGCCGGCGTTGGCGTCGTTGGACACCATGGAGTCATCGGCCTTGGGGCTGTCCTGCGCCTTTGGATTGCCCTGGGACGTCAACAGTTCCTTGACCTTGGAGTGAATCAGATCGAAGTCCGGCACCGTGGAGAACGAGGCATCGAAATCGGGTGGACCGATAGTGAGGCGCTTGACCGGTTGGCTCTTGGACTTCAAGGCAAGGTCCACAAAGCTTCCGAGCTGCGCGGAGGAGATGTTGGATTCCACCACCTTGGTGCCTGCGTTGGCGATGTCCTCGAACTTCGTCAGCAGCGTGCCGGGGTCCAACTGCTTGAGCATGGCCTGCTGTACGCATTGCTGGCGTGCAATACGGGCGTAGTCGTCAACGAATTCACGGGAACGGCCATACCAAAGGGCGTGGAAGCCATCCAAGTGCTGGTCGCCAGCGGGGATCCAGCCATCGGGCATGCCGTGGATCCCGTGGGCCTCGTCCGTGACGGGACCACTGATGGGTACCCAGCCGCCAGCCTTGATGCGGATGCCGCCCATGGCGTCGATGAGCTTGGCAAACCCGTCCATATCCACCAGCACATAAGCCTGCACCGTGATGCCCAAGGTCCCGGACACTGCTTCAAGGGTGGCCTGCGCGCCAGGATCGGCAACCCCCGGGTACAGGTCCTTGTGGTTGTTGGTGACCTCGGTGTTGACGGCGTTGATGAGGCATTCATCGCCGCAGTTATAGCCGTCGGGGTAGATCTTCCGCATGGGGGAGCCCTCGCTGAACTGGGCGTTCTGCAGGTTCCTGGGCACGGAAATGATGGCACTTTCACCGGTTTTGGCGTCGACACTGATGACCGAAAGGCTGTCCGGACGCCTGCCCGTCCGGTCGTCACCGGCGTCGCCTCCCATCATCAGGAAGTTATAACGGCCATCCACGGGATCGATGGCAGGACCGGCGTTGAAGATGCTGCCGATCGCGTTGCGGCTGACGTTCAGAACATATGCAAGGTAGCCCAAGGAGCCGCTGGCCAGGACTGTTGTCACGGCAAGGACCACGGCAATGATAGGCCGCATCCCGGGTGCCAGCAGGTTGGGCCGGATGATCCGCAGGGTGTTCAGGAACAGGTAGGCCCAGCCCAAAGCAAGAGCAATGAGGACAACGATAATGGACAGCGATCCCACCGGATGGGTGACGATGCTGAGCAGCATGCTCCGGTTCACCAACGCAATCAACAGCGTCAGCAAGGCCAGCGCCCACACAGTCAGGGTGATTCGCAGGGCAACGCGGCCCAGCTTGCGGTCACCTGCCACGATCTGGGCGCTGCCGGGGATGAAGAGCGTGAGGAGGACCAGCACGAAGGCGCGTTTGGTCCGCACCGGAGCGCTGGCCCCGGCTGGATAGCGGACTGGATCAGTCAGGGCGGCGCCGGACTGATTCGGATTCTTGTGCATGGTGGTCATCCGCTGCCTTCCTAGCGGCTGCTCCGGGCGGAAGCATTGGCAGGGGAAAATACCTCTTCCACCTTGTGGCGCAGGTTTTCGCCCTTCTTGGTGGCGACGTCGTTCAACTCCTGGGCGAATTTGAGCAGGTCTTCGCGAAGGCGGTTGGCGAGATCGTCTGTGCCGGAGGCGAGCATCCGTACAGCCAGGAGTCCTGCGTTGCGGGCCCCTGCGATGGAGACAGTAGCAACCGGAACTCCGGCAGGCATTTGAACGATGGACAACAGCGAGTCCATACCGTCCAATGTCTTCAATGGAACGGGGACGCCGATCACGGGCAGGGGAGTGACCGAAGCCAACATTCCAGGAAGGTGTGCCGCGCCCCCTGCGCCGGCGATGATGACGCGCAGGCCGCGCTCGTGCGCAGTCTGGCCATAGCGGATCATCTCGGTGGGCATGCGGTGGGCCGAGACGACGTCCGCCTCAAAGGGGATGCCGAACTCAGCCAGGGCGTCCGCGGCGGCTTCCATGACAGGCCAGTCCGAGTCGGAGCCCATGACGAGACCTACAATCGGGGCTGTTGATGCTGATGTCATTCGGTCTCCTCGGGGGTGGTCTGTGCGGGCATCCGGCCGTCACGGATGATGTTGGCTACTGCCGTGGCGCGTTGGCGGACGGAATCTACCTCCGAGGTAGACGTGCCAGCCAGGTTGACATGCCCGATCTTCCGCCCGGGCCGCACGGACTTGCCGTAGCAGTGCACCTTCGCCGCCGGTTCATAAGCCAACGCCATGGGGAACGCTTCGAAGAGGTTTTGGTTGTCTCCACCCAGGAAATTCTTCATGACAAATACCGGCGCTACAGCATCCGTGGCGCCCAGCGGCAAGTCCAGCACCGCACGCAGATGCTGTTCGAACTGGCTGGTGATCGATCCGTCCTGCGTCCAATGCCCCGTGTTGTGGGGGCGCATCGCCAGTTCGTTAATGAGGAAGCCGGCGCCAACGCCCGGGGTCTCAAAGAGCTCAGCAGCCATGACGCCGGTAACGCCGAGTTCGTTGGCGATCCGAAGTGCAGCCCCCTCGGCGGCCGCGGCAACTTCGAGTGGAATGTTCTGGGCGGGCGCGATAACTTCATCGCACACGCCGTCAACCTGAATGGTGTGAACTACGGGCCATGCACGCGATTCGCCACTGGGCGTTCGGGCTACAAGGGCCGAGAGTTCGCGGCTGAAGTCCACCTTTGCTTCTGCAAGCAGGGGACTCATGGCGTGGAACCAATCCGCAGTACCAGCGGCATCATCGGCGGAGTCAACAATGCGGACGCCCTTGCCGTCGTAGCCGCCACGCGGCGTCTTCAGCACAACGGGCCAGCCGATTTTGTCACCGAATGCCACCAGCTCTTCTACTGAGTCAACGGCAGCCCACTCCGGGTTGGGCAGCCCGAGGCGATCAATGGCAGCGCGCATCACGAGCTTGTCCTGCGCATTCACCAGGGCATCGGGTCCCGGCTGAACATTCACGCCGGCGTCGATCAGGGCACGCAGATGTTCCGTGGGAACATGTTCGTGATCGAAGGTCAGGACGTCCACACCCTTGGAGAACTCAAGGAGAGCTTCCAGGTCTTTGTAGTCGCCAACGGGGGCGTTGGCCACGGCGGGGACAGCCGAAACGTCCTCGCCCTCAGCCAAAACGCGTAGTTCGAAGCCTAAAGCGGTAGCAGGCGGGGCCATCATGCGTGCGAGCTGGCCGCCGCCAACAACACCAATTACTGGAAAAGTCACAAGGTTCAGCCTACCGAACCAGCGGCCGGAACACTGATTCAGCCGCTGTAACGTCACCAAGTAGATGTTGTTCTTCCGTTGGTTCAGCCATGGGGTTGTTCCGGTTTCGCAGGGGCGCAGGCCCTGGTATCGGCCTTCTCACAGGGGACTCAAAGGGAACGGTTGGAAATGGGCGCTAAAATGGATGTGGCCCATCGGCCCACTTTTCAACGGCCATGGAGGGTCATGATCACCACACTTGCAGATCGCATCCGCGGACTTGCCTCGCTTTTTTGGCGCGAGGTAGCAAAGTTCGGCGCCGTAGGCGGTGTTGCTTTTGTCATTGACTCGGCAGTTTACATCTGGCTGTTTTCGGGTCCGATGCACGGAAGCGAAGTCTGGGCGAAGGCCATTGCGACGATCGTTGCAAGCGTGTTCTCCTGGGTAGCCAACCGCTTCTGGACCTTCCGCCACCGCAAACAGGCGAACGTGGTCCGTGAAGCTGTTCTGTTCGCCGTCATGAACTTCGTCGGGCTGCTGATTGCCTCCGGTTGTGTGTGGTTCGCCAAATACGTGCTGGACTTGAATGACAAGCCCTCGCTGTTTATCGCAGGAAGCGTCGTCGGACTCGTCCTGGGCACCATTTTCCGGTTCTTCGCATACCGCTTTTGGGTCTTCAACGAAGAGCTGGATGCCGAGCCGGCTTACTCCCATGACCACGAGATCCTGGAACTTCATCACAAGGAGAAGTCAGCTGCGGAGGCGGGCAGCGGGGGACCTGCAACCGGCGAATTCCCCTCCATCAAGAACTGATCTCAGGATCGGCTGACGCGCTCATTCTCAAGCAGGTGCCCGGTCACTTCCAGGTCCGGATGCACCAGCACCACTGAGCCATCTTCTTTCCAAGCGCCCAACGCCGCTGACAAGCCCGGCTCCAAGCCGTCGGCCGCCCGAACCAACAGCCGAACGCCGGGTTCCTGGGGTGCAGCGAATCCGTCCAGAAGGCTGTCATGGGTGTGGCCCGCGCTGCCGCGGACGGCCGGAAGGCCGGCTTCCGGTTCGTTGTGGGCCATGAAGACGTCACCGTGGGACCGGACTTCCGCAGCATAATCCACGACGCCGGCTGGCAACTCGCCGGGCCAGCGCATCGCAAGTGCCGCGAGCGGTACGGCGACGACCGCCTCAAAGCCGGCTCCGGCGCCGTCGTCGGGAGTATCTGTTACCAGCAGGTCCGCGGCGGTGCCATCGAGGACTACCTCCATGCCCAACTGCCAGGAAGCCAGTGCCCACACAAAGGATTTCCAGTGTGCCGGGAGGTCCAGCCGGATAGCTTTGCCCGGCTCGGCGTCCAGTTCGTCCTGCAGCAGGTTGCTGGTTTTGGCAACCCAGTTGTCCAAGACCCGCCCGGAGAGCTCCACGCGCTCGGAATCAGGGCCGTACCAAGTCAGTCTCGGGGACGTGGAATGGCCGGATCGCAGGGTGGTCATCAGGTTCGCTGCCGGGATGCTCATGGATCAATCCTGCCACGGTGGGGGCGTCGGGCCGCAGGGGAATGTGAAATGCAACACACCTCCATTAAGTCCAGTCGATGGACATCCGGCGGCGGTCCTGGGAATTCCGCGGAATGTCAGGAGTTGTTCATGCAAAGTGATGAGGGGCTTTCGTTTTGGCCCTAGCCAGCTGCGCCATGGCGGAAAACGTTGGGCGTGGCGCATCCCACGTTTCTACAGATTCTTGATTATTATCTCGGCGCGGCTTGACTGGTGGGTAGTTACACGCGTGTAATTAGTAATCAACGCCGCTGCACAGATTTCCGGAACACCGCCGGGAATCGGAAATACATCCAAGCAGCAGCTGCAAAATCAGGAGGGACGCCATGGGGCAAGCGTTGCGTATCCAGGAAGATGCAGTCGTCGCAGAACATGCGTCGGTGAAATACCGTTCGCGGGAAGTGCCAGGGGACTGGTATGTGGACCCAGCGGATCCGGAAGCGGCAGACCGATACAACCAGAACGTGCAGCAGTCGTTGGAGGATCAAGCAACTGCCCTCCTCGCTGCGCACGAAGCGTTGATCGGGGACCTGCCTGCCGGGCCGGACGAAGACCTGGACGACCCTCCCATGGAGTTGCGTCGTCCTCAGGAAATCCCAGGACAGCCGGTGTGGATCGGACTGCCGAGCCAAGGTGACTTCGATGACGAGGGCGAACTCGGTTGGCAGACTGACGCCCTGTGCGCCCAGACAGATCCGGAAGCATTCTTTCCGGAAAAGGGCGGATCAACGAGGGATGCGAAGAAGGTCTGCGGAGCGTGCAACGTCCGTTCGCAGTGCCTTGAGTACGCCCTCGCAAACGACGAACGATTCGGCATCTGGGGCGGGCTCTCTGAGCGCGAACGTCGCCGGCTAAGGAAGCGGGCAGTCTAATTCTTAAGGAAGTACACGTTACCGCCGTCGTGGTTGCCCACGACGGCGGGAGCTATCTCCCCAGGACCTTGGCGGCACTGTCGGACCAGACTCGTTCGGCAGATGCCGCCATTGGCATTGATACAGGATCCACGGACAACTCCCTCGACTTGCTCCGTGCGGCCTTGGGGCAAGCAAATGTCACCAAATTCGTCCAGCCCAAGTCTGGTTTTGGTGCCGCTGTCCAGGCTGGCTTGGACGAGCTTGCTCCCGCAGGTGCTGCCCAGCATGAGGACGTGGCCAAAAACGCAGAAGCGGCCGGTGCTGTCCAAGCCGGTGCAGTCCAATGGATCTGGCTCCTTCATGACGACGCCGCTCCAGCACCCGACGCCTTGGCCGAGCTTCTCCACGCAGTGGAACGGACCACTTCGGTAACGGTTGCCGGTTGCAAACAGCTTGGGTGGGACGACGACCGTCACGTGGTGGATGTTGGCCTGTCCACCAGCCGTTGGGCTGAACGGCTCACGCTGATCGACGCCGATGAAGTAGATCAAGGGCAATACGATGCCCGCTCCGACACTTTTGCCGTGAACTCTGCCGGCATGTTGATCCGCAGGGACGTCTGGGACCAGTTGCAGGGTTTTGACCCTGCCTTGCCCGGCAGCGGCGACGACGTCGATTTCTGCTGGCGCAACTGGCTTGCCGGAAACCGTGTAGTGGTGGTGCCCAGTGCGCGCATATTCCACGTGGAGCACCGCCCGCATGGCCTGGGTACGTCCTCCGCGGCACGCAAAGCACAAATTCACATGCGCCTCAAACACACGCCGTGGTGGAACCTGCCGTTCCAGGCCGTGGGGGCGCTCTTGGGCGCAGTTGTCCGTCTGGTGCTGAGCATTCTGGTCAAGGAACCGGGCTACGGATTCTCCCAGTTCACGGCCACTATTGCCGGCTTGGTGCGGCCGCTCGCTATCGCAAGGGGCCGCCGGATTGCGGCGAGGACCCGCCGAGTACACCGTTCGGTGGTCCGGGGCCTCCAAGCGACGTCGCGCGAAGTCCGTGCCAACAGGCGTTCCCTGCTGGAGGCGATCCGCCCCAGCGAGGAAACTACGGTGGCCTCGGATCTTCTCGCCCCCGAACCCAGCGGCGATGCCTCTGACGATTTCGCCGCCCTGGCCACCAACGAACGCGGGTGGGTTGGCACCGGTGCAGTCGTTGCTGCCCTGATCGCGTTTGCCGTTTCATTCGTTGGGCTCTTCGGCCTCCTTCGCACGGGAATTGTGGCCGGAGGGGGGCTCCTCCCGCTGTCCGAGTCACCTTCCGATATCTGGGCCAACGCCTCCTCGTGGTGGATTTCCCTCGGAGCGGGACTGCCGGGGCACGCCGATCCATTCGCTTACGTATTGTGGCTTCTTTCCTTGTTTGGCGGCGGCGATGGCAACTCGGCAACCGTGTGGTTGCTGATCCTGGCGATGCCACTCTCTGCGATCGGTGCCTGGTTCGCTGCCGGGGCCTTGACCACCCGGCGCCGGTTCCGGATTGTTGCGGCTCTGGCCTGGTCCGGGGCACCCGCACTGCTGGTAGCCATAAACCAGGGCAGGCCGGGAGCCTTGGTGGCCCACGTCCTGATGCCATTGCTGATGCTGGCGCTGATACGCGCGTCGGGTTCGGCGATAGGGCGGGCCCATTCCGTACGGGCACCCTTCACGCGTCGCCCGGCACCGGTGCTCGGAAAACCGGGTATAAACGGCACGCCGTCCTGGACCGCCGCGGCGGCTGCTGGCTTGGCCATGGCTGCAATCACTGCTTCGGCGCCGTCGCTCTTGGGACCAATCACGGTGGTCGTGGTTCTGGTAGCCGTGGTGCTCGGAACGCGCGGAAAGACAATGTGGTGGTCCCTCTTGCCCAGCGCCGCGCTGTTCATTCCCTACGGCATTTCGGTTCTTGACCGCCCCCGTTCGTTGCTTGGCGACCCCGGCCTGCCGCTCAGTTTCGACGCTGCACCACTGTGGCAGCAGTTCCTGGGCCAGCCCCTGGCCTTCGACATCGACGGCGGCCTCACAGGTCTTGGGATGTTCGGTCCTGGCGCTGTGCCTTGGGCTCTGGTGCTTGCTCTGCTGGTCAGCGTCCCCGTACTTCTCCTGGCTGTAGCGGCGCTGTTCCTTCCCGGTAAGCGCACCGCCCTTGCCCGCGTCTTTTGGTTGGCCGCGCTGGCTACCTTGGGCAGCAGTTGGCTGATGGGCCATGTGGCCACCGGTGTCAACAACAATGTGATTGTTGGTCCCTTCACTGGACCGGCCGTTTCAGCGGCGGGCATCCTCCTGCTCGGTGCGGCGTTGCTCGGTGCCGATAAAATCTTCGCCGTTCCCGCCAGGACGCCTGATGCCGTCCGTTGGAAGCCGCCCCTGCGGCGCGTAGCTTCGGGCGTGGCACTTGCTCTCCTCGTCGGTGGACCTTTGGCCGGGATGGCGGCGTGGGCGGGACAAAACGTCCTGCAGCCCCTGTCGGAGGCCCCAGTCGCCGCCGATACCGCTAACGCCCTTCCGTCAGATACGGGTAACAAGCCATCCTTGGGCTCTGCCCGCCAGGTTCGGCCGGTGGACAACGGCACCTTGCCGGCAACCGCCGTCGACCGTGGCGAGGGACCCGAACGTACGCGAACGTTGGTTATCACCAGCGGCGAGCAGGGCGCCTTTACGTCCTCCCTGATGCGTGGTGATGGGACTACGCTGGACAGCTTGTCCACGATCGCGTCGGCCAGGACCATTATTGGCGCACCCGGCAGGGAAGAGATTGCCACCGACGACGCCGCTACCGCATCCCTCCGCAGGGCAGTGGCCACCATCGTGGCCAGCACAGGGGTAGACCCCCGCAACGATTTGGAACAACTCGGCGCCGGTTTTGTGGTGCTCAAGGCCGCTGATGACGCAGCCCAGCTGACCGCCAGCAGGATCGACGCCGTTCCAGGCCTCGTTGCTGTTGGACAAACCGACGCCGGGTGGTTGTGGCGAGTAACCCCGCGGAATTCCGCTGCCGCCACTGCTGCAGACACGGCCCATAGGGTTCGCATTCTCAACGCCCAAGGTGAGGCCATCGGCTCCCTGCCCTCAGAAGAGGTGTCCGTGGACGCAGCAGTGCCGGCGGGTGATGAGGGCCGCCGGGTGGTCCTGGCCGAACGGTCCGATCCCGGCTGGAGTGCTTGGATGGATGGGCGCCAGCTGAAATCGACCACGTCCGGATGGGCCCAGGCTTTCGAACTTCCGGCCAATGGAGGCAACCTCGAAATCCGGTACACCAACCCTTGGGGTCTTTGGTTTGGGATCCTCCAGGCCGTGGTGTTCGGACTGACAGTGCTTCTGGCCGTTCCGATGCCCGCCAGCCGCTCGCGAACCGGCATGTCGAGGGACGAAGTCTCCCTCCGTAAGGAGTACAGCAGTGTCTGAGGATCCAAAGAAGCAGGTGGACGATAACGGGAAGCGCGGTTCCGCGAAGGATGCACGCAACTCCGCCAAGGATGCTCGTTCCAGCAAGAGCGCCCGCAGCTCCAACAAGGGGATCATCACAGGGGTCTTGTCCGCAGCGGTGATCCTTGCCGCGGGAGGCGGAGCAGTCGCGGCCACCTCGATGGTTCCAGCGCCGTCTGGCGGCTCTGCCATGGATATCCGGCAAGCCGATGTCCCGGCGGGGCGCTCCCTAGGCGTCTGCCCGGAACCAGCGCGCCTTGTCACGGGAACAGAGGTGGACACCGATGCTGAATTCAGCCCGGTTTCCACCACGGCCACCAGCGCGCTCAACGCACTGGTCCTGAGCAATCCCGCAGGCACCATTCCGGGTAGTAAGGTGACGTCGCTGGCAGGGGACACAGTTGCGGAAATTGCCAAGACCCCCACGAGTACACCATCGCCCAGTTCCGGTCCACCCGTCCTGGCGGCAGCGGCTGCATCTATCAGCCCGGTGACCGCACCTACCGTGGTGGGCGCTGACCCCATCGGAAACGAACAAGCATCCGTGGCCGCGAATCTGAGCTACTCAGCCAAGGACGGTGATCTCCGTGGCCTGGCAGCGGCTCCGTGCCAGAAACCCGGAAACGACGCTTGGCTGCTGGGTTCGGACACTGCGCTTGGCCGGACCGCGGTCCTGAACCTCAGCAATGCATCGGAGACGCCCGCTACCGTCAACCTGGACCTCTTCGGCGCCCAGGGACAGATCCAGGCGCCAGGCGCACGGGGCCTCCTGGTGGCGCCAGGGACAACACGTTCGGTAAATCTTGCCGGCCTTGCCCCCGGCGAATCCCAACTGGCAGTGCACGTACGCAGCTCGGGTGGACCCGTCGCCGGGACCATCCAGCAGAGCGTGCTGCGCGGACTTGTGCCGGGTGGAGTGGAGTTCCTGTCTTCAGGTTCCGGGCCTTCCAACCTCCAGGTGATGGCCGGCGTCGACATCCAGGATGCAGCGGCGATCAAGGCGCTGGGCAGTAAAGCGGGCTTTACCGATGCCGTTCCCGCGCTTCAAATAGCCGTACCTGGGTCCACGGACGCCGTGGTTCAAGTCCGGCTGTACGGCGCCAACGGTGAGCGCCAACTCCCCAACGGGGGAGTAGTAACTGTCAAGGGCGGCACGGTAGCTACGTTGGACCTCGACGGCGTTCCGGCCGGCAGCTACACCGTGAGCGCGAGTTCTGACGTCGCGTTCGTGGCTTCAACCCGGATCGCGCGGGGGGCTAAAGCGGAGGAGCCAACGGATTTCGCTTGGTCGCCGTCCTCGGCCCGCCTGGGCAGCCAGCATGTGGTGGCCGTGCCCCGTGACGGGCAGAGTTTCTTCAGCTTCGGTGTTCCTGAAGGACGCGCAACTGTTAGCTACGCACCGGTGACAGCCGATGGCAAGGTGGGCAAGTCCGTGGATGTGGACATGTCCGGCGGCACAACATCGCTGATCGAGCTTCCAGCTAAATCCGGGCAGGCAGTGGTCGCCGGATACGTGGTTTCAGCATCAGGGGACCCTGCGTATGGGGCACTTATCCTGGGTAGGCAGGATCGCGCCGACGTCTCGGTGCTGGGCATCCAGGATGCTGCTGCCGGGCTCGAAAAAGTTCCCGTGACTGTGGGCTACTAGGCGCTACGGGCTACTAGGGTTTTGGGGCCGCGGGTCTACTGGTAACGACGCCGATACACGGGATCCAGCGTCTCCGGTGGTACTCCGAGCATTTCTGCGGTGTACTCCACCACGACGTCGTGGACCAAGTCCTGGAGCTCTTCCCGTGTTCCGGCAGTCTGTTCGACCACACGGCGGTATACAGCGATCATGGGTGCTTCACCGCGGTTGCCCGGAGTGTAGGAGCCCATGGGGGCTGCCGTACCTTCGGCCACCAATTGCTCCAGGTTCGGCGGGATTTCGTCGACGGCGAAGAGCACGCCATCCAACTGCTTGCCCCACATATCCTGGAGGCGTTCAGCTGAGTCCAGCACCATGTCGTCGAAGCGCTCGGCACGGGTCCGGAAGCCAGGAAGACTGGGAAGCATGAGTTCCCCACGCAGTCCTCTGCCGTGACGGTTTCTCCGGCGCCGCCGGAAACCACGGACATCCGCGCCGGTGTGTTCCTTTGCCTGATCGCCTTCGGCGTCAGTCCACCGGATTGTGAAGCCAGGAACATGTGGCTGTGACTGCATATATCGACTTTAGTCCCGAGGAACCGCCAACGCGACATCATGGCGAACAGCGCGCCGTGACCGGCGCAGACTGCAGCTTTCAGGCAGGCACGGCCAGCCAATGCGCAGGGTAGGGGCCAAAGGGCGCTAATCTGGGATGTTGTGGGTGCTATTCGTCAGTGTTCAAGGTCCGCCTGCCGCCAATCCGCGGTGGCTACTTTGACGTACGTGTATGCCGAGTCCACGGCGGTGCTCGGACCGCTGGCCACGTACGCCGAACCCCATGCGTACGATCTTTGCGCCCAGCATGCAGAATCCCTCACGGTTCCGCGGGGCTGGGAAGTCCTGCGGCTGGCTATGCCAACAACACCTCCGGAGCCTGGCCCGGATGACCTGCTGGCACTTGCCAACGCGGTGCGGGAAGCTGCTTCAGCGGCAACGGACACCCCACCCCGTACCAGTCGGCCGCATGTGGAGCCGCCGGTAGTGGTTGAAGGTACGCGCCGCGGCCACCTGCGGATTCTGCGCGAACCGTCCTAGTCCGTCCTGGCCCTGCGACGTGCGGCCCCCGGGACTCAAATCGTCCGCGGCTCCTTGCGGGATGCTCCTGCGCTGTAGGCTGGAATCTGCAGATAAATCCGCCAGCGGCGCCAAACCCGCGCCATCCAGGGAGCATCATTCATGCCAAAGGTCAGTCCTGAACTGTTGTCCATCCTGCGCTGCCCCGTGACGGGCTCACCGCTGGTCCAGGAGGGTGAGGAGCTTGTTTCAACGGCTGCCGCCGAGAACGGTGAAAAGGTCCGTTACGCGATCGAGGACGGCATTCCCCTGCTTCTGCCCCCGGAACTGCTTGCTGCCTCCAGCGCCGCAAGCTCGGGCCAGCACCACCCCAAAGCCTGACGTACTTCCAGAACTGCAATCCGCACGGTACACCTAAAGGACTTCCATGACTTTCGACTACAAAGTGGCTGACATTTCCCTTGCCGAGGCAGGCCGCCACCAGATCCGTCTCGCTGAGCACGAAATGCCGGGCCTCATGTCACTTCGTGCCGAGTTTGGCCCCTCGCAACCGCTTAAGGGCGCCCGCATCGCCGGCTCGCTGCACATGACGGTTCAGACAGCCGTCCTCATTGAAACCCTCACAGCCTTGGGCGCCGAGGTTCGTTGGGCCTCGTGCAACATTTTCTCCACCCAGGACGAGGCCGCAGCCGCAGTCGTCGTCGGTAAAGGCACCCCGGAAGATCCGCAAGGCGTTCCCGTCTTCGCCTGGAAGGGCGAGACCCTCGAGGAATACTGGTGGACCGCAGAGCAGATTCTTACCTGGCCCGGAGCGGACGCCAACCCGGAGCTGGGTCCCAACATGATTCTGGACGACGGCGGCGATGCCACGCTGCTGCTGCACAAGGGCGTCGATTTCGAGGCCGCAGGTGCCGTTCCCGCAGCCACCGAGGAAGATCCTGAAGAGTATGTCCTCATTCTGGACCTCCTTCGCCGGACCCTGGCGACGGACCCGCAGAAGTGGACCCGCGTGGCGGCCCGGATCCAGGGTGTCACCGAAGAGACCACCACGGGTGTCCACCGCCTGTACCAGCTCGCCGAGCAGGGCAAGCTCCTCTTCCCGGCCATCAACGTCAACGACTCCGTGACCAAGAGCAAGTTTGACAACAAATACGGCATCCGCCACTCCCTCCCGGACGGCATCAACCGTGCAACGGATGTCCTCATGGGCGGCAAGGTTGCCGTCGTTTGTGGCTATGGCGACGTCGGCAAGGGTGCGGCAGAAGCGCTGCGGGGCCAGGGTTCGCGCGTTGTAGTTACCGAGATCGACCCCATTTGTGCCCTGCAAGCCGCCATGGACGGCTACCAAGTGGCCAAGCTGGAATCTGTCCTTGCCCAGGGTGACATCTTCATCACCACCACCGGCAACAAGGACGTCATCATGGCCGAGCACATGCTGGGCATGAAGAACAAGGCGATCGTGGGCAACATCGGCCACTTCGATAACGAGATCGACATCGCAGGGCTTGCCAAGGTTCCCGGCGTCAAAAAGGTGGAAATCAAACCGCAGGTTCACGAGTGGGTCTTCGACGCCGGCTCCGACTCCGAGCGGTCAATCATCGTTCTGTCCGAGGGCAGGCTCCTGAACCTGGGCAACGCAACGGGCCACCCGTCCTTCGTGATGAGCAACTCGTTCACAAACCAGACGATCGCGCAGATTGAGCTCTGGACCAAGAAGGACCAGCCGGCCGGCGAACGCGAATACCAGAAGCAGGTTTACGTCCTGCCCAAGATCCTGGACGAAAAGGTGGCACGCCTGCACCTGGATGCGCTTGGCGTGGAGTTGACGGAACTGAGCAAGGATCAGGCGGACTACCTGGACCTGGACGTTGCGGGCCCTTACAAGCCCGAGCACTACCGTTACTAAGCACCGCCGCTAAACCAACTTCAGTTTTGCGGTGGCAGCAACCTCAAAGCGGTAGCTTCAAGCCGCGATGAAAGGCCGGACACGTGACCAGCGTGGCCGGCCTTTCGGCTAGAATTGGGTGTTCAGTATTGCTTGCCGGGGGACAGGAAGACAGGAACCATGACGGAAGTCGCCAAACGGAAAACGGGCAAGATCCTAGCCATTGCGGGGGTCTGCGCCGCGCTCGTCGTGGGCGGTATTGGCGTTGCCACCGTTCCTGGATTGCTGGCCGGTTCCACCCCGAATGGCGTGGCAACAACCCAATCCACTCCGACGCCGGAGGCGAAACCCGTTGAACTGGGTATCACACCGCTGGACGGCGCCGTGGAGTGGAATCCAGTGGTTGGCCCCCAGATCAAAGCCGTCAACGGCAAGGTCAAGGACGTTGTGTTGGCGCCGGTCGAGGGCGGTACACCTGTGCAGGGGAAGACCAGCGCGGATGGCAGCACGTGGACAACCCTGGAAGTCCTGAAGTTCAAGACCCAGTACAGCTATTCCTTCACGATCGTGGATACAGCAGGTAAGGAAATCAAGAAGACGCAGACCTTCACCACGGTCTCGGCGGCTTTCGAAGCAGATGCTTCCATCTATCCTCGCAACGGCACAGTTGCCGGCTCCGGCCAGCCAATCGAAATCAACTTCAGTGAACCTGTGGTTGACAAGGCCGCGATGGAAAAGCGCGTTGCCATCACCGTTTCATCGGGCCAGGCGGTGGCCTGGCATTGGTACTCGGACAAGAAGGTCCGCATTCGTCCGGAAGCATTCTGGGCCTCGGGAACCACGGTCACAGTGGACATGAAGCTCCTGGGCGTCGATTTCGGCAACAAGATGATTGGCAACGGCGATGTTGTTTCTACTTTCACTACGGGACCGCAGCGCGTGGCTGTAGTGGATGACAACACCAAGACCATGAACGTGTACTTCGACGGCCAGCTGATGCACACCGCACCCGTATCGCTGGGCGGCGAAGACTGGCTTTCGCCCACCGGCTACGCAGTGATCCTGGAGCAAGAACGCAAATCCAACTTCAACGCTGGAAGCATCGGCCTCAAACCCGGTGACAAAGGCTACTACGCTCCGATGGTGGTGGATTATGCCAACCGCCTCACGTGGTCCGGCGTCTATGTCCATCAAGCCCTGGAGTCCGCTTGGGGCGCCATTGGACGTGTGAACGTTTCCCACGGCTGCGTGGGCTTGTTGCCCGAAGATGCCGCCTGGTTCTTCAACAACATGAAAACCGGGGACGTCGTGCAGATCCTGAATACCGGTGCGCCTGCGGTGGAACCCTTGGAGGGCTTCGGCGACTGGAACATCCCCTGGGCCAGCTACGCCCAGCGGTAGCCGGCATTCCCAGCCCGGGACAGAAACTGCTGTTAAGATCGAGGCAGTGATTATTTCTTGCGGTCTTTGATTCTCCTTTCCGGTTCTGGCATCTGGTCGGACCTGCGATTTGTGCTGCCCTTCGTGGTGATTACGAGTCTTCCTTAGGGGAACCCACGCCGGGTTCCCAGCTCCTTCCACCTGATTCCATTTCATCGCTTGGAGCACTAATGACTTTTTCGCCAACCCTTCGTCCGGACTGCAGCAAATGCTTCGCCGTCTGCTGTACGGCCCTTGGCTTTGCCCGCTCGGCTGATTTCGCTATCGATAAACCCGCTGCCTCGGCCTGCCCGAACATGGCCAGCGACTTTTCCTGCACCATCCATCAACGTTTGCGGCCCCGCGGATTCAGCGGATGTACCGTCTTTGACTGTTTCGGCGCAGGCCAAGTGGTTTCCCAACGCACGTTTGGGGGCACGAGTTGGGTCAAGGATCCGGAGTCCAAGTCCTCGATGTTCGCTGTCTTCAAGGTGGTCAAGCAACTGCACGAAATGTTGTGGTACTTGTCCGAAGCTGAGCAACGCGCCTTCGATCCGGAGCTGGCTGCAACAGCCCGCCAGCTGACGATGGACATTGAAACCACATCCCAAGGCGAGGCGTCCGCAGTGCTGGCTGCCGACGTCGGGCGTTTACATGCTGAGGTGCGTGCCCTTCTCATGGAGGTCAGCGAGGAGGTGCGCGCTTCATATGGGGCCGAGGGCCGTAAAATGCCCGACGGCGGAATCCACCCGGGTGCCGACCTCATGGGCGCCAACTTGGCAAAGAAGCAACTGTCCGGCTCGGACCTCCGCGGTGCTTACCTGATAGGGGCTAACCTGGAGCACAGTGACCTAACCGCAGTGGACCTCCTCGGCGCCGATCTGCGCGATACGCGTCTCCACGGCGCCAATCTCTCCGGGTCCCTCTACCTCACCCAACCGCAAATCAACGCCGCGCGCGGGAACCGCGAAACGCAACTACCTGAAAGGCTCACGACGCCAGCGCATTGGATTTGAGAACACCAGCGAAAGGCTGGTGGCTGACGTCCGGCAGCCCCCTCCGTAAGTGCTCGGCGTTGCCTCAGCCCTGGGTGAACGGCAGCTTGCGAAGCCTTTCGCCGGTGGCGGCGTTGCGCTGTTCCGCCGTGCGAAGGCGCGCAAATTCACGGTTGCGTCGCTCGCCGAGGACCGCCCCTATGTAGTCCTCGGGAATCGTTCCCGCTGGCGGTGGCGGCGCGACGTAGTTTGCCAGCTCCGAGGCCAGCGCTGCGGCCATCCTGGCGCGTGAGGATGGTGCCATGAGGTATGCCTGCTGAACGAAGGTTCCGGCCCGGCGGGCTGTGGCGTCGGGGATCCGTCCTATGTCCGCCATGGCTACCCATGGTTGGAGGTAAGGCGGAGCGCCGGGAAAGATCCTCGGCTCGGAGGGCACGCGCTGGCGCAGGGAGTAAGTGCCGGCTACGACGTCGCCGAGGCGCTTGGACTTGTCGTTGAAGAGTGCCACGGCGATAGCGAGGCCACCGAAGGTCATGTAAATCTCGAGGAACCCGAGCAGCCCACGGATGACCGCGTGCCGAAATCTGATGGAGCCGCCGTCGTCCCGGACCACACGAAGGCCCGCGGCCAGTTTCCCCAGCGAGCGGCCGCGGGTGAGCGTCTCCACTGTGACGGGAACGATGACGAAGGAGAACACGACACAGGCCAGGACCATGGCTCGGACCGCGGCTTCATCGAGATTCCGGGCGGCGGAGAGGATCAGGATGATGAGGAGGATCAACAGGAGGACGTTGGCAATGACGTCCAGTATGAGCCCCAGTGCGCGGGCGGCGAAGGATGCCGGGCGCAACTCCAGGACCACTGCCTCGCCTGTGATGATTGAACTCAAGTCCGCCCCCGGTGCGTAGCAATCACGACGGGCGCACAACGTACCCGCATCAACGAGTCTAGCCGCGCCCGTCCCGGCAGCCAGGGACAGGGCAGACCCGGATAGGGCAGACAGGGATAGGGTGGTGCCGTGGACATCGATGCCTTTTCGGCCGCGCATGGGGACAAATGGTCGCGGCTCACGTTTTTGGCACATAAGCGGCGGCTCACTGGGTCCGAGGCCGACGAACTATTGCGCCTGTACCAGACTGTCTCCGCACATTTGTCCCTCATCCGCTCAGTGGCTCCCGAGACGGCCTTGTCCTCATCCCTGTCTGCCGCGCTTGCCCAGGCTCGTACCAGGTTCACCGGGGCACGTTCGAACTTCATGGAAGACCTCGCCCGCTTCTTCGTCATCGCGCTGCCCGCGGCGTTCTACAGACTCCGATGGCTGACGGTGTGGTGTGGGGTTTTCTTCGTGCTGGTGAGTGGGGCGTACGCCCTGTGGATCGGGACGTCGCCCGAGGCGCTGCGGGCCGCATTTGGCAGCGATGACAGGGTTCGTCAGTACATCGAAGACGATTTCATCGACTACTACTCGGAGAACCCGGCGGCGTCGTTTGCAGGCGCGGTGTGGACCAATAACGCCTGGATTTCGGCCCAAGCCGTTGCGTTCGGAATTACGGGGTTTTGGGTGCCCATGATTCTCTTCCTCAACGCCCAAGGCGTCGGCGCGGCTGCCGGCGTCTTTGCTTCTGCGGGAAAGTTGGATGTCTTCTTCAGCTACATCCTTCCTCACGGGCTCATGGAACTCACCGCAGTGTTCATCGCCTGTGCGGCCGGCCTGAAAATTTTTTGGTCGATGGTCCGGCCCGGCCCCAGGACCCGGATGCAGGCCGTCGCCGACGAAGGGCGTTCGCTGATCACGGTTGCCCTTGGGCTGGTCCTGGTACTTCTTATCTCAGGCGTGGTGGAAGCGTTCGTGACACCAAGCCCCTTGCCTGTTTGGATGAAGATCGCGATCGGGGCACTGGTCCTGGCGGCCTACTGGACGTACACCTTGGTTCTGGGGGGACGTTCATTTCGTTCGGGAGCTACCGGCGACCTTGACAGCCATGACGCCGGTTACCGGGGGATTGCTGTCTAGGCGGACACGCCTGCACCTTACAGTTGCGTTTCGATCTTGCCATACGCGGGGTGGCTCCTCGTCTCTGCCCAAACCCGGACTGTAGGCTCGAATGCAGACAAGAGTGCCGGCAGCATGCTTAGGCCGGTGGGATGCCTACGGAAGTGAAACCGCTGTGAGTGACAAGAGCCAAAAACCACAAGATCCGGCGACGGACGTCCACGAGGACCCCGACGAGCCGGCCTTTGACTGGATGAAGCCCAAGGCATCCGGTGGTTCTTCTGCTGCTCCCTCAGGTCCCGTGCCGGTTCAGCCGGAAAGCCGCGCTGACCGGAAGGCTGCCGAGGCTGCGGACGTTGAGCCGGAGCCACCGCTTTTCGCGGAGACCGTGGCAGATGCGCCCGCAAGTCGCCAACCCGCACACTATTCCGAACCGTTGCCGACGTCTGCCCTCCAGGTTCGTCCGCCGGAAGACGAGGTTGCCAGGCGTAATGCAGAGCGCGAACAGGCAGCGAAGGTCAAGCCAATCGGCCCCCGGATTTTCCAGGTACTGCTCGCGGTCTTCTTCCCCGTGATCCTCCTGGTGTTGGCTGTCAGGGCGGTGACCAGCCCCCTGTTCCTCTGGGTTGAATACAACCGGCCGGGTTTCCCGGGAGACGGCTACGGGTTCAGCACGGATGATCGCATGACCTACGGCTCCTATGCTGTGGACTACTTGAGCAACTGGTCAGGGCCCAGGTATTTGGGTGGCTTGGTAAACCAAGACGGCGCCAAGCTTTTCAAAGACAGCGAAGTCGCGCATATGGCGGACGTGAAGATGGTTATTCTGACCTCGTTTAGTGCGGGCCTGCTGCTCATTCTTTTGAGCATAATCGCCATTGCCTACCTGCGTAAGCGCAGTGCAGGCGGTGTCAGGCGTGGGCTCTTCGCCGGCTCCATCGTCACGTTGGTCATCATCATTGGCCTTGCAGTGTTGGCAGCCCTGAGCTGGCAGCAGTTCTTCACCGAGTTCCACCGGATCTTCTTCGCCAATGGCACCTGGACATTCTCCCTGGACGACACGCTCATTCGTCTCTTCCCCGGACAGTTCTGGGTGGATGCGGGAATCGTCATTGGAGCCCTCGTGTTCCTGGCCGCGACGGTTACCTTCATCCTCACCTGGCCAACGCGTCGTCGCCGTGGCTTGGACTCCAAATCAGCGGCCGAAGAAGAAGCATCCTCCACCGAAATCGACGACGAAAGCGATACCTCTGGTGTCCGCAAGGACACCGTCGCGTAACGACGCCGCCGCTACTTTTCGTAAAGCTTCTCCACCAATGAGGAGAAGTCCTTCACCACCGCGGCCCGCTTCAACTTTAGCGATGGCGTCAGGTGCCCGGACTCGACGCTGAGATCTGCGGTGATAAAGCCAAACTTACGGATGGATTCAGCGGAGGATACGAGAGTGTTGGCTTCGTCCACGGCAGACTGAACGGCTGCACGGACGCGCTCGTCCCTTGCGGCTTCGCTGGGGGACATGGCGTCTCGCTTGTTCTCGGCGCACCAGTCTTCAAGCCCTTCAGGATCCAGGGCCACCAGCGCTGCGACGAACGGCCTGCCGTCGCCCACCACCACTGCCTGTCCTACCAGTTGGTGCTCCCGTAGTTTTTCTTCAAGGGGACCGGGAGCGACGTTCTTGCCGCCCGCGGTGACCAACAGGTCTTTCTTCCTGCCTGTGATGGTCAGGAACCCGTCCGGGTCGAGCTCGCCCAGATCTCCTGTGCGGAAGAAGCCGTCCACGAAGGCCTCAGCGGTGGCGGCATCATTCCGGTGGTAGCCCTTGAACACGCCGATTCCCTTGACCAGCACCTCGCCATCCTGTGCCACGCGGATGGTGGTGCCGGGCAGCGGAATGCCAACGGTCCCTATGCGGGACATGCTTGGCGTGTTGACGGTGCAGGGCGCAGTGGTTTCGGTAAGGCCATAGCCCTCAAGGACTGGGATCCCCGCGCCGTGGAAGAAATGGTTCTCCCGGAGGCTGAGGGGGCTGGCCCCGGACACGGTGTAGCCGACCGCACCGCCGAAGACCTCCCGCACTTTGGGGTAGAGGAGCTTGTTGAATACCGAGTGCTTGAGGCCAAGGAACCAACCCGGGCCGGGCCCCTGCCCGCGGGCGGCGAGATCTACCGCCGTCGAATATTCGACGGCGGTGGCGGACGCTGCGGCGAACAGTCCGGACTTGCCTGACATGGCCGCTTTGTGTCCGGCCCCGGCATAGACCTTTTCGAAGATACGGGGAACTGCGAGCAGGAATGTGGGTTTGAAGGCACCGAGGTCCGCCATGAGGCCGTTGGCACCTGGGCTGTGCCCCAACGTGACGCCTGCGGTAAGGCAGACCACCTGGACTGCCCTCGCCAGGACATGTGCCAACGGTAGGAACATCAATGTTCGCGCGCCGCGCTGCATCAAAAGTTCGGGGAGGAACGGGATGACGTTCCGGGCAACAAGCACGAAGTTGCCGTGGGTGATTTCGCAGCCCTTGGGTTTGCCGGTTGTGCCGGAGGTGTAGACGATCGAGGCGACATCGGACAGGGTGGCCGCGCTGCGCTGGCGCTCAAGTTCGGAATCCATAATGCCAATTCCGACGGCGGCGAGGCTGGTCAGGTTGGGGGCCTCTCCGTCGTGCTCCATACGGATGATCGTCACCGGGTCCTCACCCAAGGCCGTGGACTTCTCAACGAGGGTGTGAAGAAGGTCTGCTTTGGACGTGTCTTCCACAAAGATGCGCCGGGCACCGGAATCGGCAAGGATCCACTCGATCTGGCTTGCCGACGACGTTTCATAAATGGGTACGGTAACTCCGCCAGCCATCCAGATGGCGAAGTCCACCAAGGTCCATTCGAAACTTGAATGGGACAGCACAGCTACGGGATCGCCAGGGTTGACGCCTCCAGCGATGAGGCCCTTCGCCAGTGCCTGTACGTCCGCGAGGAAGCGCGCGGCAGGCACGTTGAGCCACCCATTGGCTGTCTTATGGGCATAAAGGTTGCCGAACGGGTCCTTGGCGCATCGTTCCAGAAGGAGGTCCGTCACGTTGGTATTCTCGTCGGCCTCGACCAGAAGCTCCGTGCTTGCCTCCCTCACGATCCTCCTCCTAGATCCACGATGGCATCCACATTCTCATCCGCCATTCCTGATAGCTGATGACTTCGGCGGTCAGCACAGGATAGAAGAACGCTGTGGCCAGTACGGCCAGCACCACAACCAACCCCACTATGTAGAGTCCGGATCTCCGACGCCAGGGAGGATCGCTGCTGCGGCCCAGCACCAACCCCAGAACATACGTCAGGGCCAGCACCAGGAACGGTTCAAAGGAGACTGCGTAGAAGATGAACATCGTGCGTTCGGGGTACATGAACCACGGCAGGTATCCAGCCGCGACTCCAACGAGGATGGCCCCGGCGCGCCAATCCCGCCGGCCTGCCCACCAGAAGAGCAGGATCACCAAGGCTATGGTGCCGCCCCACCACACAATGGGGTTGCCTACGGGCAGGATGGCCGAGGAACAGGTCTCGGCAATGCAGCCAGCAGTTCCCTGCTTGGGCGATTGGTAATAGAACGAGGTGGGCCTGCCCATGACCAGCCAGGTCCAGGGGCTGGATTCGTAGGGGTGGTCAGCGCTGAGGCCCTGATGGAACTTGTACGCCTCCAGGTGGTAATGCGCCAGGGAACGCACGGAATTGGGCAGCCAATCCCACCCGGGTGCCGGGTTGGTGGCCGCCCATTGACGGTAGTAGGCATCCTTGGAGAGGAACCAGCCGGTCCACGTGGCAACATAGGTGGCTGCGGCGATCGGGACAATGGTCAGGAAAGCCGGAAGGCCATCCTTGATGACCGCTGCACTCGGCCAGCTGCGGATCCCGGCGGTGCGGCGGGCACTCATGTCCCAGAAGACAGTCAACAAGCCGAACGCCGCCACGAAAAACAGGGCAGACCATTTGGTGCCCACGGCCAGGCCGAGGCAAATCCCAGCAACCAGGCGCCACCAACGCATCCCCAGCCAGGGGCCGGTCAACAGTTGCGTGGCCGAGGGTCGGCCGTCGGATGAAGCAGCCGCACGGGCGGCAAGCCTTGAAGCGAGGCGGCGCCGGCCGTCGTCGCGGTCCAACAGCAACGCGCCAAAGGCGGCAAGGAGCCAGAACGCAAGGAAGATGTCCAGCAGGGACGTTCGCGACAACACGATATGGTGGCCGTCAATGGCGAGCAGCAACCCGGCCACTGCGCCAAGGGTGTGGGAACGGAAGAGCTTCAGCGCGATGAGCGACAGCAGGAAGACGGTGAGCGTCCCGGTCAGGGCGGCACCGAAACGCCAGCCGAACGGATTGTCAGCCCCAAATAACCACATGCCGAAGGCGATCATCCATTTCCCGACCGGAGGATGAACCACGTACTCCGGGGTGTTGAGCAGGATGTCAGGATGGCCGGCATTGAACGAATCGTTCGCGTTGGCCGGCCAGCTGCGTTCGTATCCGCTGACGAGGTACGAATACGCGTCCTTGACGTAATACGTTTCGTCGAACACCAGGCTGTGTGGGACCTCAAGACGGAAGAAGCGCGGGATTCCGCCGATGACGGCCGTAATGGTGGGAATCAACCAGAACCATAAACGCAGCGAGGGCGGGTAATCCCGCCAGCTTTGGATCCCGCCGATCAGACGAGATGTCAGGGCGCCCACCGTGAAGGCCGCAGCGGGACTGGCGATCCAGCGGTGGCCCGCCAGCCCGCGTCCGGCAGTCAGTCTGCTGCCGTCTGAATCGCCCTGTCCGGAGGGAGGCCGCCACGAAGTAGTTGCCCGGACAGCTGTTGTCTGGGTTGGCTCTCCGGAGCCGTTGCTTGCCGCCACGTCCGTGGCTCCGGAAGGTAGTGCCGACACTGCGGGGGTTCCGGAATCGGTGGTGGGAACGGGGGACTGGCTCACCCGCCCATGCTACCGTTCCATCCTTACTGCGGCGTTGAACTGCGCGCGGCATTAGGCTTGGCAGGTGGAAGAACAACACAGCACCCCGGACGAAGCCCCCTCTGATGATGGATCGGCGGTTTATGAACCGGACGCGGCCCAGGAACTGGACGCGGGTACCAACACGAGCGCAACCACAGCAATCGGCAGGATTGTGCTTGCTGCCACTCCTATCGGCAACGTGGGCGATGCGTCCTCCCGCTTGATCGAACTCCTGGCGACCTCGGACATCGTTGCAGCGGAGGACACGCGCCGCCTGCATCGGCTGGTCCAGGCCTTGGGCGTGGAGGTGTCCGGGCGCGTCATCAGCTATCACGAACACAACGAGGTAGCCAAGACAGGTGAACTGCTGGAGCATGTGCGGGCCGGCAAAACCATCCTGATGGTCAGCGACGCCGGAATGCCGGCAGTTTCGGACCCTGGCTTCCGTCTCGTGGAGGGAGCTGTCGCCGCTGGCCTGACTGTGACTGCCGTACCGGGACCTTCCGCTGTGCTGACGGCTCTGGCGCTTTCCGGGCTCCCGACAGACCGATTTTGCTTCGAGGGCTTCCTGCCACGGAAGTCGGGCGAGCGGAATTCCCGCTTGGCGGACTTGGTTGACGAGCGCCGCACCATGGTGTTCTTCGAGGCTCCGCATCGGCTTGAAGTGATGCTTCGGGCGCTGCACGAGCGTTTTGGCCCGGAACGCCGGGTGGCTGTTTGCCGTGAACTGACCAAGACCTACGAAGAGGTCATCCGCGGAACTCTGCGCGAGCTCCTGGAGTGGGCAGAAAACAATGAAGTCCGCGGTGAAATTGCCGTGGTTGTGGGTGGCGCTCCCGAGCAGGCTCCCGGCAAACCGGAAGACCATGTAGCTGCCGTGAATGAGCTCATCTCCCAAGGAATCCGGCTGAAGGAAGCCGTTGCCGCCGTGGCGGATGATGCCCGCGTCAGCAAGCGGGAGCTGTATTCGGCAGTGCTGGCGGCGCGCTGATCGTCCCTGTGCAGCTGCACAATTTGGCGGGCGTATGGCAGTGCGTGAAGGCGTAGACACTGCTTCTTGCATGGCAGTACCGTGGCAGTAATTCAAGCCAATTCTGGCAAGGAACCCTAGTGGTGCAACCCTCCAATGCACCCAAGACGAAGGAGTCGCCATGACTGTCACGGTTGAACGCGAAAGCGAACTGCTGGCTTCCGTCCCCACCGGCCTGCTGATCAACGGTCAGTGGCGTCCGGCGGGATCCGGAAAGACTTTTGATGTTGAGGACCCGGCTACGGGCAAGGTCCTGCTCAGCATCTCCGACGCCGGTGCTGAAGACGGTGCCGCCGCCCTGGACGCCGCCGCTGCCGCCCAGGCTGACTGGGCCCGCACCGCTCCGCGCGAACGCGGCGAGATCCTGCGCCGTGCCTTCGAGCTCGTGACTGAGCGCGCCGAGGACTTCGCCCTGCTCATGACCTTGGAAATGGGCAAGCCGCTGGCAGAAGCCCGCGGCGAGGTAACCTACGGGGCTGAGTTCCTGCGGTGGTTCTCCGAGGAAGCCGTGCGCGTGTCCGGCCGCTACTCCGCAGCACCGGATGGCAAGAACCGCCTGCTCGTGCAGAAGAAGCCGGTTGGACCCTGCCTGCTCATCACCCCGTGGAACTTTCCGCTGGCCATGGCCACCCGCAAGGTAGCCCCGGCTGTAGCCGCTGGCTGCACCATGGTGCTCAAGCCCGCGAACCTGACGCCGCTGACCAGCCTGCTCTTCGCGCAGGTGATGCAGGAAGCCGGCCTTCCCGCAGGTGTCCTGAACGTCATCCAGACCTCCACCGCCGGTGCTGTCACCGGACCGCTGATCAAGGATGACCGCCTGCGCAAGATATCCTTCACCGGCTCCACCCCGGTAGGCCAGGCCCTGATCCGCGAAGCCGCGGACAAGGTCCTGCGCACCTCCATGGAACTCGGCGGCAACGCACCGTTCGTCGTCTTCGAGGATGCTGACCTGGACAAGGCCGTTGAAGGCGCCATCGCCGCCAAGATGCGCAACATGGGCGAAGCCTGCACCGCAGCAAATCGCTTCATTGTGCACGTGTCCATCGCCGACTCCTTTGCCGAGAAGTTCGCTGCGAAGATCGGCTCCCTCACCACCGCACGCGGTACTGAGCCGGAGTCCAAGGTTGGTCCGCTGATCGACGGCAAGGCCCGCGATGGCGTTCACGCCCTCGTCACCGAAGCCGTAGCAGGAGGTGCCACGGCAGTCACCGGTGGTGCCGCCGTCGACGGTCCGGGTTACTTCTACCAGCCCACCGTTCTGAAGAACGTCGCCGCAGACTCCCGCATCCTCCAGGAAGAAATCTTCGGACCTGTGGCCCCGATCGTCACGTTCTCCACCGAAGACGACGCCATCCGCCTGGCCAACAACACCGAATACGGACTGGTTGCCTACGTCTTCACCAAGGACCTCAACCGTGGCCTCCGGGTCAGCGAGAAGCTTGAGACCGGCATGCTCGGCCTCAACGCCGGCGTCATCTCCAACGCCGCGGCGCCGTTCGGTGGCGTCAAGCAGTCCGGCCTGGGCCGCGAAGGCGGCTCCGAAGGCATCGAAGAGTACCTCTACACCCAGTACGTAGGTATCGCCGACCCTTACGCCGACTAGGTCCTGTACAAAAACCAGGTCCTGTCCCGTCCATCGCTCTCGCAACAAGAACGGTAGAGACGAGCAAAGGGCCCGGCTCCGGAGACATAAGTTCCGGAGTCGGGCCCTTTGCTGTTCCCACGATGGGATTGCGGCCTTATCGGCGTTGCGGAAGAAGTCCCCTGAGCGCGCGCCACGATCTGGAAATCCCTTGTCCCGCCCGCCGGAACAGGGACCCCACAGCGCGGAAAGGGGCACCGAGTGCGTGGAACCACCGGCGCATGAGTGACGGCGGCAACCAGGTGGCACGGAAGCGGACCAGCCAGCTGGTATTGTTCCGCAACGATTCACGAACGACGCCGATCCGGGCCACCGCCGGCGAGGAAGACTCCATGGGGCGACCATAACGTTGCCGTTCGAAGTCCGCGGTGAGCGAAGCGACGGCGGCGTGGGCGGCGTCGTCGAGACCCCCGGCCTCACCCAGGATGGAACTTGATCGGAGTCGGGAAGAAAAGTGCCTTGGCGTTTCACTGGGCGTGGACGGTACGCCATAGTCCGTGGCGAGGTCCTGCAACTCTGCCCATGCGAGAGCTGCGGAGTCTTGGTGCCCCGGTGATCCACGATCCGGTGGTTCCTTGGGGTTTAGCCGGCGCCGTCGCAGGACTACCCTGCTCAACCTCGGCGAGCCAAGGAAAGCAGTCAGCAACAGCACTGCCGCAATCGTGCCAATAACCGTTGGCAGAGGGTCGCTTGGCGCAGAGCCAGCAGTTTGCGCGTCACCTCCCGGCAGCGGAACGGTGCTCGGGGGAGGCGTCACTGCGGTGCCTGGAACGTCCTTCTCGTCAGCATTGGTGCTCAGGCTGCCCGGGACCGAGGACTCGGTGGCATATTCCGGAACAACGCCACGCGACGGAGTCGGCTCAAAGGGCACCCATCCCAGTCCTTCGAAGTAGAGCTCGGGCCACGCGTGGGCATCACGGGCGTCTACCTCGTACTCAGGGAACGATCCCTGGCCAACCAAAGCCACGGTCTCGCCCGTCAGCCGGCCGGGTGCGTACCCCACCGCGATGCGGCTGGGGATGCCCTCCACGCGGGCCATCACCGCCATGGCGGAGGAGAAATGGACGCAATAGCCGCTCTTGACCGCCAGGAAGTCCGCCAGCACGGACAACCCGTTACCGTCATACCCGTTTTGCACCGGAGCCTGAAGGGAATACGTGAATTCACTGGAGCGCAAGTATTTCTGGATGGCCAGTGCCTTGGCGTAGTTGTTGCCTGCCGAAGACGTGACTTGCTCCGCCGTCTGGCGCACAATGCTTGGCAGGTTCCCTGGAACGCGGAGGAAGTCGTCCGAAATGGACTTTGGCTTACCCGTGGCTTGGGACAGGGCCTGTGCCGTGATCTTGGGGGCGGCCGAGAACACCACATACCGTTGGGCCAGTGTGCTCGATTCCGTGCTCATGATGCTGAGGGTGGCCGGATCCCAGGTCCAACGGCCGTTCAGCCCGTTTACGGACACCGGGGCAAACGGTGCCGGTAAGTACGGGCTGGTGAACAAGCCCGCGTTGATGGACGTCACCGCGTTCACGACTTCACCTTGGATGGAGTAACCCGGCTCTATCCGGTCCACCCCGGCCCGCCGTGTGGCGGAGCGGTCATCCGGTGCCCAGGTTTCGCCGTCGAAGTGGTCAACAGTGACGGACCTCAGGTAGGTGGCTGCACTGGAACTGGTGGAGTACGTGATGCGTCCTGCCCCCGTGGGACTCCGGAGGCTGTTACCCAATGTGATCATCGGATTGAGGCCGTTCGAGGTACCCCATGGGCTCAGCCGTGAACCCTGCGGGAAGGTGCCGGTTTCAAACCCCGGAATGGCCAGCGGAACAACCAATGCCAAACCCAGAGCCAGTGCCCCCGTCACCAGGGAGCGCCTGATCTGGCCGGAACTTCGTGGTGCTCCGGACTGCAGCCTGGCGTCAGGGGCGAACCAATGGCTGCAACCAAGAATGAGCAGATATCCCACTGTGGCCCCAACGAATCCTGCGACACCTACGCTTTGCGGCTTGATGGTTGCAGGAACCACCATGACCGCAATGAGCCCGACTCCACTGGCTGCCGGCATCGATAGCGGGACGGCCAAAGCATCGATCAGGATCACCAGTAGACCCAGGCAGGCACAAGTGATGAAGACAATCCCCGCGTTTGGGGCTACCGGAGCGCTCTCTGACACAACCGTCTCGGCGGCCCGCTTGATGAGCCGGCCTACCGCGGCAAAGGTCCCGGTGGTGGGAATAAAGCCCAGGAAGCTGTCCTGCCGGCAGAACGTGAAACTGAGTATCCCGGCCAACGCTGCCAAGGCACCCAGCGTGGTAACCAAGGGCTGGATCCGGAGGGTCCGCAGGATGGCAAGCGTCAGGGCCACCGCTACAACGGTGGTGATCAGGGGCATGAACCAGGCCCAGCCCCTGAAGACTCCGTTCAGGGAGAGGGCCGCACCGAGAACGGCGACGGCCACGGAACCAGCCATGATCCAAGGGTAGAGGCCGGGAGCCTGGGGGCGTGGAGGTGGAGTGGGGCCGGGCGCTTCTCCGCTTGGAACCTGCTGGGACGGGCCTCCCCGGTACGTCGCGGGGGACCCACGATGGGACGTGGCGGTCATCGCGGCACCGCCGCTCCGCGCCGTACGTCCATTGCCGCGCTTGCAGCAACCAGCAGGCCGCCTTCGTCGAAGGCTGACCAGGCCGCTGTCAGTGGTGTCTTCGACGTGACGGAGACAGCCTTCCAGCCGCCTTGCCTCAAGGTTTCCAGGACATCGTCCTTATTTCGGGAGTCCGGGTTGCGTGAGTCGGGGATGCGGAACTCATGGTTGCGGGACTCGGTGCTGCTTTGAGGGTCCGTTACTACTATTGCGAAGGCGTTGGCGCCATAGCCGGCCGCCGGAGCAAGCGCCTTGGCCTCGGCCAGGGTCAGATTGCCAAGCAAGGCAAGGAGCGGGCCGCGCAAACGATGTGCAGCGAGCTTGTCCATGAGGCGGTCGTCGAAGACGGAATCAACGTTTTCCTGGCCGTGTACCTCCGATGCCCCGGTAAAGCGGTTAGGCATGGAACCGCTGGGTTCAGGGGTGCGCCGGGAATGTTCCGGACTGTTTTCACCCGCCCTGTGGTGGTCAACCCAGTGGTGCTTTGGTCCGCTCAACTCAATGGCGGCCAAACCTTCGGCAATGGCATGAAGGCCGGCGGCGCCACTGAACTCTTCCACGCCCGGGTCCGGTGCCGACGGCGAGCGGATGAAGGCCGGGCTGCCGAAGGCGTCCAGGACGCGCAGCGAGTAGTTCCGTTCGGCCAAGTGCGCGCTGATGGACATTGCGGCTGTCACAACCCACTCAAAATTCGGGCTGGTCACGAGGTCGGAGTCGTCGTCGTGAGAGCTGAAAACCGAGCCACTGCCGGACGCAAAGGCCGCGAATCGTTGGTCAAGGATGATGGTGGCTTCCGGAGTGGTGACCGATTCCTCCTGACGCACCATGAGCTGTCCGTGCCGCGCCGTGGCGGGCCAGTGGACACGGCGCATCGGATCCCCATGCCGGTATTCGCGGGTCATGATGTCGTCGTCGCTGGGGTTCGCCCTGATACGGGTAGCTGTGACGCCATCGTTCCCACGCGCCCCGGCGAGTCCCGTTACGGGAAGTTCGACGGCGGCCGGCGTCACGGTGAGGAGGTCGCCGTCGTCGATCGCATGGCGCCGCAGCGACAAGCCGAAGGGGTCGCTGAACTCGGCAGTGACAGGACCTATCCGGAACTGTCCCCGCTTGCCGGAACGCAGATGGTATTCGTAGCGGCTGGTGCCGCCGGTGGCAGACCGGGCCGGGAAGCGGAAAGCCGGCGGATCGCCGAACCGTGGAGGAAGTTGTTCCTCCATGATCACGTGACCGGTGGAGAACGTGGAGCGGGCAACCGCCAGGCGAACAGTGGTGGCCGTGGACGTTTCCACGGTGGAGGGATTGAATTCCCGGTACACCTGGAACTTGGGTTTCAACACCCGCACACCGGCCAGGGCAACCAGTGGCAGGATGAACAAGAAGACGGCCAGAGTCAGGAGATCACGTCTGCCCATAATGTAAGCGCAGACCAGCGAGACCACCCCGGCGGCGAGCAATCCCCATCCGCGGCTGGTGAACAAATGCTTGGGGAGCCGATCCACGAGTGCCATGCCCGCTGTCTCCTATGCGCTTTGCTTGTCCCTGCGCCACGCGCCAGGCGGTTCCTGGGCAACCGGGAGGGAAGCGAGGATGCCCCGCAGGACGGTTTGGGGCGTATCGCCGGAACTCGCGGCCTTGCGGTCCAGGATGATGCGGTGGGCCAGCACCGATTCGGCGACGTCCACGACGTCGTCGGGAAGGACAAAATCGCGTCCATCCAAAGCTGCCGTGGCCTTCGCGGCGCGCAACAACTGCAGCAAGGACCGCGGGCTTGCGCCGAGTCGAAGGCGGGCACTTTCCCGCGTGGCCCGGCCAATCGCCACCGTGTATTCCTTGATGGCCGTGGATACGTAGACCTGCCGCACGGAGGCAATCATCGCTGCCACGTCGGCCGCTGTCACCACCGGGGTCACGTTGATGAGGGGAGAGGCTGCCTGATGCGTTTCCAACATCTCGATCTCGGCATCCGTGTCCGGATAGCCCATGGAAATCCTGGCCATGAAGCGATCGCGCTGGGCTTCGGGCAGCGGATAAGTGCCCTCCATTTCGATGGGATTCTGCGTTGCCACCACCATGAACGGCAATCCCAGCTGGTACGAATGGCCGTCAACCGTCACCTGGTGCTCTTCCATGCACTCCAGGAGCGCGGATTGGGTCTTGGCCGAGGCCCGGTTGATTTCGTCGCCTATCACGATGTTCGCGAACACGGCACCCGGCCGGAACTCGAACTGCCGCGAAGACTGGTTGTAGATGGACACGCCCGTCACATCCGATGGCAACAAATCCGGGGTGAACTGAATACGGGACACCGTGCAGTCCACGGTCCGGGCCAGTGTCTTCGCCAACAGGGTCTTGCCAACACCGGGCACATCCTCCAGCAGGAGATGGCCCTGGGCCAGGAGGACTGTCAATGCCAGCTTTGCAGCGTCCGCCTTGCCGTCGATGACCTTGCCAATGGATGCCAGGATGCGCTCGCTGGCATCGTGGAATCGTTCGGCGTCCATGACCTGCGGCTTGTGTCCATTGAGCAAGGCGGCATCCCGGGGCAGCGCACTGTACGCCTCGCCCTGAAGTGGGGAAGGTTCAACGGTGACTTGTCGCTTGGACTCCATGGATTGCCCTTCAGCCGTGGCCAACGCCGGTGTCGGCCGTCTGTCCGTTCCAGACTACCCAGACTTTGGCCGTCCCTGACATAGTGCTCCGCGAATTTATGTGCCAACTGGAATTTGTCTCGAAGCGCAGGGGACCGCGGTCCGATTAAGGTGGGAACATGTGCAATTCCCTCGCCCCCGCTCCCTACCGCGCGTCCTCCGGTGCAACAGAAGCATCGGATTCCCGCAAAGAGTACCCGCCAGCCCCGGAACCGCTTCCCGTCCCGGTAATGGACAACCACACCCACTTGGACTTCCGGCACGGTTTGATCGAAGTCGGCGTTGCGGACGCCATGGATGCCGCCGAAGCGGTTGGTGTCCAAGGGGCGATCCAAGTTGGTTGCGACCTGGAATCGTCGCGCTTCACGGTGCAAGCTGTACAGGCCGATGACCGGTTGCTGGGAGCCGTTGCCATCCACCCCAACGACGCACCTATCTACGCCGGGCGGGGGGAACTGGAATCGGCGCTGGCAGAGATCGAAGAACTGGCCGCCCATCCGCGGATCCGTGCCATCGGCGAGACAGGATTGGACTTCTTCCGAACCCACGGCGAGGGCCTGGCACATCAGCGATATTCCTTCCGAAGGCACATCGACATCGCCAAGCGGCTTGGCCTCACGCTGCAGATCCACGACCGCGACGCCCACGATGACGTAGTGCAGGTGCTGAACGAGGAAGGCGCCCCCGAGCGGGTAGTTTTCCACTGCTTCTCCGGTGGCGAGGAACTCGCCCGCACCTGCAATGACAATGGCTGGTACATGTCCTTTGCGGGGACAATGACATTCAAGAATGCCGGCAACCTTAGGGCAGCGTTGTCTATTGCGGAGCCCAGCCGGATCCTGGTGGAAACAGATTCGCCATTCCTCACGCCACACCCGTACCGTGGCCGGCCAAATGCGAGCTACATGGTGCCGTACACAGTTCGCTCGATGGCGGAAGTGACAGAAAATGACCTTTCGGAACTTTGCGCCAGGCTGGCTGAAAATACCGTAAATGCCTACGGATCCTGGGGCTGATCGTCAGCCCTGAAGCCCTTCGGATGTGAACTCGTTTGAATACCCGGTATGCAGAATTCTTGGTCCGTTTATAACAGATCGGTTACTGTGTACAACAAGTAGCCGGGGTCGGGGAAGGCCTTCGGAAAACTGGTCCGGATCCGTCCGGGCTCTTTAGTTGAATGTATTTGGCGGCGCAGATGCCGGCAGCAGAGGTGGGACCAGGCTTTTTTGCCTGGCCCCTCAGTTTTGCGGCTGGCATTATTTTTTGCGCTTTTCCCCGTGCCCGGATGGTCTGAGAGTTATGGGCAATCGTGATCAAGTTCTTCACAACGGATGGCAAGTTCAGCTTTCTCAAAGTCGGTGCCCAGTTGCTGGTTGTTGCAGCGCTGGTGGTCGGTGTTGTCGCGTTCGTCGGCAACAACAAGACAATCACCTTGAACGTTGATGGCAAGGTGAGTTCCATCCAGACCTTCGGCGGCACGGTTGACCAAGTGGTCAAAGCAGCCAAGGTCGAGCTGAAGGACGCAGACCGTGTTTCACCGGATCTTGGTACCCAGGTGGAAAACGGTTCGGTAGTCAACATCAATCTCGCCAAGGCCGTCTCCATAGAATTGGACGGCGCCCGCAAGACCGTCAACACCAACGCACCGGATGTTGCCGGCCTGGTGAGTGAACTGGGAGTTGCGAGCTCCTCCGAAATCTCCCAGCCGAAGGACGCTTCGCTGGCTGTCACGGGCTCCTTCGTTTCCATCTCCACACCCAAGACGATCAGCTTGGTAGCTGACGGCAAGGACACCAGCACCACCACGACGGCGCCGGACGTCGCCAGCGTCCTGAAGGATGCCGGAGTCACCCTGGGCGCCAGCGATCGCGTCTCCCAGCCCGGAAACGCACCGGTCATCCAGGACATGGTGATCAAGGTCTCCCGCGTGGACACCAGCAAGACCGCCGAAGCCACTGAGGAAGTGCCGTTCGACAGCGTCAGCACCGAAAGTGCCGAACTCTACAAGGGCGACGAGAAAGTGACCCAAAAGGGCGTCGCAGGTTCCGTTGTGAAGACCTTCAAGCTGGTCCTGGTGGATGGCCGTGAAGCTTCCCGCACCCTTGTATCCAGCAATGTCACCACCCAGCCCGTTACCGAAAAGATTGCGGTCGGAACGAAGGCACGCCCCGTCGCTGCCAAGGCTGCCACTTCCAGTGGTCCCACCGGCGCACCGAACGAAGCTATGTGGGACAGGATCGCCCAGTGTGAGTCCGGCGGAAACTGGTCCATCAACTCCGGCAACGGATACTACGGCGGTCTCCAGTTCTCCAGCCCCACCTGGTTGGCCAATGGCGGCGGCGCCTACGCCCCCACCGCCAACCTTGCCACCAAAGCACAGCAGATCGATATCGCCAACCGCCTCTACGCCAGGAACGGCCTCAGCGACTGGGGCTGCGCGTACGCAGCGTGACCCCGCACAGGCGATACGATACCTAGGTGACTGAACCGAATTCCGAACCCGCCGCCGTCGTGCCTTTGATGGGCGCCACAGACATCCGACGGTTAGCCGAGGAAATCGGTGTCCGCCCCACCAAGACGTTGGGCCAGAACTTTGTCATTGACGGTAATACGATCCGCAGGATTGTCTCAGCCGCCAATATCGACGCCGGGGAAACCGTGCTTGAGGTGGGCCCGGGCCTTGGCTCCCTGACTCTTGGGCTGCTCGATGCGGCCAAGACTGTTGTGGCCGTTGAAATTGATCCCGTGCTCGCCAGGAAGCTCCCCGAAACCGTTCGTGCATGGCGGCCAGAGGCAGAAGAGAACTTCCACCTGGTCCTTTCGGACGCCATGAGGGTCACGGAACTGCCAGTTCAGCCGACAGCACTCGTGGCCAACCTCCCGTACAACGTGGCCGTCCCCGTGGTGCTTCACCTGCTGCAACACTTCCCGAGCCTGCAGCACGGACTGGTCATGGTGCAGGACGAAGTCGCAGACCGCCTGGCAGCAACTCCCGGCAGCAAGATCTACGGCGTTCCCTCGGTCAAGGCTGCCTGGTACGGGCACATGCGCAAGGCCGGCGTGATCGGCATGAACGTGTTTTGGCCTGCTCCGAAGATCCACTCAGGACTCGTTGCCTTTACGCGCCATGACCCACCCGCAACCCATGCCACCCGGGAGCAGGTGTTTGCTGTCATTGACGCCGCTTTTGCCCAGCGTCGAAAGACCCTCCGTGCAGCGTTGGCTGGATGGGCAGGCAGCGCGGCAGAGGCCGAACGATGCCTTGTCGCCGCAGGCGTTGATCCCACAGCCCGGGGCGAGGTCTTGGACATTTCTGCCTACGTCCGGATTGCCGAAGCCCGCCACCCAGCGGACGCATGAGTCCGAACACCCGCAAACCCAGCGGCCTGCCATACGTGGGCGATCGCTTCCATGCCCGGACTGTCCGGGTCAAAGCGCCCGGGAAGATCAACGTTTCCCTGAGCGTCGGTCCTTTGCGCCCCGACGGCTACCACTCCGTGGCAAGCGTCTACCTGGCCGTTTCCTTGTACGAAGAAGTGGCGGCCACCAGCACCGGGGCTGACGGAATTACCGTCAGCATCAGCCCCAACAGCACGCTGGACCTGGACGGCGTCGAAATTCCCCTGGACGAAAGCAACCTGGCCTACAAGGCGGCAGCCATCATGGCTGAGCTCTCCGAGAAACCAACCGGCGTCCACCTTGAAATCACCAAGCGCGTGCCGGTTGCCGGAGGGATGGGTGGGGGCTCCGCCGACGCCGCCGCTACCTTGCTTGCGTGCGATGCCCTGTGGAACAGCGGGCTTTCCCGCGAAGAACTCGCTCACCTGGCAGCCGAACTGGGCGCAGACGTTCCTTTCTCGCTCCTAGGCGGGACCGCCGTCGGACTCGGTGTTGGCGACAAATTGTCGCCCGCACTGGCGAAGGCACAAATGGACTGGGTGCTGGTATTCGCCGACTACGGACTCTCCACACCTGACGTCTTCCACACACTGGACGGCCTCCGCGACTCCGAAGGAGTAGAAATCCCGGAGCCCGTTGACGTTGACCCCACCATCCTCCAAGCCCTGCGCCACGGCGATCCCGAGGCCCTCAGCCGGGTGCTGATCAATGATCTCCAGCGGGCATCCATCGCGCTTGCCCCGCAGCTGAGGGACACCATTGGCTTGGGCGAAGCCCGGGGTGCGCTGGCAGGGATGGTGTCCGGCTCAGGACCCACCATCGCGCTGCTTGTCAGGGACTCGGTGTCCGCCAGCGTCCTCGCTGAAGAGCTGACCCATCGAGGCCACACTGCAGTTGCCGTCCACGGACCTGTGCCCGGCGCCCGGATCATCTCCGATACCCTCCTTTAGTAGCTCCCGCATTCCAGCAGTAGAAAGTAGTACCCATTGGCCCACCTGCTTGGCGGCGAAAACCTCACCGTTTCGTTCGCGACCCGCACTGTCCTCGACGGCGTAACCCTCGGTTTGGAGGATGGCGACCGCATCGGCATGGTTGGCCGCAACGGTGACGGAAAATCAACCCTCATGCGTTTGCTCGCCCTGCGCTCGACGCCCGACTCCGGCCGCGTCACCAAACGCGGGGACGTCAACGTCGGCTACCTCGACCAAGGCGACGTGCTCGACGGCGACCTGACAGTGGGCGCTGCGATCGTTGGCGACCGCGCTGACCACGAATGGGCTGCCAATCCCAAGATCCGCGAAGTCATGGGCGGGCTGGTTGGGGACGTCGACTGGCACGCCAACGTGCACGCACTCTCCGGCGGGCAAAAGCGCCGTGTCGCGCTGGCCAAGCTCCTCATCGAAGACCACGACGTCATCATGCTGGACGAACCTACCAACCACCTCGACGTCGAAGGCGTGGCCTGGCTGGCAAAGCACCTCAAGACGCGCTGGCGCGCCAACCAAGGCGCGTTCCTGGTGGTCACGCACGATCGCTGGTTCCTTGATGAAGTCTGCAACTACACCTGGGAAGTCCACGACGCCATGGTGGACATGTTCGACGGCGGATACGCCGCCTACGTTTTGGCGCGCGCCGAGCGGGACCGGATGGCTGCGGTCGTCGAAAACAAGCGCCAGCAGCTCGTCAAAAAGGAACTGGCGTGGCTTCGCCGCGGTGCCCCCGCCAGAACCGCAAAACCGAAGTTCCGGATCGAAGCAGCCAACGACCTCATTGCTGACGTGCCCGATCCCCGGGACTCCGTGGCCCTCAGCAAGATGGCCACCGCCCGCCTGGGCAAAGACGTGCTGGACCTTGAGAACGTGAGCCTGGACTTCCTCGACGGGGCCGATGGGCAGAAACTCTTCGACAACATCACCCTGCGGCTCGCACCTGGCGAACGACTTGGTTTGGTGGGCGTCAACGGGGCCGGCAAGTCCACGCTGCTCAAGCTCCTCAACGGCGAAATCCAGCCGAGTTCCGGCAAGGTGAAGCGCGGAAAAACCGTAGTCACCGCCGTGCTCACGCAGGACGTGAAGGAGCTCGACGACGTCTCGGACCTTCGCGTCATTGAGGTCATCGAACGCGAAAAGCGCTCCTTCAGCGTGGGTGGCAAGGAATTCACCGCCGGACAGCTCGTGGAACAACTCGGGTTCACCAAGGAAAAGCAGTGGACACCCGTTTCGGACCTCTCCGGTGGTGAGCGCCGGCGGCTCCAACTCCTCCGCCTGCTGGTAGGGGAGCCCAATGTACTGATGCTCGACGAGCCCACCAACGACCTCGATACCGACACCTTGGCCGCCGTCGAAGATGTCCTGGACGGTTGGCCCGGGACGCTGGTTGTGGTGAGCCACGACAGGTACCTGCTTGAGCGTGTTACGGACAATCAGATGGCGCTCCTGGGCGATGGCAAACTGCGTGGCTTACCCGGCGGCGTAGACCAATACCTTGAACTGCGTGAAGCGGCACTTGCCTCCGGCGCTGTCGGCGGGGGATCCGGTGCGCCGACTGCCGCCAGCGGTTCATCCGCGGCTGGTGCTGCTTCCGGCGCCAGCGAGGCCGAAAAGCGTGAGGCCCGCAAGGACCTCAACAGGATCGACCGCCAGCTCGGCAAGATAGCCCAGCAGGAAGAAAAGCTCCACACCCAAATGGCCGCGAAGTCCGAATCCGGCGACTTCGATGCCCTGGGTGAGCTCAACGCGAAGCTGCAGGAGTTGCTCGATGAGAAAGAGGGCCTGGAACTCGAGTGGCTGGAGGCCGCCGAAATCCTCGGCGAGTAGGGCGCGGCCAGCGGTGTTGCCGTCGCGAGCGGCAGTTGGCGAGTGGCAGCCGGCGGCGCAGCGGCGCGCATCCTCCGCGTGCTGCTCGTTCCTCGCCTTTGACGCACGCTTCCGGATGCCCGCCGCTGCTGCAAACCCTCTCTCACATCCCGCGGGGTTTTTCCGGACGTTCTCTCACGTCCAACGGGTATTTGCGCAGGCTGTCAAGCTGTGTGGAGTCAGTGGGTTGGTTGTTTGTTTGGTTCGGGGAGGTTGATTCCTACGTAGGTTTGCGGTGCTGGTGTTGTGGGGCGTTGTCGGAATCGGTGTGGGTATTG
>NZ_JAHOPC010000006.1:0-264459 GCF_019038615.1 Paenarthrobacter aromaticivorans
CGTCCACCACGGGCTAATCGAGCAGGCGCGCAGGCAACGACAACAAACCCTCGATGCCTGCTACGCCCGCAACCCTCACAGATACCGCCGCAGACCCACCGCGCCAGGAATACCACCCACCGCAGGAATCAACCACAAACAACCCACCCAGCTGCCACAAACAGCTTGATATATACCGGTTTCCGGGTGACCTCGCACCGTTCCGGCGACCTCGCTGCAGGAAGCGCTCGACGGCGGAGCTCGCTTGGGTGCCTAGCGCCAGATGAGCGCCAGGTAACCGTTCAGCAGGGGGCTAGGCTCCCGCAGCAGCCGCGATCCGGGCCTTCTTCTTCAGCGACGAGTTCTTCTTCGCCGTGCGCAGCATGTCCACCGTGAGCACCAGCAGGGCGAGCCACACCACGCAGAATCCGATCCAGCGGGCCGTGGTCATGGCCTCGTTGAAAACGGCCAGCGCCACGATGAACTGAAGAATCGGTGCGAAATATTGGAGAAGGCCAATGGTGGTCATGGGCAGGCGACGGGCTGAGGCGCCGAAGAAGAGCAACGGCACTGCGGTGATGACGCCGGATGCCAGAAGCAGCCAGAAATGTCCCGGGCCAAGGGCCGTGAGGGTGGCGACGCCACTCACGCCCAGCACAACCATGGTGACGGCTGCAAAGGGAGCCAGGACCACTGTTTCAACGGAGAGGCTGGTGAGCGCATCGACCCTGGGTCCAACCCGCTTCTTCACGAATCCATACAGGCCGAAGCTGAAGGCCAGGATAAGCGCGATCCAAGGGAGCTGCCCGTAAGAAAAGGTCAGCACGCCCACGGCAACAAAACCAATGCCCACTGCGGCCCACTGGAGTGGACGCAGCTTCTCCTTGAGCACGAATACGCCGAGCAGGACCGACACCAACGGGTTGATGAAGTATCCAAGGGACGTTTCTACGGCGTGCCCTGTGGTGACGCCGAAGGTATAGGTGAGCCAGTTGATGGCTATCAATCCAGCGGCCAAGGCCAACGGCCCAAAGACTGTGCGGTCCTTCACAGCGGCGCCGAAGACCCGCCACGCCCGCGTGACCGTGATCAGCAACGCGCAGAAGATCAGGGACCAAACGACGCGGTTGGCAACGATTTCGATGGCCCCCGCCGGCTGGAGCGCCAGGAAGTACAGCGGAAGCAGTCCCCAAAGGCTGTAAGCGCCAATACCAAAGAGGATTCCCGCCGTCGACTCGCTCCAGACCAGCTTTCGTCCGCGGTTCCTGACGCCGGAAGTATCGCCGTGAAGTTCACTGCTGGACGCACTCGCAGTCGCGGGTTGGCTGGAAGTGGACGAGTTTGCGGTGATCTGCTCGGGTGTCGACACAATGTCGCCAACACCAAACGTGAGCGCAATATTCCGCAATGTTGGCATGAATCGCCTGTTTTCGTGTGACTCCCGCCATATAGGAAGCTGGGTTCAGGGCAGACATCTAGAATTGGAATCTGCGCGCCCCAACAACGGCGTGGCTTACTGCTTCGGAAGGGCTTACGGTGTCCAACTCAGCCGGAACCACCCCCAAACGTCCGCTTCGCGTCGCCATCGTGGGCGCCGGTCCCGCCGGCGTGTACGCCGCCGACATCCTGACCAAGTCCAACGAGGTCAAGGACGGGGACGTGGAGGTCAGCATCGATCTCTTTGAGGCGTACCCTGCCCCCTATGGGCTGATCCGCTACGGTGTGGCACCGGATCACCCCCGCATTAAGGGCATCGTCAACGCCCTGCACAAGGTGCTGGACAGGGGGGACATCCGTTTCCTTGGCAACGTGACCTATGGCCGGGATCTGTCGCTTCACGATTTCCGTGCTTTCTACGACGCCGTGATCTTCTCCACGGGGGCCATCAAGGATGCGGACCTGAACATTCCCGGCATCGGGTTGGACGGGTCCTTCGGCGGAGCCGATTTTGTTTCCTGGTACGACGGGCACCCGGACGTTCCCCGCGATTGGCCGCTGGATGCCAAGGAGATTGCGGTCATCGGCAATGGCAATGTTGCCCTTGACGTGGCACGCATGCTGGTCAAGCACCCCGATGAGCTGCTGGTTACCGAGATCCCGGAAAACGTGTACGAGGGGTTGAAGAAATCGCCTGTTACCGACGTCCACGTGTTTGGTCGCCGCGGTCCTGCACAAGTTAAGTTCACCCCGCTGGAATTGCGGGAGCTGTCCCACTGCAATGACGTAGACATTGTGCTGTACCCGGAGGACTTCGAGTTTGATGAAGCCTCTGACGAGGCAATCCGTACCAACAACCAGATCAAGACCATGGTCAACACCATGACCAACTGGCTGGTGGAGGAACATGCGGAATCCGATCAGCCATCCTCGCGCCGCCTGCACTTGCACTTCCTGCACAGCCCGGTGGAAATCCTGGACTCGCCGGAAACTCCCGGCAAGGTTTCCGGCATCAAGTTCGAGCGCATGCAACTGGACGGAACCGGCAACGTCAAGGGAACCGGGGAATTCGTGGAGTACCCGGTGCAGTCCGTCTACCGCGCGATCGGCTACCACGGCTCGCCGCTTGAGGAACTTCCCTACGATGCCCGCCGCGGTGTCATACCGAACGACGGCGGTCGCGTCCTGGATGCCGACGGCAAGCCCGTACCGGGAATTTACGCCACTGGCTGGATCAAGCGCGGACCAGTGGGCCTGATCGGTCATACCAAAGGCGATGCCCTGGAGACCATCGGCTGCCTCCTCGAAGACCGGCTCACGTTGCCTCCAGCAGAGAACCCGGATCCGCAGGCGATCATCGATCTCCTTGAGGAACGTGGCATCGAATACACCACCTGGGAGGGATGGAACCGCCTGGATGCCCACGAGGCCGCCCTCGGTGCCGCCTGGTCGGAGTCCCAGTCCGAGTCGGAGTCCGGATCCAACGGCAATGGCGTGATCCGGGAACGCATCAAGGTAGTCCCGCGTGAGGAAATGATCCAGATCTCGCGCGGCTAACCCTTGGGATGATGCAGAGCCAACGTCCTGAACCGGCTTCCGAAAGACGCCAGCTGTACACAAACTCCATTCCTGGAACTAGACTTTCGGGTACTGTGCCGCCAGCACATGCGCAGCGCAGTGTCGTTGCGGATTACCGGGGAGTTCGATGAGGAATCCAATCCATCCGCCTGTTCCAGGCAGCGAAGCCGGAAGGCTGCTGCAGAAGCGCGCCCTGGCTGGCCACGAACAACTGGATATGCTGCGGGCCGGGACTCCTGAGGAAATCTCCGGCCTCCGACGCTTGGTGCGCGAATCCTGGCAGCGTTCGGCCAACCTGCTGGCCAATCCCGATGTTCCGGAAGCGCCACTCGCGATGGACCGCGACGAACTGGAGGACTACCGCCGTCAACACCCGCTGGCCGCGATCATGCCGGTCATCAGGAAGTTGCTGGTCCAGCCCAGCCATGACAGTGGGCTGCTCGTCGCGGTGGGAGACGACGTCGGGCGGCTTTTGTGGGTGGATGGCGATCCCGTCATGCAGCGCAGGGCCGAGGGAATGATGTTCGTTGCGGGCGCCGATTGGTCCGAAGCCTCAGTGGGTACAAGTGCCCCCGGGACGGCGCTTGCCTTGGACCGCAGCATCCAGATCTCCGGTGCCGAGCACTTCAAGAGATCAGTTCACCCGTGGAGCTGTACTGCTGTTCCCTTCCATGATCCCGATTCCGGTGCCGTGCTGGGCGTCGTGGACATCACTGGAACGGAGACCGCGGTTGCCCCGCACACGGTATCCCTGGTGGAAGCAACCGTTGCGGCCGCGCAGGCGCAGTTGCGCATCGAGCGTCTCCAGCTCGCTGCTGCCGTGCGGGAAAAACCACAACGCCGCAGCTCAATTTCCGCTGCCAGCCACACTCTTTACCGGAATAGCCTGCAGTTGTTGGGCCGCGACCAGGCCCTTCTCAGCATTGATGGCCGGACGGTTTCCCTGTCGGCCCGGCACAGCGAAATTCTGGCCATCCTCTGTAGCCAACCGGCCGGCCTCAGCGCGGATGACCTCTGCGCGCAGCTGTACCCCGGAGATGGATCGCCGGTGACGTTGCGGGCGGAAATGGTGCGCCTGCGCAAAGTTCTCCAGGAGCTCAGCCCCGAGGCGGTTCCAGAATCGAGGCCCTACCGCTTGCCTGTCGAGTTGCTTCCCGATTCGGGCCAGGTGCTCAGTTGCCTGCAGCGCGGTGCCCACCGGATCGCCTTGGAGATTTACAAAGGAGCAGTCCTGCCGCGCTCGGAGGCGCCCGGCGTCGTGCAGTTGCGTGAGCGGGTTGCGCATCTGTTGCGGGAAGCGCTGCTCAGCGATGGCAGCGTTGACTCGCTCCTGAAGTACGCTGAGCTGCCCGAGGCGAAGTACGACGTCGAACTCCGCCTTGCCGTCCTGAAGCTGCTGCCGCCGCGCTCACCCAAGCGGGCCGCCGTCGTGGCCGACCTTGAACGGATCGACACGGAATTGACAGCGTGAGCTGACTCACACGGTTGCAACGTAGCTGCAACCTGCCCGCTCCTAGGCTCGAATCAATGGCGACAGCCACCGTGATTCGCAGCAAAGGAGCTAGCAATGACCGTTTATGCACAGCCGGGTGCCGAGGGTTCGAAGGTCACCTTCAAGGACCGGTACGAGAACTGGATCGGCGGGGAATGGGTTGCTCCCGTCAAGGGCGCCTACTTCGAAAACATCACGCCCGTCACAGGCAAAGCTTTCTGCGAAGTTGCCCGTGGCACATCCGAGGACATCGAACTGGCACTCGACGCCGCGCACAAGGTCGCGCCCTCATGGGGCAAAACGTCAGCCACGGAACGCGCCGCGATTCTGAACAAGATCGCGGACCGGATCGACGAGAACGTGGAGCTGCTCGCCGTTGCGGAGACGTGGGACAACGGCAAGCCCGTCCGGGAGACCCTCAACGCGGACATTCCCTTGGCTGCCGATCACTTCCGCTACTTCGCTTCGGCTGTCCGTGCCCAGGAGGGCCACCTTTCCCAGCTCGACGAGGACACCACCGCCTACCACTTCAAGGAACCGCTGGGCGTGGTGGGCCAGATCATCCCCTGGAACTTTCCCATCCTCATGGCCGTGTGGAAGCTGGCCCCCGCGCTTGCCGCAGGTAACGCCGTGGTGCTTAAGCCAGCCGAGCAGACGCCAACGTCGATCCTGGTACTGATGGAATTGATCGGTGACCTGCTGCCCGCAGGCGTAGTGAACGTCGTCAATGGTTTCGGCGTCGAAGCCGGAAAGCCGCTGGCTTCCAGCCCCCGTATCCGCAAGATCGCCTTCACTGGCGAGACAACCACGGGCCGGCTTATCAGCCAGTACGCGTCCAACAACCTCATCCCTGTCACGTTGGAACTTGGCGGCAAGAGCCCCAACATCTTCTTCGACGACGTCGCAGCCCAGAATGACGCCTTCTACGACAAAGCACAGGAGGGCTTCACGCTCTTCGCCTTCAACCAGGGCGAGGTCTGCACCTGCCCGTCACGTGCCTTGGTCCAGGAGGGGATTTACGACTCCTTCATGGCTGACGTCGTCGCCCGCACCAACAAGATCATCCAGGGCAACCCGCTGGACACGGAAACCCAGATCGGTGCCCAGGCTTCCAACGACCAGCTGGAGAAGATCCTCTCCTACATCGACATTGGAAAGCAGGAGGGCGCCAAGGTCCTCACGGGCGGCGCACGGGCAGAGCTTTCCGGTGACCTTGCCGGCGGCTACTACGTCCAGCCCACCATCTTCGAGGGACACAACCGGATGCGGATCTTCCAGGAGGAGATCTTCGGACCTGTTGTCTCGGTGACCAAATTCAGCGACTACAACGACGCAATCGGCATCGCCAACGACACCCTCTACGGTTTGGGCGCCGGGGTTTGGTCGCGCAACGGAAATGTCGCCTACCGCGCAGGCCGCGAAATCCAGGCCGGCCGCGTCTGGGTCAACAATTACCACGCCTATCCGGCAGGTGCCGCTTTCGGTGGCTACAAGTCCTCAGGCATTGGCCGTGAAAACCACGCCATGATGCTGGACCACTACCAGCAGACCAAGAACCTCCTGGTCAGCTACAACGAGAACAAACTCGGCTTCTTCTAGGAATTTGTGCACAGCTGATGCCCCTCATCGCGTTCGCAAGGGGCATTGGCTGTGCACCATCCGCTTCATTCATAGAGATCAAAGGAGATCGTCAATGTCCACAACCATGCAAGCTGCAGTAGTTACGGAGTTCGGAACCGACCTTAAGGTCATGGACGTGGAAAGGCCGACGCCGGGTCCCGGCCAAGCGCTGGTGCGCCTGATCACGTCGGGGGTATGCCATACGGACCTGCACGCTGCCGAAGGTGACTGGCCGGTCAAACCCACCCCTCCGTTCGTGCCCGGTCACGAGGGAGTGGGCGAAGTAGTGGCCCTCGGCGAAGGAGTAACGGACGTCGCGGTGGGGGACATGGTTGGAAACGCCTGGCTGTGGTCTGCCTGCGGAGATTGCCAGTACTGCCGAACTGGATGGGAAACGCTGTGCGAATCCCAGCAGAACGGTGGCTACAGCGTGGACGGTTCGTTCGGCGAGTACATGTTGGTGGACACACGTTTTGCAGCCCGCATCCCGAAGGGCTCGGATCCTGTGGAGGTTGCCCCGGTATTGTGCGCCGGAGTCACCGTCTACAAGGGATTGAAGATGACCGAAGCCAGGCCTGGCCAGTGGGTCACCATCTCCGGAATCGGCGGATTGGGACACATCGCGGTCCAGTATGCAGTGGCCATGGGACTTCGTGTGGCCGCCGTTGATATTGCCGACGACAAGCTGGCGTTGGCCAGGGAACACGGCGCTGAGCTAACGGTCAACGCACTGCATGAGGATCCAGCAGAGGTCATCCAGCGCGAAACCGGCGGCTGCCACGGTGTCCTCGTAACGGCGGTGCACCCCTCTGCCTTCGGGCAAGCGATCGGAATGGCACGCCGTGGCGGGACCATCGTCTTCAATGGGCTTCCTCCCGGTGACTTCCCGGCGCCCATTTTCGAGATCGTCCTCAAGGGGCTCACTGTGCGGGGATCGATTGTGGGCACCCGCCAGGATCTTGAGGAAGCGCTGGAGTTCTACGCACAAGGCAAGATCAAACCCACGGTTTCCACGCGTGAGTTGTCCGAGGTCAACGCGGTCTTTGACGAGATGAAGCACGCCAAGATCGATGGCCGAGTGGTTCTGAAGTTCTGATGGACCAACCCGTATTGGAAGCTGCGGTGACGCTCTCCGGGGAGACCTTTTCCCGGGTGGCGCTCACCGCGGCCTCCGTCGAACTACTGCGGAAGCTCTGGGAGCAGCATGGCCCGCTCATGTTCCATCAATCCGGTGGTTGCTGCGACGGTTCCGCTCCCATGTGCTACCCGGCGGGGGAGTTCCTCACTGGTGATTCAGATGTGCTCCTGGGCCGGTTCGATATCAGTGCAGGCTTTGGAACCGGAGCGGGCGAGGATCCAAAGCCTCTCGAGTTCTGGATGTCCAGGGAACAGTTCGCCTACTGGTCCCACACCCATCTCACTGTTGACGTGGTCCCAGGCCGCGGAAGCGGCTTCTCTGTCGAGTCCCCGGAGGGGAAGCGGTTCCTGATCCGCTCCGCCCTCATGGACTGGAACGTCCCGGGAGTTTAGCGGTGTGACGGGGGCTACTCGCCTCCGTCACACCAGTCACACCAGTAACGTGCGCTCGCGGACCGTCTCACTATCTGGGATAAATATGGCCGTCCACTGACCGGACACTATTCTTGATGAGTCCTATACCACCCCCATCCAGAATGTGGCATTTTTATGAACATTTTCAGGACCAAGTCGATCGAGCAGTCGATCGCCGACGCCGACGAGCCCGGGCGCAAGCTGAAGCGAAGCCTCAGTACCTGGGACCTGATGATCATGGGTGTCGCCGTCGCTGTCGGTGCCGGTATCTTCTCCGTTGGCGCCAAGGCTGCCGCAAACTTTGCCGGCCCGGCCGTCACCATCTCCTTTGCCATCGCAGCCGTCACGTGCGCCTTGGCCATCATGTGCTATGCCGAATTTGCCACGGCAATTCCCGTGGCAGGCTCCGCCTACGTGTTCACTTACGCCACCATGGGCGAGGTGCTCGCGTGGATCATTGGATGGAACCTCATCCTCGAACTCTTTACTGCTGCCGCGGTGATCGCGAAGTACTGGGGCATCTACCTCAGCAAAGTCTTCGCCCTGATGGGCCTGGACATTCCGCCGGCGCTCAGCCTGGGCGGCGTTGACCTCTATTGGGGCGCCTTCCTGATTGTCGCGATCTTCACCGTGCTGCTGGTGCTGGGGACGAAGTTGTCCGCGCGCGTTGGCAACATCTTCACTTTGATCAAGATCGCCGTAGTGCTGTTCGTGATCGTTGTGGGCTTTAGCTACGTGAAGTTCTCCAACTACACCCCCTTCATTCCTGCCTCCGAGCCAACTTCCGGAACGGGTGCCGCTGATGTCATGAAGCAGTCCTTCTTCGGCTTCCTGACCGGTGCTGCTCCTGCCCAGTACGGCACCTTGGGCATCTTCGCCGGGGCTGCCCTGGTGTTCTTCGCCTTCATCGGCTTCGACGTCGTGGCAACCTCCGCGGAAGAGGTAAAGAACCCGCAGAAGACGCTGCCCCGCGGTATCTTCGGCGGCCTGGCAGTGGTCACGCTGCTCTACATCCTGGTCTCCCTTGCCTTGACCGGCATGGTCTCCTACACCCAGCTTGCTGAGGAAAAGAACCCCACGCTGACCACGGCTTTCGAGGCCGTGGGCAACAACGACGCCGCCAAGGTCATTGCCTTCGGATCCCTGGTTGGCCTGACGACGGTGATCATGGTGCTGCTCATGGGCCTTTCCCGTGTGGTGTTGGCCATGAGCCGCGACGGACTGCTGCCGCGGTCCCTGTCCAAGACCAGCGACAAGCGCTCCACCCCTGCACGCCTGCAGATCATCTGTGGTGCAGCAGTTGCCCTGGTGGCCGGATTGACCAACGTGGATCTCCTCGAGGAAATGATCAACATTGGAACGCTGTCTGCGTTCGTCATGGTCAGCCTGGGCATCCTGGTACTGCGCAAGAAGCGGCCGGACCTCAAGCCTGCGTTCCGGGTACCCTTCGGCAAGGTGTTGCCCTGGGTGTCCGCCATCCTGTGCATCTACCTCATGACCAACCTGGCAGTGGAAACCTGGATCTTCTTTGCGATCTGGCTGGTCATCGGCATGGTCATCTACTTCGCCTACGGGCAGCGCCACTCGCGGCTCAACGAGAAGTTCGCTTCAGCCAGGGCAGCCGTCAATGGCGATTCTGCAAACCCCGCGGTCAAGGGCGACGAGGACGAAGACTCCTTCACCAAGGTCTAAACCAATTCCAGCTGCTTGTCAGACAGCTGGCTTGAATCACCATCGAAAGCGCTCGGGAGCATCAATTCCCGGGCGCTTTTGGTGTTCCTGGGCGCTCGACTGACGGCACCTCGCGCGCTATTCCGGGTGAGGACCAAAACCTAGGGCGCAGCGTGCTTCCCAACCCATTCCACCAGCGGCCTGAGCACTTCCCAGCGGTCAGCGATCTCTTGTTTTGCTGAAGGCGTGGAGAGCCATTCCGGTTCACCAACCTCAACCCCGGCAGACAAGGACTTGTGCTTCAGGAGCTCGGCCCGTGGATGATCTTTGTCGAAGCCCCGCGGAACTGTCTTGAGCTTCTCGCCTTGGATGGCGAAACCCGCCGCGGCAACCGAATCCACAATCTGCTGTAGTTCCCCTCCACTGTCAGGAGCGTCCACAGCCGCGCGGAAGCGTGCCAATTGCGCGGGAGTATAGGAATGGCAGCCGCCACCGACCAACAGACCATCGGCGCTTACTTGGAGGTAGAACCCGAGGCCTTCATGTGATGCTGCGAAGGCGCCCTGGGCCGTTTTGTAGGGCGACTTGTCCTGGGAGAACCTGACGTCCCTGTTTGGCCGGAAGATCTTCGCCGGCCCGAACTCAGGCTCCAGCTCCGAAAGGAGCGCCGCCAGCGGTTCCTTCACGGCGGCGTCGTAGATGTCTTTGTGCTCCAACCACCACTCGCGGTTGTTGTTCTCTTCCAGTTCTTCGTAGAAGCGGAAGGCTGCGGACGGAATTCCCTCGAATGTGCTCATGGAAGGATCCTATGGACCACGGCACCAGAGCGGCCAGAGCCCAGCCGGTCTATGTGGAAAACAAAGAAGAACACCCCGTTGCGGAGATCCGCAACGGGGTGTTCGACCTAATACTTACCGGCTCAGATGCTTAGAGCTTGTTGGCTGCTTCGGCGTCGGAAGCGGCCTGGCCTGCACCGAGGTTAGCGCGCAGCTTGGCGCCGAGTTCGGCGTCAACGTTGGTCCAGTACTGGATGGCGCGTTCCTTGATGTCGGCGCTCTTCACGCCACCCACGGCACCGGTGATGGTCTCCAGCAGACGGGCCTTGGCGGCGTCGTCGTAAACCTCGCGGTACAGGGTACCGGCCTGGCCGAAATCGCTGTCCTCGGAGTGCAGGGTGTGCGCGGAGAGGGTAAGCTCGCCGTCGTTCTCCCAGCCACCTGCCGGTGAAGCGGGCTCAAGAGCAGCCGGGCCACCAACGGAGTTCGGTGCGTAGACCGGGGTGGTGGGGGCGTTGAACAAGTAACGTCCGGCGCCGTCCTGGCTGTAGTTGTTGACCTGGTTCTTGGGCTGGTTCACCGGGATCTGGGCGTGGTTGGTGCCAACGCGGTAGCGGTGTGCATCGGCGTAGGAGAAGATGCGGGCCTGCAGCATCTTGTCCGGCGAGGCAGCGATACCCGGTACGAAGTTCGACGGCGCGAAGGTGGCCTGCTCGATCTGCGCGAAGTAGTTCTCCGGGTTCTTGTTCAGCTCCATGGTGCCCACGTGGATCAGCGGGTAGTCCGCGTGCGGCCAAACCTTGGTGAGGTCGAACGGGTTGAAGCGGTACGTCTTGGCGTCCTCGTAGGGCATGACCTGGACGTGCAGTTCCCAGGAGGGGAAGTTGCCGGCTTCGATGTTCTCGGAGAGGTCGCGGATGTAGAAGTCTGCATCCGAGCCTGCCAGCTCCTCGGCCTGGTCGCCGGTGATGGTCTTGACGCCTTGGTTGGACTTGAAGTGGTACTTGACCCAGAAGCGCTCACCAGCGGCGTTGATCCACTGGTAGGTGTGCGAGCCGTAGCCCTGCATTTCACGCCAGGAAGCCGGCAGGCCACGGTCGCCCATGAGCCAGGTGACCTGGTGTGCGGATTCGGGGGAGAGGGTCCAGAAGTCCCACTGCATGTCAGCGTCACGCAGGTGGGTACCCGGGAGGCGCTTCTGGGAGTGGATGAAGTCCGGGAACTTGATGCCGTCGCGGATGAAGAACACGGGGGTGTTGTTGCCCACGAGGTCGTAGTTGCCCTCGGAGGTGTAGAACTTCACGGCGAAACCGCGGGGGTCGCGCCAGGTGTCAGGAGAACCATTCTCGCCGGCAACGGAGGAGAAACGGATCAGCATGTCCGTCTCGACGCCCGGCTGCAGGAACGCGGCCTTGGTGTAGGCCGATACGTCCGAGGTGGTCTTGAACGTACCGAATGCGCCGCCACCCTTGGCGTGCACTACACGCTCCGGGACCCGCTCGCGGTTGAACTGTGCAAGCTTCTCCACCAGGTAGTGGTCGGTTAGGATGATGGCACCGTCGGCGCCGACGGACTGGGAGTGCGCGTCGGAAGTAACGGGGGCACCTGACTGGGTTGTTGAAATGGCAGTCATTGTTCTCCTTGTTCTTATTTTTGAGTTGCGGACGTTTGTTTGGGGAGCTGTTGTTTTGCCTGGCAATCCTGGCAGATGCCCTGATACAGGACGTCTGCGATCTGGATGGTCATTGGCTTGGAATTTTCATCCCAGTGCGGTGTGAGGCACGGTGCGTGTCCCACCGCGCAGTCCACGTCTTCCACGCGGCCGCAACTAATGCAGACGGCGTGGTGGTGGTTGTCGCCCACCCGGGTTTCATAGAGCGCCGGGGAGTGCGGGGGTTCAAAGCGGCGCAGCATCTGCAAGTCCGTGAGGTCGCTAAGCACAACGTAAACGGACTGCGCCGTCAGTTCAGGGAGTTCTTTGCGGGCAGCGGCAAGGATGCCTTCTGCCGGGGAGTGCGGATGGTGCTGGACCGCGGCCAGCACTGCCAGCCGCTGTTTGGTCACACGCCTGCCGTGGGCATGCAGGGCACCGGCCCATGCTTCCTGGTCGGCTGTGTGATCGGTCATGCACTCATTGAACCACTTATTTTGAGAAGTTCACAATAAGGCAAAGCTAACTTCCGGCAAATTAAACAAATCCAGCATCGGATTGGCTTGCTCCGCAGCAGATCGACCCACCGCGTGGATGCGAAGGGCTGAACCCGGATTCCCGCCTTCGATAGCCACGCAGCTGAAGCCAGTGAGTCCACTTGTCAGCGGCAGGACACCCAGGGCGCTCCCCATCGCAACTAGTTCCCCCGGAAGGACACTGGAAATCGCGGCCGCCCCGCTGGCGGGCTCAATCACGCTGTGATGGCGGGCTGCGTCAACTGTCGCGACCAAGGGAACCGGCACCTGAACGGGTACGACGCCGGACGCGGCCGCCTGCGCGGACGCCACCTGCCCGGTGGGTGCTTCCGTGACGGTGGCGGCACCAAGACCCAGCGAAACCCGGATCCGCGCATCGACGATGTCCAGGCTGTCCTCAGGCTCGGGCACGCGACGGTGGGCCGGCAGCGCGAGTTGGCGTCCCGGCGTCGTGCTTTCCGCCTCCCACCGAGCGAAGAGGTGAAACGTGGGCGTAGACGACTCAGCCACCGGCTCGCCGATAGCCGAACCCAAGGGGTGCCACCGGTTGGCGAACATCACGGCGAACCTCTTCGCTCCAAGGACGTCCTCCAATGCTGCCCGGGCGAGGTTGTGGCAGAACAACCAGTCGGCCGCCGAGGCTTCAGTAAATTCCGTGGAGGGGTCCGAGAGGCGGATCAGCACGTGCCCGGCCGTCAAAGGGTGGCGCGGCCTGGCAATTTCCCAGATGCCCGAGCGGAACAGCAAGCGTCGCGACAAGACCATGTGGACTCCTTCCCCCGGGTGAGCCTACCAACCAGCGCGTTACGGCGGGAGACGCACTATGGAAGCCAAACGGACAACAACGTCACTGGGGGTCGCTAGGGTGGCTAGGTGGCGAAATTACTGGCAGACATCACCCCGGTTAAGGAGAGCCCGGCTTTCCGGAGACTTTGGCTCGGGGCCTCGGTGGCTGCCATCGGTACCCAGCTCACGTTGGTGGCCGTCAGCTTGGAGGTTTACCGCCTGACCCAGGAGAGTTTCTACGTAGGCCTCCTGGGCATCTTCGCGCTGGTTCCGCTGGTCATCACCGGGCTTTACGGCGGATCCATTTCCGATGCCTACGACCGCCGGAAAGTAGCCCTGATCGCATCCTTGGTGCTTTGGGCCACCACGGCTGGCTTGGCATTGCAGGCGTGGCTGGAGATCGGCAACATCTGGTTGCTTTACGCGTTGGTTGCCATCCAAAGCGGTGCACAAGGCATCAACGGTCCCGCCCGTAGCGCGATCATTCCGCTCCTTGTCCGCAAGGACCTGCTCCCTGCGGCGAACGCCTTGAGTATGCTCACGTTCGGCCTGTCCATGACCGCCGGACCACTCCTGGCGGGTGTTTTGGTGGCCACCATCGGCTTCGGATGGACCTACACGATCGATGTCATCAGCTTCACTTTTGCCCTGTGGGGCCTCGCCAAACTCCCGCCGCTGCCACCATCAAAGGAGGCCGTCCGGCCCGGGCTTCGCTCCGTAGTTGAGGGTTTCCGGTTCCTGGGTACGCGGCCCAATGTCCGGATGACCTTCATCATTGACCTCATCGCCATGATCTGCGCCCAACCGCGCGCCCTGATGCCTGCAATTGGGGCAGTCATGATTGGCGGCGGTGAAACAACGGTGGGTGTGCTGTTGGCATCTACCGCAGTGGGCGCCTTCCTGGCGGGCTTGTTTTCCGGTCCCCTGGGCCGGGTGAGGCGGCAGGGCAGCGCGGTGGTGTGGGCAGTGGTCGGATGGGGCGCCTCGATTGCAGGCTTTGGCCTGGTGGTGTTGCTGGCTGGAGATTCGGGCCGCGAGGGCGTAACACCCTGGCTCCTTCCTGCTGCCCTGTGTTGTGCGATGGCGGGGATTTCCGATTCTGTCAGTGCGGTCTTCCGCACCACCATCCTCCAGTCCGCGACGCCCGACCACCTGCGCGGACGGCTGCAGGGAGTGTTCATTGTGGTGGTCGCAGGAGGCCCTCGAGTGGGGGACATGCTGGCCGGCGGTGTCACGCAATTCCTTAGCGAAGGCGGCGTGCTGCTGATTGGGGGGATCGTCTGCATTCTCTTGGCCTGGCTGGCATCGCGCCTGCAGCCGGGTTTCGTCGCGTACGATGCGAAGCACCCGGTGCCGTAGCCGGCAGGGCTCGAACGGGGCGACGCAGCCCAGGCGTGCTGCGGAACACGGCGACCGCCGTCGGCGTTAATTGATACAGAACTGTTCACGAGCCAACGAGAGTGGAAGAACAACCGTGCACAAACACAACAATGGACTCAAGACCGCGGCGCTTTTCGGTGTGCTGTGGGCGGTGCTGTTGGGTTTGGGCGCCATCATCGGGGCCGGCACGCGCAGCACCACGCCCATCTGGATCTTTGCACTGATCGGGGTAGCCACTACTGCCTACGGATACTGGAACAGCGACAAGATCGCCATCCGCTCCATGGCGGCCTATCCGGTCACGGAAGCACAAGCCCCGCAGCTGTACCAGATTGTCCGGGAGCTTTCCGTGCGGGCAAACAAGCCCATGCCGCGGATTTACCTCTCGCCCACCATGACGCCGAACGCCTTCGCTACCGGGCGCAGCCCCAAGAACGCCGCCGTTTGCTGCACCGAGGGAATCCTGCATGTCCTTGATGCACGCGAACTCCGGGGCGTCCTGGGCCATGAGCTTATGCACGTGTACAACCGTGACATCCTGACGTCTTCCGTGGCGGCTGCCGTTGCGGGCGTGATCACGTCCGTGGGGCAGATGTTGTTGTTCTTCGGCGGCGGGGATCGGCGCAACGCCAACCCGATCGCGATGATCGCCATGGCACTGCTGGCGCCGTTCGCGGCCTCACTGATCCAGATGGCGATCTCCCGCACCCGCGAGTACGACGCCGACGAGGACGGTGCCGCGCTGACCGGCGACCCACTGGCGCTCGCCTCGGCACTGCGAAAGATCGAATCCGGCGTCTCCCAGCTTCCGCTCCCACAGGACCAACGGCTTGTGAATGCCTCCCACCTCATGATCGCCAACCCCTTCCGTGGCGGTGGCATGCGGCGTTTGTTCTCCACGCACCCGCCTATGCAGGAGCGCATCACCAGGCTTGAGCGGATGGCTGGGCGGCCGCTTCCCTAAGGACGCGGCTTACTCAACGCCTAAAACGTCGTGAACCCGCTATTCCGTGGTTGGCCAACAACGGGATAGCGGGTTCGCAACGTAATAGATGAATCAGCCTAGGCGAAAAGTCCTTCGCCGATGAAGCCGCCCTGTTGGGTCCCCGGAGGCACGGCAAAAAGGCCGGAGCCCGTGTGTTTCAGGTATTCCACGGACAAGGTATCGCCCTTGGCCAGCGCCAGCTGCATCGGAACGTAGTGGGTCCGTGGATCCTTCACGAACGCGATGAAGAACAATCCAGCGTCCAAATGCCCGAGTCCGTCTGAGCCGTCGGTGAAGTTGTAGCCACGGCGAAGCATCCGCACACCCTCATTCTGGTCGGGGTGGGCCAGCCGGACGTGCGAGTCCAAGGGAATGAGCGGGTCACCGTTGCGGCCCGCGAGCTTGAAATCGGGCGCCGTGAACTCTTCGCCACCGGACAACGGCGCTCCCACGCCCTTTGTCCTGCCGATCAGACCTTCCTGCTCACGCAGGGACGTCCGGTCCCAGATCTCGATATGCATCTGGATCCTGCGCGCCACAAGATAGCTGCCGCCCCTCATCCACTCTTCATTCGGCAAAGCGGGGGAACCTACCCAGACATGCTCATCGAGGAGGGCGTTGTCCTCAACCTTGAGGTTGTTGGTGCCGTCCTTGAAGCCAAAGAGGTTGCGGGGCGTCACCTGCGCACGGGACGTGGAGGACGTGCGGCCAAAGCCCAATTGGGACCAGCGGACTCGCACCTTTCCGAAACCGATGCGCGCGAGGTTACGGATGGCGTGTACGGCTACTTGGGGGTCGTCGGCGCATGCCTGGACCACGATATCGCCTCCGGTGCGGCCAGGTTGAAGGTCATCACCCGGGAAATGCGGGAGGTCGATCAAGGCCTTTGGTCTGCGTCCGTCCAAGCCAAAGCGAACCTTGCCATTCTTCTCAAACAGGCCTGCGCCGAAACCGAAGGTCAACGTCAATTGTGCGGCGGCCAGGTCCAGCGCCTCACCGGTATCTTCCGGCGGGGCATCGTAAGGGCCATCGACGGCGCCAGTCGCACCCGTAGTGCGGCCCGCCGTCATGGCCGCAGCCGCAGCAGTCCAGTCCTTCAGGAGATTGATCAGCTCTTTCCGGTCCTCCGTGGTGACGTCGAACGCAGCCATGTGCAGCCGGTCCTGGGCCGGGGTGGTGATGCCGGCCTGGTGCTCACCGAAAAAGGGAACAACAGCATCCCCTGCGTCGGATTCCGCGGCCGATGCAGCACCGGCTGTGACCAGGTCGTTGCCCAGGAAACCTGCGGCCAGACCAGCGACTGCGCCAGCGCCGCCCACTCCGGCAAGGGAAAGGAGGCCGCGGCGCGACAAGCGGGAGGTGCCAGCGGTAGCCGACGCACCGCCGTCGGACGTCCCCGTGGAACGTTCGACGCCGGTCGCCTCGCCTGCGCGCGCGGAACTGTTCACATCCACCGGCTGTCCGGCACCGGGAGCCTCCGGGGCTTCTCCGGTGTGCCCGTAGGGGCAGCCGCTCACAGCACGACGGCCGACGTGAGCTTGGACAGTGGTTCGCCCAAGGAGTCGACCAGTGCGGCGAGTTGCTGGATCTGATCCTGGCTCAGCTCGTTGTAGTAGGCGAAGCCATCGCCCTTGGCATGCTTCTTGAGCTCGGCCTGGAGGGCTGTGAACTTCTCGTCCAAGGCCTTGGCAAGCTCTGCATCTTTTTGGGCCAATGCCGGCTTCAGGCTCTCGAACGCGATGCGGGCGCCGTCCACGTTGGCCTGGAAATCCCAGAGGTCGGTGTGGGACCAGATCTCTTCCTCACCCGTCACCTTGCCGGTAGCAACCTCATCGAGGAGCTCCTTGGCGCCGTTGCCCAGCTTGTCGGCTGTCAGCTCCACTGTGCGGGTACGCGTTGCGAGGTCTGCAGTGTCTGAAACCAGCTGGGTGGATATCGCGCTACGTTCGGCCGGGGTCATGGCGGTGTAGTCCGCAGGCGGGAACAAGTCCTTCTCTGCGCGGTGCCAGCCGGTCCATTCCTGGCCGGGCTCGAGATCAGCCTCGCGTGCATCCAACTTGGGATCGAGATCGCCAAACGATTCTGCGACGGGCTCGATCCGCTCCCAGTGCATACGGGTCGCGGCGTAGAGCTCACGGGCCTTGGCGGCGTCACCGGCTGCGAAGGCGTCTGCAAAGGCTTTTGTGCCCGTGACGAGCTGCTCCGTTTGATCCTTGACATAGGCGGCGTACTGCTGGGACCCGGTCTCGAGGAGCTTTTGGAAATCAGCGTCCGCGCTCGGCTTGTTTCCCGATTCTGTGACCTCAAACGAAGCCCGGATGCCGTCGCCCTGCATACCCGGCTTGCAAGCGGTGGTGTACTTGCCGGCAGGAGCTGTAACTACAAGGTTGCGCGTAATTCCCGGGCCGATGTTTTCCACTTCACCGATGATCCGCAGGCCGTCCTCGGCCAGCAGATAGAACTCGGTGACCTCGGTGCCTTCGTTCTTCACGGCAAACGTCAGGTTGCCGCTGGGAGCGGTACCTGTGGAGACCTTGCACTCGTTCGCGGTGCTGCTGACCTGGATCGGCCCATCCTTGGCCGCCGTGGTTGTTTTCGTATTGTCAGTGCAGCCCACCACAAGCATGGGGACGGCCGCAGCCACACCGATGACGGTGAGGGTCCTGCGAAGCTTCGGGGACATGGACGGGGACAGGAACGTGCCAGGCATGGGGGTCCTTTGCGTTGGGGGAAGGCGCTGGGTGCGAGGGATGCGCAAGTTGGGGCGGGCTGCGGGTATTACTGCTGCAGGGCGACAGTCGCGTTCGGGGCCGACGTCTTCACTGCCGCCGCCGGAGGATGGGAACGGTTGGCCCGGACGTACAGGAACAGCACCGGGATGACATACAGCAGCCATGCTCCTGCTTCCAGCCAGGTGGTGGCCGGGGAGAAGTTCAGTGTGCCCTTCAGCAAGGTTCCGTACCAGGACGACGGCGGGACGGCGGCTGAGAGGTCGAAGGCCAGGCTATGCAGGCCCGGAAGGATGCCGGCTTCCTGGAGATCGTGGATGCCATAAGCAAGGACGCCTCCGGCAATGACGATGAGTCCCACTCCCGTCCAAGTGAAGAAGCGGCCCAGGTTGACCTTCAGGACGCCACGGTGGAGCAGGTATCCGAGTCCGGCAGCTGTCAGGAGGCCAAGTAGGGCACCGAGGAGGGGGAACGTCGTTTCGCCGGTGGCTTGCGCTGCCGCCCAAATGAAGAGTGCGGTTTCGAGTCCTTCGCGGCCCACGGCCAGTGCCGCAACCAGCACAAGGCCCCATGCGGCGCCGTCGGCTGCTTTGTCCACGTGGGACCTGAGGTCGCTTCCGAGGCTGCGGGCAGTGCGCGCCATCCAGAAGACCATCCAGGTCACGAGTCCCACGGCAACAATGGACAGCCCTCCGCCGATCGCTTCCTGGGCCTCAAAGGTGAGGCCCCGTGGTCCGAAAGTAAGAAGGGCGCCGAAAGCGAGGGAGATGGCGATGGCCAGCCCGACGCCGGCCCAGAGCCGGGGGAGCAGGGACTGCCGGCCGGTCTTGATGAGGTAGGCCATCAGGAGGACCACGATGAGCGAGGCCTCGAGGCCTTCACGCAGGCCTATCAGGAAGTTGGCGGTCATGTGCGTTTCTTTCACTCAGGGGAGCCATACTTAGGCTTGCCTAATGAAGAAGAATACTGCCATGGGGTGATTACGCAAAAAGTTTGTGCCCTAATATCCCCGGCCATTACGACAATCGATGTAGCCGGGCCACAAAAACCAGGGTACAGCGCCAAAAAACCGGGGCCCAGCGCCCTGAGTGGCGCCGGACCCCGGCTTTTATGACGCTGACGGTCCAGCGTCGGCAGCCTAGCTGCGGAAGTTCACGAACTGCAGGTCTGCCTCTTCGAACTTCTTGAGGATGTTCATGGTTTCCTGCAGGTCATCGCGGGACTTGGAGGTGACGCGAAGCTCGTCGCCCTGGATCTGGGACTTGACGGACTTGGGGGCTTCGTCGCGGATGATCTTGTTGATCTTCTTGGCGATGTCCTGTGCGATGCCCTCCTTGATGGTGCACTCCAGCCGGAATTCCTTGCCGGACGGGTAAGGCTCGCCCTGGTCCAGGGACTTCAGTGAGATGCCACGCTTGATGAGCTTGGACTGGAAGACGTCCAGGACGGCGAGGACACGATCCTCCGAGTTGGCCTTCATCAGGATCTTTTCGCCGCTGAAGTCAATCTCTGCGCCGACTCCCTTGAAGTCGTAGCGCTGGGCGATTTCCTTCTGGGACTGGTTGAGCGCGTTGGCGACCTCTTGCTTGTCTACCTTGCTGACGACGTCGAACGTTGATTCGCCTGCCATGACTCTCCTTAGGTTGGGGGCCCGGTAAGGGCGGTTTGTCTGCCATCCAGCCTAGTACGGAAGGAGCGGGATGGGGCCGTGGATAACTCTCACAGTTCGCTCACAGCACATGCTTGGTTGGAACCGAGGTGGATGTTTGAGAGTTGTACCAGTTGGAAGAGCCCACCCCGGAGGTAAGCATGAGCCACAAAGCCGTCCACTACGTCACGAAGTCCGCATCCGCGGCGGCTGGTTCGATCGGTACGGCGGCCGCAGCCGCGGCGAGTGCGGTGGCAGCGGTGACCGTGGCGGCGTCGATCGTCCTGAGTCCGGTGCCGGATGCGGCTTCGCGTATGGACGGGGTGCATGCGGATTTGCAGCGGGCTGTGGAGCTTAACCAAATCACGGCTGAGCAAGCTGAAAAGTTTGAAGCGAAACTGGCTGGCCGGATCCTCGGAGAAGCCTGAAATACAGGCCATTCGGGTGTGTCTGCCCTCGATTAGATTCTTGGCCGGAAGTTCTGTAAGGTTGTCTCTGCCTTCGGTTACCGGATCGAAAAGAAACGGTCTCCGGAAGTGATCTTCTTTTGAAGTTCGGCAGATTACCCGAGCGGCCAAAGGGGGCTGACTGTAAATCAGCTGGCAACGCCTACGGGGGTTCGAATCCCTCATCTGCCACCCAACGGGAAATCCCCGGAACCAACAGGTTCCGGGGATTTTTCGCGTTCGAGCTACGCGCGTCCGAAGTGCAGGGGCCAGGGAATCCGCCGCTCCCGCTCTTGTTCGCTGAACTCACCGTTGTGCGGAGGGGACTTTGAACGACTCCGGGACTTCTCAGCTGGCCGTTGACTCCGTGCCAGGGTCACGCCCAGCAACCGCGCTCTCCCGAAGCTCGGCGATTTCCCGCCGTAGGGCAGCGATTTCAGCAACAAGGTCTGCCAACTCGGCGCGGACCGGTTCTTCGGCGGCTGCTGCTTTGGTTTCCGCGGCGGCCGCCACGTCTTCTGCGTTTTCCTCGATTCGTTGCACCAGCCACGAGGCAATGGAGGCCGTCACGATACCCAGGACGGCAATCCCGCTCATCATGAGCGCTGCCGCCACGATCCTGCCGATGGGGGTGACGGGGTAGAGGTCTCCGTAGCCAACTGTGGTGATGGTGGTGATGGCCCACCATGCAGCGTCGCCGAAGGTCAGGATCTTGGCGTCCGGGGCATTCTGTTCCACATCAAGCACTGCCAAGGCGCCGATAAGCACCAACATGGCGGCCGAGCCGGCAACATATGTGGCTACGCGTCCGCGCAGGGTTTCTCCCACGGTGCGCTGCAATACGGACAGGAGTGTGACTAGCCGAAGGAGCCGGAGTGGCCGGAAGAAGGGGAGCACCACGATGAGGAGCTCATGCAGGTTCCAGACGAACCATCGCCTTCGATCCTCGGCCAGCCAAAGGTTGGCGAAGTAGTCCAGCGCGAAGATCCCCCAGGTAATCCAGAGGATTATTTCGAAGGGAAGGCCGGCCGCGCCGTCTAGCCGTCCTATGACCTGCCAGGCATATGCCGCGAGGAAAATCAGTGCGGTCGCCATCAGGGGCCATTCGACGAGGTCCCGGTATCGCGCTTGAGTCATACGGGAATCCTAGCCACAGCAGCAACGTACGCCACTGAAAAACGGATCAGACGTTGGGCGTCTCCAGCCAGTATCCGTCCATGTGGTGAACCAGTTGCCGGCCCAAACCGCCCTTGAGCTGAACCCAGAGTGTGCTGCGGTCATCGGTCATGCCATCGATGGTTCCTTCGATGCGGTTGCCCCGGGCGTCCCGGAGCACGACGTCCTGGTGCCGGGCGAGCTCGGGCCAGACGTCGGCGTGCGGCTTCGCGGTTTGCAGTGTGCTCAAAGGGATCTCCCTGGGTGTGAGTCGGTGTTTCCGGGTTTCAGATATTGTGCACGGGATGGATGAACTGGCGGTAAACGTTTGTGCAATCGTTGGACATAAAGCCCCAGATGTACTATCGCGGCGCCTGCAGCATGTCCACTATGCGGTCCGCCTATTCCCTCGGAAGTTACTCGCAAGTAACATTGCTCGCATGCATTTGCTTCTTCGCACCCTCATGCTGCTGTTCACTTCATCCAAGCGTTCACCCTTGGGTGCTTGGGAAGCGTCCTCGCTGCCCCTGCGGGTTCTGCCGACGGACATCGACATCGCGATGCATGTGAACAACGGTATGTATTTCTCCTTGATGGACCTTGGCCGTTTCGACCTCATGGTTCGGAGCGGTATCTGGAAAAAGATGCGCAGACGCGGTTGGAGCCCCGTTGCAGCCGGAGAGACCATCGCTTTCCGCAAATCATTGCAACTCTGGCAGCGCTACACCATCGAAACGCGCATCATCGGACTGGACACCAAAGCCATCTACTTTGAGCAGCGCATGGTGGTGGACGGCGAGATTTACGCACGCGCGCACATCGCAACCCGCTTGGTAAGCAAGGGGAAGCCAGTGACGCAGGAGGAGATCATTGCTGAGTTCGGCGCGCCACCGGCTGATCTGGAATTACCGGAGTGGATCCATGAGTGGCGGGAAAACAATGCGCTCCCAGGAGCACGCCGGCCAGCTCCGCATCTGTGGGCCTAGGGGAGCTCAAACACCTACGTCCCGCCGCTGAAGCGCAACCGCGCCCAGGGCGATAAGCGCCGCGGAGATACCAAGTAAGCCTGCAGCCGCTCCCCAATCAGCGCCGTTCGTTACCGGTGAATTGCCGTACGCCCAGTGGTACGGCGAAAGGTTCAGCAGCCAGTCGACGTCGGGGCTTTGCCTCCCAACAGCGTTGAAGACATAGCCGAGGACGGCGACGGCCGCACCAGCAGCAATTGCATAGACCTTCCGCCCCGTCAGCGCACCCACGCACAGCGCCGCTGTTCCACTTAGCAGTGCCAAAGCGGCAAACAGCACTACCGCACCGAAGAGGTGCCCGACGTCGATGTCCAGTTTCGAGGGCCTGTTCAGCACCAGCACCAGCAGGAAGACCAAGGCCGAGAGGATCCCGACGCGCACCACGAGTGCCAGGGCTCGTTCAAGGACCACCTGGATTCGGGTGACACTATGGGCAAGGGTCAATTCCAGCAGCCCTGACTCTTCGTCCCCGCCCACTGCAGCCGCGCCCCAGCCTACGGATGCCATGGACATCAGCAGGAAACCGATCAGGCCGAACATGGTGGCCTGTGTATAACCAGGTCCGGTGGCTATCTGGTCATAGTTCAGGGCTTTGGTCATCTCTTGTGGGAGTGCGTCGATCATTTGCTGCATTTGCGCGCTGCCCCCGATGGACGGATAAAGGGGCAGGTACAGCATGATCGCGCCCGTCAGTCCCAAGGCCCACGCGAGGGTGGACCGCCACGAGTCTGTCAAGGCTTTGGTGAAGAGGGGGAGGAACCTAGGCATGGTGCGCTCCTTCCGTGTGGCTCACGGATTTGTGTCCATTTCCGTTCCCCACATAGTGCCCCGTGTAGAGAGTCAACACGGCCTCCTCCAAATCCGGTTCCTCCAGGACGAGGTCTTTGAGGTTCAGCCGAGCCAGCTCCTGCACCAGTGGCTGGACCTGACCGGAAAGTGTCGCCGTTGCTTCGACGGCGGCTTCCGCTGCGCCGTCGCCGGGAAGCTCCCGCAGCACAACGTTGGCGACGCCAGGCACTCGCGCCAGCAGCGCGCCGACGTCGTTCGCGTCCGCGCCGGCCGCGTTGAACCGCAACTGCCGTACAGCCGCGTTCCTCAAGGCCTCAACAGTGGAGATTGTCACGATGCCGCCATCGCGGAGGATAGCTACGGCATCGGCGGCCTGCTGGACCTCGCTCAGGACGTGTGAGCTGAGGAAGACCGTTGCGCCGCCGTCCACGACTTCGCGGACCAGTGCATGGAACTCCTGTTGGACCAGGGGATCCAGGCCGCTGGTTGGTTCATCGAGCACCAGGAGCTCGGGGCGGTGCATGAATGCCTGCAGGAGGCCGAGCTTCTGCTTGTTCCCCTTGGAGAGCTTGCGGGTCTGCCGGTCCAAATCCAAATCCAGGCGCTCTGCCAACTCGTTGACATACTTGGGCTCTACCGGGCCACTGATAGCGGCGAAGTGTTCAAGCATGCGCCGGCCCGTGGTTCGGTTCTCCAAGTGAAGTTCGCCCGGGAGATAACCGATCCTTCGGCGCAGCCCGGTTCCGGCGCGGCGTGGATCCTGCCCCAACACTGAAATGGTTCCCGCGCTTGGCCGGATGATATCCAGCAGGCAGCGCATGGTGGTGGTTTTGCCCGCTCCATTCGGTCCAATAACGCCGAAGACCGTTCCCGGTTCAACGGCGAAATCGAGTCCGTGGAGGACCTCGCGCTGGCCGAACTTCTTGCGCAACCCTTCGACGACGATTGCCTGGGTCACGGGGCATGCTCCCTTCCTTGGTTGTTGGTGTCTTGTTGCAGGGCGTCGCGGGCCGCATCCAGGAATCGCGAATCCGCATAGAAGCCGTTGGTGTAGATGTCCAGCGCGGGGACGGTCAGTTGCCGCAGCAGTTCCGGTCCTATGCCGTGCGGTTCTATTACGTCCGCTCCCAGCGCCCGTGAGAGGTGCCTGCCGAGCATGAGCATGGAGAGGCTGTTTGAGGCGACGACGACGGCGGTGGACCGGACGTCGTCGAATTCGCGGATGGTGCCGGCGGCGATCCCGGCCTCGATAACGTCCTGCGTCTGGCGCACAACGGCGTCGAAGAATGCGTCGCCAGCCTCGGATTCGTCCCCCAGGGAGCGCCGAATGTAGGCGATCTCATCGGCGTACTGGTCCGGATGGTTGAGGTAGTCCTGGATCAATTGACGTGTAGTGGCGGGGTCGGTTTTCTCCTTGCCCTGGCTGGCGGTCTGCGCAAGGACATGCTGGTCGCATGCTTCGCGCAGACCTGCCTTGCTGCCGAAATGGTGGATCACCAAGCCGGGGCTGACCCCCGCCGCAGAGGCGACCGCCCGGACGGTGGCAGGGCCGAAACCATCGCGGCCGAACAGCCCGATTGCGGCATCGCGAATGCGCGCCCGGGTGGTTAAATCCTCTGCGGTTAAACGCATGTTTCATACACTAAACACTTGTTCAATCGCGATCAAGAGGCCGCGAACATAACGATGTGACACCGAACGTTGAGTCGTCGCTGCATGAAGTCCCGGCGTCGAAGATACTGGCTTCACTGTCTTCGTGGGGGAGCAGTGACGGGGCCCATGGGTCTGAAGATGCAGGGGTAGATAAGTGGGTTGTGCAGGGTCGGCTTCGTCCTTGAAGAAAAGCAAAATCGCCGGATCAGTGGCGGCGCTGCTGTTGGTCCTTGGCCAGCTCGGAACCTCGGTACCGGTGCAAGCCGTGCCGTCGGCGAGCATCCAGCTTGAGACTTCCACCCCTCCCGTTACGGGTGCCATCGGGCAGCTTTACAGCACGAGCACCTGGGCGCGAAGCGTGCTGATCCGGCCCACGGCAGCTGAGGAATGCTCCAGCACCGGCTGCGTGCAACGGTTCCTCGGTGGCGATATCGCTTGGTCGGCCCGCACGGGAGCGCGGGTGGTGGTCAATGGACCAGTCCGCAACGCATGGTGGGAAGCCGATGGCCCCGCGGGCTATCACGGCTATCCCACAACAGACACAGTCAGCGGCCTGCGTAACGGTGGTTCCAAGCAACTCTTCGAACGAGGAGCGATCAGCTACTCGGCAGCCACTGGAGCCCAACGCACAACAGGGTCCATCCACTTGGCGTGGGGGAGAGCGGGTTTTGAGACTGGTTTCCTCGGGTACCCGGCTGGCAGCGAACGCACAGGACTGCCCGACGGCGGTGCCTCCCAACTGTTCGAGCACGGCTTTATCGTGTGGTCCCCTGCAACTGGGGCCCATCCCTCCATGGGCGCCATACGTGAGCGCTGGCGCCAATCGGGACTGGAAAGCGGCGAATTTGGCTATCCCACGTCGGATGAAGCTACCGGCCTGCGCAACGGTGGCTCCGCACAGCAGTACCAGCACGGCACCATCATCTGGTCCTCTGCCACCGCTGCGCACGCCCTGACGGGAGCTATCCGGAGCTACTGGTCCGCGACTGGAGGCCAGAACGGTGCCTTGGGGTATCCGGTCAGCGAGGAATACCGGCAAAACGACTTCGTCTACCAACTTTTCCAAGGCGGCACGGTCTATTGGTCGGCGGCAACGGGTGCGCATTCAACCACCTATGGCGACGTCCACAACCGCTACGTTTCCCTAGGTGGAGCTGCCGGACAATTGGGCTTGCCCCTCACGGACAAACTGCCTCGTGCCGGGGGACTGGTGCAGCAGTTCGTCAACGGCTGGCTTGTGTGGGGGCCAGCCACGGGAGCACGGATCGTAGGGCACCCGACGTACAAAGTGTGGTCCATCAATCCGGGCGAGTTCGGCTGGCCGGTCCGCGATACCTGGTCCGATGCCAGGGGCTCACACGTCGCCTTCCAAAAGTTGGAAACCATCTGGAACGATTCCACGCAGGAGTTGTATTCAGCCGAAGCAGTGGACGCCTCCACAGTGGTCTTCCTTGGCGACTCGCAGCTGGACCTTGACTCATGGGGCGAACAGGGTGCCCGAGCCGCTGGCTATACCCGCCAGGTGGTCCGGAGCATCGGTGGGATCGGATACGTTTCGGGGAGCCCCGCGGTCGGTGGCAATTCAGCGACGGATGCCGTACTCCTGGATCGGATCCTTTTGCCCCAAGGGAGCCCAGGGCTGGTGGTGGTCACACTTGGCGGAAACGACGCCCGGATTTTTGCCACCGATGCCGCGATCCTGTCCCAAGCCAACCGGCTGTGGGATGAACTGCGCCGCAAATATCCCCGCAGCACGATCCTTGTCACCGGGGTTCTCTCCCGCTATGACGCCAGCCATTTCCAACGTCGATGGGTGGACGGGCTCTTGACCCGCGAAGCCGCTGTCCGTGGCTGGCCCCGTATCTCGATGGCCGGCACAGCAACTATCGCCGGGGCCACCTGGAACTATCTGGATGATGTGCACATGAACCAAACCGGACACAACAAGGTGGCTCCGCTCTACGCGTCCGCGCTCAAGTACGTTCTGGGCAAGTAGCCGTTTATTCCCGGTGACGCGGGAAGCGAACAACGCCCCTCTCCACGGGACTTAGCGAGCGGGGTCGCGTACCGTGGAAACATGGCTACAGTTGACATCACTGGAGAACAGTTCGCATCGACCATCGAAGGCAATGACATTGTCCTGGTGGATTTCTGGGCTGCCTGGTGCGCCCCATGCCGCCAGTTTGCGCCCACTTATGGGGCAGCTTCTGAGAAGCACCCGGACGTGGTCTTCGCGAAAGTGGACACCGAGGCTGAGCAGCAGCTCGCCGCCGAAGCCGGGATTACGTCTATCCCGACGCTCATGGCATTCCGTGAGAAAGTGCTTGTCTTCTCGCAGCCGGGTGCCCTCAACGGCCCGCAGCTGGAGCAGGTCATTGAGGCCGTGAAGGGCTTGGACATGGAAGAAGTCCACGCCCATGTCGCCAAGGCACGTGCCGAGGCCCAGGAAGGCTAGTACCAACCCGGCGAAATCGCCGGAAGCACATCGAGGCCGCCGGAGAGTTCCGGCGGCCTCGATGTTTAAAGGCGTTCCCGCAGTTTTGCAGCGGTTTCGCTGAGCTGGTGCTGGGAGAGATTAGAGCCGTTCGAGCTTGACCGGCTCGGCAAGCAGGGCGCTGAGGGACTCGTTCAGGTCCTGGACGGCAATGCCCTTGGAGTGCTTCTCCAAGGCCTCCTCAGACTCCCAGCGCTCTGTGAGCACCAGCTTCTCCTCAGTGGCTTCGGTCAGTTCATAACGGATGCAGCCGGGCTCGTTGACGACCTCGTCGATCGCGATTTCCAAGGCGAGCTTCACGCGGAAGAATTCGCCGTCGTTGGGGATGAACGTGGCCTGCAGGTCGATGGGTGCACTCATGGATCCAACCCTACCGGGAGGACACGGAGCGGAATGTCCACTTTACGGTTCTGTTGCGCGGACGGTCTTGGTAGCGTTCGGTCATGTTGTCCTACACCGTCGGAGACACTGACGTCCCGCTGCTAGAAGAGACCATCGGTGCCAATTTTGAACGAATCGCAGCGCAGTTTCCGCTCAGGGACGCCCTGATCGAAGCAGCTGCCACACCCGGCGGGGACGCCCGTCGGTGGAGCTACGAAAAGCTTAACGACGACGTCGATCACCTCGCCCGCGCGCTCCTCGCCCAAGGCGTGGAGAAAGGCGAGCGCATCGGCATCTGGAGCCCGAACTGTGCCGAGTGGACCATCCTGCAGTACGCCACGGCAAAGATCGGGGCCGTGCTCGTCAACGTCAACCCGGCTTATCGCAGACACGAACTGGAGTTCGTGGTCAAGCAGAACGGCATGCGGATGCTCGTGGCTGCGCCCTCAGATAAGAACAGCGATTACGTGGGCATGGCCAGGGAGACTGCCGGTACGTGCCCCGAACTCAAGGAGATCGTCTTCCTCCCCGGGGACCCGGTTGCGGGCCTCTCGGCGGGTGTCCCCGAGGCCGGCCACGAGCTGACGTACGCCGAGCTCCTGACCCGGGCGGACGGCGTCGGGCCTTCTGCATTACGGGACCGCATGGCTGAACTGGGTCCGCACGATCCCATCAACCTTCAATACACTTCGGGCACCACGGGCTTCCCGAAAGGTGCAACCCTCACGCACCACAACATCCTCAACAACGGCCATTCGATCGGCCGCCTCCTGGGATATACGGAACATGACCGCGTGGTGATTCCGGTCCCGTTCTACCACTGCTTCGGAATGGTGATCGGGAACCTGAATGCCCTGAGCTTCGGGGCGGCAACCATCATCCCAAGCAGGGGATTCAACCCATCCGCGGCGTTGGAAGCCGTGCAGGACTTTGGCGGCACATCGCTTTATGGCGTGCCCACCATGTTCATTGCCGAGCTCGCGCTGCCCGACTTCGCCACGTTCGATCTCTCTACGCTCAGGACGGGCGTCATGGCGGGGTCGCTGTGCCCCATGGAGGTGATGCGCCGGGTCATCGATGAGATGCACATGGTGGACGTGGCCATTTGCTACGGCATGACCGAGACTTCGCCGGTATCCACGATGACCCGGGCGGGGGACACTTTGGAACATCGGACCAGCACGGTTGGCAGGACCATGCCGCACCTTGAGAGCCGGATCGTGGATCCGGGTACGGGTGAAGTGGTGGAGCGCGGTGTCATCGGCGAGCTGTGCACGCGCGGCTACGCGGTGATGCAGGGTTACTGGGGCCAGCCGGACAAGACGTCCGAGGCCATTGACCCTGAAGGCTGGATGCACACGGGCGACCTCGCCAGAATGGACGAGGACGGGTATCTGGTGATCGAAGGCCGGATTAAGGACATGGTGATCCGTGGCGGCGAGAACATTTATCCCCGGGAGATCGAGGAATTCCTGTATCTGCATCCGTCCATCCAGGACGTGCAGGTAATCGGTGTTCCGGACGCCAAATACGGGGAGGAGCTCATGGCCTGCATCATCCTCAAACCGAGGGCGGAAACCCTGACCGCCGAGGACATCGCCGAGTACTGCAGGGGCAAGCTGGCGCATTACAAGATTCCGCGATACGTGGATGTCCGCGAGAGCTTCCCGATGACCGTCTCGGGCAAGGTCCGGAAGGTAGACATGCGCCAGGAAGCCGTGTCCCGCCTTCACCTCTAAATGCAACGCGGGGTCACTTACGGCCCATGTTGACGACGTTTATGGGCCGTAAGTGACTCCGCGTTGCTGTCATCGGTATCCGGGCTGTGGATAACCCCGTGCTGACAGTTCCAAGCCGACACACTGGAATGCATGGTCCGTATCAACCCTCTGCCCGACGAACTCCAGTACCGTGCCTTCACGACGTACGAGTCCCGGGAGCTCGGTATCCCAGCTAAAAGGCTCAGGGCAAAGGACCTTTCCGACGGCGGTCGGCTGATTCATCTGCCAACGGGACGTGAGATTGAACTGCTGGAACGCGCGCGGGTTCTGGCCGCCGCAACACCCGGCGCCTGGGTTTCGCACGAGACTGCTTCCCTCTTGACCGGACTGGGGCTTCCCCCTTGGATGGGCGGGGGAGACGCCATCCACCTCAGCAAACCGCATACCCTCCCGAGGGTCCGCCGTGCCGGGGTGACGGGGCATAGAGTGCGCGTCCACCCCGGTGAAGTCATGGATTTCGAGGGAATACCGGTTGCAGTTCGTCCTCGCACCTGGCTGGACTTGGCCAAGGACCTGCCGCTGAACTATGTCATTGCGATGGGCGACCAGCTAATCCGTCGCCCTCGACCAACCTTCGAATCACGGTCCGAACCCTATGCTTACCCCTCTGGTCTTCGACTGTTGATTCGGCAGCACCCCAACCTCCAAGGGGTGGAGAAGGCCCGCCTGGCGCTGGACGAAATGAGGGTGGGCGCGGACTCGTATCCAGAAACATTCCTTCGTCTGGCCATGCGGGATGCCGGCCTTCCCGAACCTGAACTACAACTGCAGTTGGACCTGCTGGATCCGATATCACCAAGGGCCGACCTCGGGTACCGGCGGTTTCGAATCGCAGTGCAGTACGACGGCGCCCATCACCTGACACGTGAACAGCAGTCCCGGGACAACCGGCGCGACGAGGCATTCCTCAGAGCGGGGTGGTCTTACTTCAAAGTCAATGCAGACGACCTTGCCGAAGGCTTCGCCGGGGTGATCTCCAGGATCAAGAGGGTATGACACAACGCGGGGTCGCTTACGGCCCAAAGTGAGGGCAAACATGGGCCCTAAGTGACCCCGCGTTGCTTTAAAAGGTCAGTGGGCGCGGTGGTCCTGGATGGTCATCCGTGGGCCGAAGGTTGGCTTCCGGAAGCCGCTCAGGTAAAGCATGCGGACCAGCCGCTGCCTCTGTCCCCGCCAAGGTTCCAGCAGTTCCAGCATGCCGGCGTCGTCAATTTTCCGTCCCAGCAGCGCATAGCCCACGAACGACGCCAGATGGTAGTCGCCCACGGAAATCGAATCCGGGCAGCCGTGCGTACGTTGGACCACTTCCGCGGCAGTCCAGACGCCGATGCCGGGAATGGTCTGCAGTTTGGCTCCGGCCCGGGACGGGTCCAGCCCAGCCAAGCGTTCAAGCGCGACGGCGGATTGCAGCGCCCGCATCACTGTCGCCGAGCGTTGTGGCCCGACTCCCGCCTTGTGCCATTCCCAGGACGGAATGGCCAGCCATTGCCGCGCGGTGGGAGGCACGAGGAGCCCTGGAGGAGCCACACTGCCGGGGGCTTTGGTTCCGAAGCGGTACATCAAGTACCGGTAGCCACGCCGTGCCTCCAAGGTGGTGACCTTTTGCTCCAGAATGGTGGGCACCAGCGAGTCAACCAGCCGCCCGGTGGAGGGTAGACGCAGGGCCAGGTTCCGGCGTCGTGCTTCCGTAACCAGGCGCGGCAGGGTTGCATGGAAGCCGGGTTCGTCGAAAGCGGACCAGTCATCGTCGGCGCCGAGTAGCCGGGGAACGCTGGAAATGGCCTCCTCCGCACCGGGCCCCCACGCCTGGGCGTCCACGAAAGTATCCTCGCCCAGTCCACCCGCAGAGAGCCGCAGGGTGACAGCGCCTGAAGGAGTGGTGAAGGACATCCAGAAACCGGTGGGATGGGCCGCGAAAGAGGGGTCGGCGTTGCCCCGCATCAGGGGAAACATGGTTTGGTCGAGCCTGTAGGAGGCGCCGGGGTGCCATCGGATGGAAGCGTCTGCCGCGGCCGCAACAAGGGGCGGGGCGTCTGCGATGGTCATGTTTTCATGGTCCCACGGCTGGCTGACAATTCACTCCTGTGAGCCTCTTACGGCGGCTGCTTCACGGGTCTAGACTCCCTGATGTGGCGCGGGTGGGCCGCGTCCGAACCCCAAATTCCAGGAGCGCGAACCATGGCCGGAATAGTGCATTTCGAGATTCCCACGGATGACAACGAGAGGGCCAACACTTTTTACCAAAGTGCTTTTGGCTGGAATCTCAGCCCTATGCAGGAAATGGATTACACGATCGCCATCACTACTCCGTCCGATGAAGAGACCGGCAGGCCCAGCGAACCCGGAGCCATCAATGGTGCGCTGTTTCCACGCACGGACAGCCTGAAAAATCCCATCCTCACCATCGATGTGGACGATGTGGATGCTGCCCTCGGCCAAGTGGAATCCGCCGGTGGCTCCATCGTCCAGGGTAGGGACGCCGTCCCCGGGATGGGCTGGTACGCCTACTTCAAGGACACCGAGGGCAACATCCTGGGCCTCTGGCAAACCGACTCCTCCGCCGGGAAGTGATGCTCCGCAAGTGAGGCACGGCGGGGCAGGCTATGGGCAGGCGGTAACTTTGTACCTATGAAGTACGCCCAGTCCGTGTTGGAACTCATTGGCAACACGCCGCTTATCAAGCTCAACCACGTAACGGACGGGATCAAAGCCACCGTCCTGGTCAAGCTCGAGTACGTCAATCCCGGTGGATCCATCAAGGACCGCATCGCTGTGAAGATGATCGAAGAAGCGGAAAAGGACGGGCGGCTGCAGCCGGGCGGGACCATTGTTGAACCGACGTCGGGCAACACCGGAGTCGGCTTGGCGCTTGTAGCCCAGCAGAAGGGCTACAAGTGCGTTTTCGTGGTTCCGGACAAGGTGGGCGAGGACAAGCGGGCGGTCTTGGCCGCGTACGGGGCGGAGGTCGTGGTGACGCCCACGGCTGTTGCCCCCGACAGCCCGCAAAGCTACTACGGCGTCTCAGATCGCCTGGTCAAGGAAATTCCCGGTGCCTTCAAGCCGGACCAGTTCTCCAATCCAGCAGCCCCGGACAGCCACTTCGAGTCAACAGGACCGGAGATCTGGCGCGACACTGACGGCAAGGTGACGCACGTCGTCATCGGCGCCGGAACGGGCGGCACCATCACGGGCACGGGCCGCTTCCTCAAGGAAGTATCGGCAGACAGGCCCGGGTCCGACGGCGGCCGGGTCAAGGTGATCGGCGCGGACCCGGAAGGTTCTGTGTACTCAGGCGGTTCGGGACGCCCCTATTTCGTGGAGGGCGTTGGCGAGGACATGTGGCCCGCCAACTACGACAAGACCGTGCCGGACCAGGTCATTGCAGTATCCGACGCTGATTCATTCGCCATGACCCGCCGCCTTGCACGCGAAGAGGGCCTCCTGGTGGGCGGCTCCTCCGGCATGGCCGTGGTCGCTGCCCTGGAGGCGGCCAAGGACCTGGACGAGTCGGCCGTCGTCGTGGTGATCCTCCCCGATTCGGGCCGCGGCTACCTTGCCAAGATCTTCAACGATCAGTGGATGCGCTCCTACGGCTTCCTCTCCGGCGGCGAAGAGTCATCCGTGGGCGAGGTGCTGAAGTCCAAGACAGGCGAGATGCCGGACCTGGTCCACATCCACCCGAACGAGAGTGTCCGCGACGTCATCAACATCATGAATGAGTTCGGCGTCTCACACATCCCGGTCCTCTCGCAGGAACCGCCGGTGGTCATGGGCGAGGTCCTCGGCGCAGTCGATGAACGCAGCCTCACCACCAAGCTGTTCCGTGGCGAAGCCAAACTCACGGACAAGATTGCCGAACACATGGGGGAGCGCCTGCCCGTTATTGGATCCCTGGAGACCATCTCCGCGGCACGCGAGCTCTTGTCCGACGTCGATACTGTCATGGTCACGTTCGTTGGGGCCCCGGTGGGCATCCTGACGCGCCACGACCTTCTGGCCTACCTGAGCAACTGAGCGCCACGCGCCCACTTCCAACCGTTGAACACTGAAAGAGGAGCTTCCATGTCCGTTAACAACAACGCCGGGTTCAACACGAGGGCCGTCCACGCGGGCCAGGCCTTCGAACCCCGGACCGGCGCTGTGGTGCCCCCTCTGCACTTCAGCTCAACCTACGCCCAGGACGGGATCGGCGGCCTGCGTTCGGGCTACGAGTACGGCCGTGGCGGCAACCCCACGCGTGACGCCCTGCAGGAACAGCTGGCAGCCCTTGAGGGAGGTTACGCCGCATTCTCGTTCGGCTCTGGCCTTGCTGCCGAGGACTCGCTGATCCGCGCTGCGGCCCGCCCCGGGGACCACATCGTCCTGGGCAACGACGCCTACGGTGGAACGTACCGCCTCATCGACCGGGTGCTTGGCGACTGGGGCATTGGCAACACTCCTGTTGACATGTCCGATCTCGACGCTGTGGCACGTGCTGTAGCAGCGAACAAGACGCGCATGGTGTGGGTGGAAACCCCGTCCAACCCCTTGATGAAGATCACCGATATTGCGGCGCTCGCCGCCGTAGCGCACGACGCCGGTGCCCTCCTGGTGGTCGACAACACCTTCGCGTCTCCCTACTTGCAGACCCCGCTGGACCTGGGCGCCGACGTCGTGATCCATTCCACCACCAAGTACATCGGTGGCCACTCGGACGTGGTGGGCGGTGCGATCGTGGTCAACGATCCCGAACTCGCCGAGAAGATCGGCTTCATCCAGTTTGCCGTTGGTGCCGTTTCGGGACCGATGGATGCTTTCCTCACCACGCGGGGCCTGAAGACCCTGGGCGTGCGCATGGACCGGCACAGCGAGAACGGGCAGGCTGTAGCTGAATGGTTGCTGCAGCGTCCCGAAGTTGAAGCTGTGCTGTACCCGGGCCTCCCGGACCACCCCGGCCACGAACTCGCTGCCAAGCAGATGAAGAAGTTCGGCGGCATGGTCTCTGTCCAGTTCAAGGGCGGCGAGGCCGCAGCCCGTACAGTTGCCGAATCCACCTCGATTTTCACCCTGGCCGAATCGCTGGGCGGAATCGAATCGCTCATGAACTACCCCTCGGAGATGACGCACGCATCCGTCAAGGGGACCGAACTGGCCGTCCCCGTGAACCTCTTGCGCCTGTCCTGCGGCATCGAGGAGTCCGAAGATCTGATCGCGGACCTTGAGCAGGCCTTCGCCAAGATCAGCAACGGCTGACACTGTGGCTTCTTCTTCACCCACGGTTGTTTCGGCTGCCCAGCGCGGCTGGATCCTGACCGTCGCAGGCGTTCTGACCCTCGCCGTCGCCGTTTGGTTCCTCTACACGGACTACAAGCCGTTCCTGAACGACTTCGAGGTCTATTTCTACGGCGGCGGCAAGGTTCTCCAAGGCGGGGACCTTTATGCCGTGCGCGACGGCCTTCCGTTTACCTACCCGCCGTTCGCGGCCCTGCTCTTTGCCGGCCTGGCAGCAATGGGTTTCTTCGCCAGCAGCATGGTCTTCATCATCGCCGCCCTGGCAGGTGCCGCAGTGGTGGCTGCTTGGTTGGCACGCCACTACTTCGGCCTGAAGACGTGGCGTTCAGCTTTCGCCGACTATCGCTTCAGGACCACGGCTTTGGTGGGAACGGGAGCGATCCTGCTTCTGGGCCCATGGCGGGATACGTTCGTTTTCGGCCAGATCAACATCATCCTGATGGGCGTGATCCTTGCCGAGTTCGCGCTCTACGGTAAGGTGCGGGCGGGCCTCATCCGCTGGCCCGCGGGGCTGTTGATCGGCCTGGCCGCTGGCGTGAAGCTCACGCCGCTGGCGTTCGGACTGTATTTCCTGGTCCGCCGGGACTTCAAGGCCCTCGGGTGGATGGCCGCTGGGTTCTTCGGATCCATCGCCATCGCGTGGGCCATCTTGCCGCAAGCATCCCTGGCATTCTGGACCCAGATCCTCCCCGATACCGGGCGCATCGGTGGTCCGGCCTACGTGGACAACCTGTCCGTCAAGGGGCTGCTCCTGCACTTCGGCATGCCGGATTCCTCTCTCACCAGCTTGGTGTGGATGGTTCTTTCGCTGGGACTCGCGGTCCTCGCGGCCTTGGTCATCAAATGGGCCGTGGATGTGGAAGAGAACTTCATCGCGGTCTCGGCCACAGCCATCCTGATGCTCCTGATCAGTCCTGTCTCCTGGTCCCACCACTGGGTGTGGGTGGCAGTGGCCCTGCCGAGCATGGCCTTCGCGATGCATCGGGTGCCGTCCCGCAGCGGGCGCATGCGAACAGCAGGGTGGATCATCGTGGCCTGTTCCACGGTTGCCTTCTATATGACGCCAAAGAACCTTGCCGTCTGGGCCGGTGCTGCCGAATGGGGCAAGGACCCCCAGACGCAATGGCAGCTGATGGTGTCAAGCCTGGGTGTGGTGTGCGGAATCGCGCTGCTGGTGTACTGGGCCTTGGCTTACCGGCCTTCGCGCACGGGCCTCGTTCCCGCAGGTATGCGCGCGGGGCACGTGGCTTCCTGACTTCCTTTGCCGCGTTTTTCAGCGCAAATCAACCCAAATAGGGTGCTTCCGAGGATTTTGAACTGCAAAGACGGTCAGGAAGCAGCGGCGCTCACCAGGGCAACTGCAGCGAGCATAGCTTTCTTTAGAAAAGTCATGTACTTTGTCCACATGCCTTTACGATCCGACTGGTCCGCCCGGACGTGCAGCCTGGCCCGCGGACTCGATGTCCTGGGCGATCCATGGGGAAGCCTGGTCCTGCGCGAGATCTTCTTCGGGAACGGGCGCTTCGACGCCATCAAGCAGCGCCTGGAAGTGGCGGACAACGTACTCAGCAAACGGCTCGGATGGCTCCTCGAGGCCGGTCTGCTGGCACAACGTCCCTACCAGGATGGTGCCCGGACCCGCCAGGAATACGTACTCACCCCCAAGGGCGAGGACGCTCTCCCGGTCCTCAACGCCATCATCATTTGGGCCGAGAAGCACCTGAACGCACCTAACGAGGTGTCCCACATGCGCGTCATTCATACTGACTGCGGACAAGTCACGGCCTCAGCAGACACCTGCACCCACTGTGGGGTCCAGCTGACGGCAGCCAATACAAGCTGGCATAGTTTCACCCGCAGCGACCATCCGCTGCCACTGGCCGTCGCTCCCGCTTTAACAACTTCCCCTGAAACGGAGATCTCCGCATGACCGCTCCCGATGTCACAGGAACTCCGACAAGCGATGAAAAAGTCCCAACCAGCAAGCAACCCCGCAAGCAACCCCAACCCCGCAAGCAATCCAGTCGCAGGCTTCACCCGGCCTGGATCGTGGCCGCCGTAGCTTTCCTTGCCCTGGTTGGGGCGGCCGGCTTCAGGGCCGCGCCCGGAGTACTGATGGTCCCGCTGCAACAGGAATTCGGCTGGTCCACCACAGTGTTGTCCCTTGCGGTAAGCATCAACCTTGTCCTGTTCGGGCTGACGGCCCCCTTCGCCGCTGCCCTCATGGAACGCTTCGGCATACGCAAAGTCACCTCGCTCGCGCTTTGCCTGATTGGTCTGGGCTCAGCGCTAACTGTCTTCGTGAACCAGTCTTGGCAGATCCTGCTCACCTGGGGCGTGCTTATTGGCCTGGGAACGGGATCAATGGCCCTCGTCTTCGCAGCCACCATCGCCAACACCTGGTTCGCCAAGAGTCGTGGCTTGGTCATTGGCATCCTGACCGCCGGCAGCGCCGCTGGCCAGCTCGTCTTTCTACCCTTCATCGCTGCCCTGGCCCAAAACCCGGGCTGGCGGGGCGCGTCGCTGCTCATCGCCGCCGGGGCGCTCGCTGTAGTACCCCTGGTCCTGCGCTGGCTGCGGAACTCACCAGCCGACGTCGGGGTGTTGCCATACGGTGCGGAAGCACCTGACGCCAATCCCTCAGGTTCAAAGACCACGACGCCGGGCGTTGCAGTTGCGTCGCCACCGTCGGGTTCCGCGTCAGTCAAGCCGGATTCGGCGAACGCGGCCGTCCGGGCGTTGCAGGTCCTCAAACGTGCCAGCAAAGTCCGTACGTTCTGGGCGTTGGCGGCGGGTTTCGCCATTTGCGGCGCGACGACCAACGGGCTCATTGGAACGCATTTCATTCCCTCAGCGCACGATCACGGCATGCCGGAAACAACAGCGGCGGGCTTGCTGGCCGTCGTCGGGATCTTCGACATCGTGGGGACCATCGCCTCCGGGTGGCTGACAGACCGCTTCAACCCCAAGGTCCTGTTGGCGGTGTACTACCAGTTCCGGGGGATCGGGCTGTTGGTCCTGCCTCTGTTGTTGGGCTCATCCGTGGAACCCAGCATGATCATCTTCGTCGTGGTCTACGGCTTGGACTGGGTAGCTACGGTGCCTCCGACGGCAGCCATCTGCCGCTCGGTGTTCGGCGCCGATGGCTCCGTGGTGTTCGGCTGGGTGTTTGCGGCCCATCAGCTCGGTGCAGCCGCTGCCGCACTGGCCGCCGGTTTTATCCGCGATGCCACCGGCCACTACAACTACGCCTGGCTGGGTGCAGCCGCGATGTGCACGGTAGCTGCGGTGATCAGCGCAACCATCCGCAAGGATGCAGCAAAGAAGCAACCCAAACCGGTTTCCGCCTGACCCGGGCCTGACCCAGCCGGCAGCGCCAGCCCAATCCAAGCCCAACCCAGCCTCAGCCCCGGAACGCGGCAACCCCTGTGATGTGCTGCCCAAGGATCAGGGTGTGAACCTCGTCAGTGCCCTCATACGTGCGCACTGATTCGAGGTTGTTGGCATGCCGCAGCGGCGAATAGTCCAGTGTGACTCCGTTGCCGCCCAGGATGGTGCGGGCCTCCCGCGCGATTTTGATGGCCTCCCGGACGTTGTTGAGCTTGCCTACGGAGATCTGCTGGGGCTGAAGGTGTCCGGCGTCCTTCAGGCGGCCAAGGTGAAGGGCAAGCATGGTGCCCTTTTGGATCTCGAGGAGCATGTTCACCAGCTTCTCCTGCGTCAGTTGGTATCCAGCGAGTGGTCGCCCGAACTGGAGCCGGCTGCCGGCGTATTCCAGAGCGGCCTCATAGGAGTCGCGGGCTGCGCCCATGGCTCCCCACGCAATGCCGTACCGGGCCTCGTTCAGGCAGGAGAACGGTCCACGAAGGCCGATGGCACCCGGGAGGATTGCGTCCGGACCCAGCCTTACGGCGTCGAACTTTATGTCGCATTGGATTGATGCGCGCAGGGAGAGTTTCGGTTCGATCGGCGTGGCCGTTACACCCGGTGTGCCGGCAGGTACCAGGAAGCCGCGGATGCCGTCGTCTGTTTGGGCCCACACCACCATGACGTCGGCAATTGAGGCGAGTCCGATCCAGCGCTTGGCGCCGTTGAGGACCCAGCCGTCGGAGGTCTCTCGGGCGAACGTGGCCATCGATGACGGGTCCGAACCGGCCGTCGGCTCCGTCAACGCAAAGCAACCGATCAGTTCGCCGGCCGCCATCCGTGGCAGCCACTGTTCTTTCTGCTCCTCCGAGCCCCATTTGTGAATGGCTGTCATAGCGAGCGAGCCCTGCACCGAGACGAAGGTGCGGATGCCGGAATCGCCGGCCTCCAGTTCCATGGCTGCCAGGCCATATTCGACGGCGGTGCGTCCGGGACAGCCGTAACCTTCCAGATGCATTCCCAGGACGCCGAGCTCACCCAACTCCGGCACGATCTCCTGCGGGAAGACTGCGTCCTCATACCAGCGTGCGATGTTCGGCCGGATCCGCTGGGTTGTGTAGTCCCGGACCTTTTCGCGGAGAGCCAGTTCCTCGCTGGTCAACAGGGAATCGAGGGCCAGCACATCCGAGGTGTTCGTCGTTGAATCGCTCATTCCAGCATCCTAAGTGGCTGGATGCCCTCATGAAGCGGACGCCCCGCGCCGCTCTGCCGGGTCGGGCCGCCGCCGGGCGTTTAATCCGGGCGTTTAAGTAGTATGTATTCCGGGAGCCACTGGATTCCCACTGCACAAAGAAAATATTGGGGGACAAGACATGGCACTGCCCGGCGTCGATTTACAGGCTAACGCGGATGCCGGAAAGTCTGCATCCACCACCCCACGGGCACTCCATTGGCTCCCGTGGGCGCTCTTGATATGGCCCGTCTGGCTGATGCTTGCTGGCTGGAGTAAGGAGGGCCTGGACTTCAGCGTCTACTGGTTCGGCGGAAGCATCCTCAACGACGCCGGTGCCTCGCCCTCGGACTTGTACGGCCCAAGCGTTGCCGCAGCCGGAGGACCGGAACTTCCCTTTACCTATCCGCCGTTCGCAGCGCTCATCTTCGGCCTGCTGGCACTCTGGCCGCAACCAGCAGCACTGATGCTCTTCAACGTGGCCGGTGTGGCGATTGCCGCCTGGGTTGCCGCCACCATTGTGAAGTATTGGGCCTCCAAGCACGACTGGCGCAGTGCATTTTCATCTAGCCGCGGCCGCTGGGTCGTAGGGGCGCTGTTCCTGGCTGTCCTGTTCCTTGGTCCATGGCGTGAGACGTTGGCGTTCGGCCAGATCAACATCCTCCTCATGGGCTTGATGGCCGTCGACCTGCTGGGCGCCTCCCGTCGTCGGGGGTTCCGTGGCAGCGGCTTCCTGGTGGGCATAGCTGCGGGTATCAAGCTGACGCCTCTTGTCTTTGGCCTGTACTTCCTGATGCGCAAGGATTGGCGTGGACTGGTCAACATGTCCATCGGTTTCGCCGGCACCGTCCTCCTGGCATGGGTAGTCCGGCCAGCTGAGTCGCTGCAGTTCTGGCTGGAAATACTCCCTGATACGTCCCGAATCGGCGGCGCTGGCTACGTGGACAACCTCTCGATAAAGGGCGCGTTGCTGCACTTCGGCGTGCCGCAGGATTCAGTAACCGTTCCGTGGCTCGCGCTCAGCCTCGCCACGGTTGTGCTCGCGGCCTTCCTGATCCGCGCGGCCAGTTTGCAAGGAGCCCGCGTCATTGCAATGTCGACGACGGCACTCACCATGCTGCTCATCAGCCCCGTCTCGTGGTCCCACCATTGGGTCTGGATGGCCGTGGTCCTGCCGTCGTTCGCCTGGACCATCAAGGAAACGCCTGGCCGGTACAGGGCGCAGAGAATCGTGATGACCGCTGTGCTGGCCGTTTCCACGCTGGTCTTCTTTTATTCGCCAAAGACCATCGGCACGGCACTGGGTGCCGCGGACCTCAACGTCCAGACGCCGGGGCTCTGGATCATGGCATCCAGCGCAGGCGTGTTCTGCGCCGTGGCGATTCTGGTCTGCTGGTTGGTCGCGTTGCGGCGGGACGCTGTCCAGCTCGAGGTCCCTGACATTCCCACGCGGCTCCGTCAGTGGACCGCAGCGCAACGCTAGGCTTATTCGCCGCTTGCTCGCCGCTTAGTCGCCGCGCACCACCCCGGCGTCAGCGCGCTCCCCAGTGAAGAAGCCACGCGTGGCAGGTGCAAAACGGCACACGATGGCCAGCACCACGCCCAGGAGCAGAAGCAGGACTCCGCTGACAAACGCTCCGCCGATTCCAAAGATCTGGGTATCTCCATACTCCGGATCCCACATCTGCACCGCCGAAATGAAGAACGCCACCGTCAGCGATACCGCTCCCAGGAAGGGCAGGATGCCACGGAACCACAGGTTGCGGGCAGAATCCCGGAGGGTGGAGCGGAAGAACCACACGCACGAGAAACCGGTCAGGGCGTAGTAGAACGCGATGAACAGGCTGATGGCACTGATGGAGTCCGCCAGCAGGTCCTCGCTGAGGAAGCTCATGGCCACGTAATACACCACGGCAGCCACGCCCATGACCTGGGTTGAGAAACCCGGTGTCTGGAATCGTTCGTGGACCTTGCCAAAACGCGCCGGCAGGGCACCGTGCACCCCCATGGACAGCGTGCCCCGGGCTGTGGGGAGGATGGTGGTCTGCGTTGAGGACAGCACGGATGCCAGAACTGCCACCACGATCAGCCAACCCCACGGGCCCAGCACTACATCCTTCATAGCCAGGAAGACGTCATCCTGGTTCGCTTCATTGCCCAGGCCGATGCCCTCGGTCCCGACACTCGCGTACATCATGACCAGCAGGGCAACGGAGACATAGATTGCCACCAGGACGAACGCAGAAATGACTGCACCCCGGCCGGGAGTCTTCGCAGGGTTTTCGGTTTCTTCGTTCAGGGCCAGGCAGGTGTCCCAGCCCCAGTAGATGAACAGGGCCAGCAGGACCCCGTGAACCACCGCGCTGGGATCGGCGAAGGCACCGGCGGGGTTGAACCACTCAAAGTCGAAAGGCTGGATGGTTGCGCTGCCGTTGGCTCCCCCAGGCGCGCCACCGGCGATCCCAACAATAATGGCCACCGCGAAGATGCCCAGTGAAATGTACTGGATGTAAGTCAAGGTCCGCTGGACGTGCTCGCCCAGCCGGATGCCGCGGTGATTAACGTAGGTCATGAACGCGATGAACAGGACCCCGGTGGCGGTAACCAGCCAGGTGTTGGCAGCCAGGGAAGAGTCGCCGATCAGCAACCACAGATATTTCCCGGCGATCTGGGCCAGGTTGGCGAGGACTACGATGCCGGCCAACGCCACGCCCCAGCCGCCCAGCCAGGCAGCCCACGGACCAAAGGCCTTGCGGGCCCAGAAGAACGTGGTGCCACAGTCAGGGAGCGCACTGTTCAGCTCGCGGAATGCATAGGCGATGAAGAGCACCGGAATGAAGGCAAGAACCAGGATCAGGGGCGTGTAGTTGCCGTTGACGGCGACAATGAGCCCCAGCGTAGCGGCCAGCGAATATACGGGAGCCGTGGACGCCAGCCCCAGCATGACCGAGTCGCCAAGGTCCAGGATGCCTGCATGGAGGCCTTTGGAAGGTACGACGGCGGTACGGCCACCGCCCGCTGAACCGCCGTCCGGCGTCGAGGTTTCAGTGCTCAAAGTGCAGCTCCATAAGAAGTAGTGGTGGGGGCGGCAGGCGCCGGGGCATCGATGGTGTTGGGGACGAAGCGGCAGAAATAATCCGTGATGGGGCCATCCGATTCACGGATGCCGCAGCCCACTGACTCGCCGTCCACCACCCAGAGACCAAGCACCGGATGGTTGCCATCGAAGTCGGGGAGAGAGTGGTACTCCTGGAAGCACCACCCTTCACGGCCATAGCCGCCGGGCTGCTGCAGTTCGATGCCGGGCGCATGGATGCGGATGTTGTCGCCCTCGCGGCCATGAAGAGGCTTGGCCACCCATTCCTTCAGCGGGCCTGGATCGCCAAGGAACGCCGGCAGCAGGTTCTCGTGGCCGGGGTACAGGTGCCACAGCGCAGCGAGCAGGGCCTTGTTGGAGAGCAGCATCTTCCACGCGGGCTCCACCCAGCGGGGGTTGTGTGCCCGCGTCAGCAGCCGGTGTCCGAAAGGTTCCTTCATCATCAGTTCCCACGGATACAGCTTGAACATGGTGTTGATCATGAAATTGTCCAGGTCCACAAAGCGGTTCAGGTTCGGGTCCCAGCCGATGTCGGACATATTGATGCCGATGGTCGTCCACCCGCCTTGGCTCGCCACATCCCGCATGTAGGCGGCAGTCATCCAGTCCTCACCGGATTCTTCGGCCTCCGAATGAGCCACATGCAGTGTGCTCATCCCGGTGCGGAACTGCAGCTTTTTCCATTGCCGGATCAGCGCCTCATGGATTCCGTTCCACTGGTCCTTTTCCGGGAACACATCCTGCAGCCAGAACCACTGCGCTACGGAAGCTTCAATGAGGCCTGTCGGGGTATCGGCGTTGTACTCCAGCATTTTTGCCGGACCACCCTTGCCGTCATAGATGAAGTCGAAGCGACCGTAAATATCCATATCCCCGGCCTGCAACGATTCGCCGGCGAGCTCCAGCGCCTGTTGTCCGATGCCAATATCGCCCATGGCCCCCGTGGCGAGAAATTTTGCTGCTTCCAGGCACATGAGGTGCATGTCCTCGGCAGTCTTCTCGAGCGTCTCCACCTCGTCCATGGTGAATTCGTAGTACGCCGACTCGTTCCAGTATTCGATTTTGCGGCCATCGGGCATGGTGGTGGTCGAAAAGACCAGGCCCTGTTCTTCGATCTTCTTTTTCCAGTCCGGCCTGGGCTCGGAGGGCAAACGCTGCACGCCTAGCCTCCCGAGCTTCCGCCGCTTTTGGAACTGCTGCCAAAGCCGCCACGGCTGACTGTGCCGCCCTTGGTGCTGTACCCCGTTGAAGTCTTGGCGCCCTGTGGAACTGTCTTGGTGTAGCTGGGGTAGGAATTGCGGTTCTGTCCCACCGCGGGCACGCTGGCTCCCCGCGAGTAGAAGTACCAGGCGTAGATGGCCGAACCGCGGCCATCCGAGCTGCTGTTGTTGCACTGGGAATCGTCCACGCGCTCGCCGGTTTCATCGTTGAAGCAGACCTGCGCGTAGTCAGCCTCTTGTTCGCTGCTGGCAACCACGGCGGTGATGGTTCCGGCCAGAAGAGCCGTAACGCCCAAACCCACGACGACGGTGCGGCGCCGGGAACGCTTCTTCCGGGCTTCGGCGTGGGCTGCTTCGCGTTCACGTTCCTTGGCGAACGGGTCAATAATGGGGAGCGGCCCGCCGGGCCCGGGCTGGGATGCGCCGGGCGTGGAAGTACCGGGCTTGGAAGAGCCTGCGTTTAAAGAGCCTGGCTCCTGTCCGCCCGGAGCTTTGTCCCTGTCGTCATTGGCAGGAGGAATCAGCTCGGGATGGAGCTCGGGTTTGGGCACCTGCCACGGTGGCGGCTTGGGCGGATTCTTCGCCGCGTCCGGGCCTTGGCCGCCCCCGGCAGCGCCGCTGCCTGACGCGCCGTTGCCTGAAGCGCCGTTTCCTGAAGCACCGCTGCCTGCGGCGCCTTCGTTCGGGTCCATGTATATCCCCCTGGATAGACCGTTGGATTGTCCGGCGCCATGCCGGACCAGATGCTGAAAGCAAGCCTAGTCCTTGAGCGAAGCGCGGGCACTGCTCTCACCGCAGGATGGGCAGAACTGCCCACCCTGCCAACCGTGGAAGGATGTAGCCATGCCAGGTCCTGAAGCACAAAGCAGCGATTCCGACACCGTTATGCTGCGCCTTCCCGCTGTTCGGGGCATCGGCCGTGGACGCGTCGTGACTGGCCTGGTCCTTGCCCTGCTGTTGCCGCCGGGCGTCGAAGTCATGGTCACTGTGCTGGGCTTCCGTAACTTCGCCATGATCATGCTCCTTCAGCTGGCAGCGGCCGTGGCCGTTGCCGCAATCGGAGGCCTGTGGCCCGCCGTGGTCGCGGCGGTGCTGGGTAGTTTCCTGCTGAACTACCTCTCCGCCGAACCCGTGGGTTCCCTGTCCATCGCCGATCCAACCACCCTGTTTACCCTCGTGGTTTTCCTGGCTGTGGCTTGCGGCGTGGCGCTCGCGGTGGGACTGGCAAGCCGCAGGGCCCAGGAGGCTGCGAGGTCCGAGGCCGAGGCCACGGCCCTGAGCGAGTTGGCCCTGCGCATCCTCAGCTCGGACGGCAGCCTTGAATCCTTTCTTGAGAAAGTCCGCGGAAATCTCGGCATGGAGGCTGTGACACTCTTGGGCTCCCCGGGACCGGACATCGTCACAGTGCCAGGAGCACCGCCGCAGTGGCGGATTCTTGCGAGCGCCGGCCCCAATCCGCCGGTGACCCATGCAGCCGCGGACCACGCCGCCGTCGTCGATCCCCATTACACGCTGTTGTTGCGCGGTGGTGCGCTGTCCTCCCAACACCAGCGGCTGCTGGCGGCCTTCGGAGCGTTTGTGGTGGCTGTGCGTGAGCGGCAGCAGCTGGTCAAGAGCAGGCGGGACAACCTTCGCCTGGCCGAGGGAAACAAGATGCGGACGTCCATCCTTCGCGCCGTTTCCCATGATTTGAGGACTCCGTTGGCCGGAATCAAACTGGCTGTGAGCAGCCTGCGGCAGGAAGAGGTCCAGTTCCCTCCGGACGTGCAGAAGGAGTTGTTGGAGACGATCGAGAATTATGCTGACCGCCTGGATCATTTGGTGGACAACCTGTTGGATATGTCCCGGATTACCGCCGATGCCGTGAACCCTTTGCTCGCGGGCACCACCTGGACCGAGATATTGCCCGAAGCACTTCGCGGGATCCCGAAGGAGCGGATACGCAGCGAGCTGCAACCCAACCTGCCGCCCGTAACAGCGGACGCCGGCATGTTGGAAAGCGTGGTGGCAAACATCGTTGAAAACGCGGTGAAGTATGCGCCTGGTTCGGACGTTATCCTGACTGCGCGTGCCGGTGCCGGGATCACAGTGGGGGACCAGCCTGCCAGTGAACTGAGGATCGTGGACCATGGCAGCGGGGTGGGGCATAACGAAGTGCTCGAGATGTTCCAGCCCTTCCAGCGGCTTGGCGATTCGCCCTCCCCGGCAGGTGGCGCGGGCGGCGGCATCGGGTTGGGACTTGCGGTGGCCAAAGGCTTCACGGAGGCCATGGGCGGCACGCTCTTGGCGGAGCCGACGCCAGGTGGCGGCTTGACCATGGTGGTTACTTTGCCGCTGTGGACCGGTCACGGGGGAGGCAGGGCATGACCCGTGTGCTGATTGTTGAGGACGAAGCCCAGATCGCGCGGGCAATGCAGGTAACCCTGCAGGCCCACGGGTACCAGGCAATGACCGTTGGAAACGGCGCCGATGCCCTAAACGCCGTGGCGAAACAAAACGTGAACATTGTTGTACTGGATCTTGGACTGCCGGACATGGACGGGGTGGAGATCATCCGCCGCATCCGCGGGTGGAGCAGTGTGCCCATCATCGTGTTGTCCGCTCGGCATGCCTCGGAGGACAAAGTGGAAGCGCTCGACGCCGGTGCGGACGACTACGTGACCAAGCCCTTCGGACTGGATGAGCTGCTTGCACGGCTTCGGGTCGCCTCGCGCCGGGTGCTTAGCGATCGGGAGGAACCTACCTTGGCGACGTCGGACTTCATGGTGGACCTGGCGGGCAAGAAGATCGTGAAGGATGGGTCAGAGGTGCGGCTGACCCCCACCGAGTGGAACATCCTGGAGTTGCTGGTCCGGAACAAGGGAAAGCTGGTGAGCCAGCAGCAGATCCTGACCCAGGTCTGGGGGCAGGCCTATGCGAAGGAGACGCAATATCTCCGGGTCTATATTGCCCAGTTGCGGCGAAAGCTGGAGCGGGACCCGGCCGTGCCCCGGCACCTGCACACTGAAGCGGGAATGGGTTACCGTTTCGACCCTTAAATCAGGCTCCCCGTCCGTAAACTGTTGTCCATGAACACCGCATCCCTCCTCGCTGTCTGCCGTGTCCACCAGTTGTTGCCGGACCCGGAAGGAAGCGCTGGCGTCACCGCGATAGATAAGCGTCCTGTGGAAGGCCCCGTCAAGATCCACAAGCTCGGCGTCCACGGCGACGTCCAAGCCAACAGGATCGATCACGGCGGTGCAGACCAGGCTCTGTATGCCTATTCCCAGGCGGACGCCGATTACTGGTCAGCCGCACTGGACCGGGAGCTTCCAGCTGGCGTCTTCGGAGAGAACTTGCGGGTGGACGGAATCGAGACCACGGGAGCCGTGATTGGTGAACGTTGGAAGATCGGGCTGGACGTGGAAGTGGAGGTAACGTCACCGCGCGTCCCGTGCGCCACCTTCCAGCGCTTGCTGGACGAGCCGCAATGGGTGAAGCGCTTCACGCAGGCCGGGCGGGTGGGGACCTACCTGCGGGTGATCAAGACGGGGACGGTCTCAGCGGGAGACCATATTCACCGGCTATTCGTTCCGAAGCACGGCATAACTGTTGGCCAGTGGTTCAGTGAGCCCACGCCGGACATGGTGCAAACCCTGCTCGATGCCGAGGCGGACGGGGAGATCCGGCTTCAGGACGAATACCATGAGAAGTTCGAGAAAGTCCTGCGTCGCAACGGGTTGTGAGCCTTCTTGAACGGGCTGCAGGGCTGCCTTGAGGGCTGCCTGGAGGGCCGAAGGTTCGGGTGTGCTCAAGCTCACCTGGTCTTCATCAGCCCTCAACTCGCGGTGATGGCACTCTGTGCCCTACACTTGAAATATCCCCCACTCCGGAAATCCCTTTATCCTGCCCAATTCTTGAGGCAGGACTGGTAAGTGTTGGGGCCCGCAAATGTGTGCGGGCATTTTCATAGGGAGAGCCGGCTAAAGAAAACGCTGTACAGACTGCTGGGATAGCAGCCAAGAGATGCAGCGGGAAGTCCTGCCATGGGATTGCGATAGCGCCGGACTTCTTGCGAAAGCAGGGCACCTTTGCCTGGCTCTTCGCGACGAGTAATGCGGCCAAGCCCAACCGGGCCGCGCCGACTGCCCTATGGATGAGGAATTTCCCCCTATGACCGAAAATCTCAACGAAAACTTCGACGCCCCCAACGCTGAGTCTGCTAACGCAGCAGAGACCGCCGCTGAAGGCACCGTAGTAGACGCACCGGCCACCGCCGCTGCCCCCGTCGAGAACGCTGCACCAGAGTCTGCAGCCCCCACCTTCACCGAAGCTCCTGCCCCCAAGGCAGACGACGAGGAAGAAGGCGTCCGCTTCGTCGATCTTGGCATCGATGGCCGCGTTCTGGCCGCACTGCAGGATGTCGGGTACGAAAAGCCGTCCCCCATCCAGGCAGCCACCATCCCGCTGCTCCTGGAAGGCCGCGACGTCGTCGGCCTGGCCCAGACGGGTACCGGCAAGACTGCAGCCTTCGCTGTCCCTGCCCTGTCACGCCTCGCTGAGCTGCACGACCTCAACGGACCGTCCCGCAAGACCCAGGCATTGGTCCTGGCGCCGACGCGTGAACTGGCCCTGCAGGTTGCTGAAGCGTTCACTTCCTACGCCAAGCACATTGACGACTTCACCGTGCTCCCGGTTTACGGTGGTTCCGCTTACGGTCCCCAGCTGGCCGGCCTTCGCCGCGGTGCGCAGGTTGTTGTCGGTACCCCCGGCCGTGTGATCGACCACATCGCCAAGGGCTCCCTGGACCTCTCCGAACTCCAGTACCTGGTGCTGGACGAAGCTGACGAGATGCTGCGCATGGGCTTCGCCGATGACGTAGAGCAGATCTTCCAGCAGACTCCGGAAACCCGCCAGGTTGCGCTGTTCTCTGCCACCATGCCGGGCCAGATCCGCCGCATGTCCAAGCAGTACCTGAACAACCCTGCTGAAATCTCGGTGAAGTCCAAGACCACCACCGGTGCCAACACCAAGCAGCGCTACCTTCAGGTCATGGGCCCGCACAAGCTGGACGCCCTGACCCGCATCCTCGAGGTTGAAGACTTCGACGGCGTCATCGCCTTCGTGCGCACCAAGATGGCAACCGAGGACCTCGCTGACAAGCTGAAGGCCCGCGGTTTCCAGGCTGCCGCCATCAATGGCGACATCCCGCAGCAGCAGCGTGAACGCACTGTTGACGCGCTGAAGGAAGGCCGCATCGACATCCTGGTTGCTACCGACGTCGCAGCCCGTGGTCTTGACGTTGAGCGCATCAGCCACGTCATCAACTACGACATCCCCCACGACACCGAGTCCTACGTCCACCGCATCGGCCGTACCGGCCGTGCAGGCCGTTCCGGTGACGCGATCCTGTTCATGACTCCGCGGGAGAAGTACCTGCTGCGTTCCATCGAGAAGGCTACGCGCCAGCCGGTGGAGCAGATGCACCTGCCCACGGCCGAGACCGTGAACACGCTGCGCCTGGGCAAGTTCGCTGAGCGCATCACCGAGACCCTCGAGTCCGAGGATGTTGCAGCATTCCGCGACCTCATCGCCTCCTACGAGGAAGAGCACAACGTACCGGCCTCGGAGATCGCTGCTGCACTCGCGGTCATGGCACAGGGCGGACAGCCGTTGCTGGTCAAGGAACTGCCTGCAGCTCCTGAGTACCAGAAGCGCGAACGCTCCAAGGACGGCTTCGGCTCCCGTGGTCCGACCCGTGCACTGACCGAGGGCAACGCCACCTACCGGATCGCCGTCGGACGCCGTCAGCGCGTCATGCCGGGCTCCATCGTGGGCGCCATTGCCAACGAAGGTGGCATCTCCTCCGCACAAATCGGTGGCATCGACATCCGCTCGGACCACTCCCTGGTGGAGCTCCCGGCAGACCTGAGCCCCGAGCAGCTGCGCGCACTGTCCCGTACCCGCATTGGTGGTGAACTGATCCACCTCGAGCTGGATAACGGACGCAGGCCCAGCGGTGACCGTGGCAGCTACTCCGGTGGTGGCGCCGGTGGCCGTGGTGGCTATGGCGACCGCGAAAACCGTGGTGGCGGCAACTTCAAGGGCAGCGGTGGGTTCAAGAAGGACTTCCGCAAGTCCGAAGGTGGCGAGCGTTCCTCTGCCGACCGCGGCGGCCGCACGTACAGCGACCGTTCCGAGCGCACTGCAGGCAGCTTCGGCGATCGCGATCGCGGCCAGTCCAGCGGCTCCCGCTTCGGCGGACACGGCGACGGCGCCCGCAAGCCCCGCAGCGGCGGCGAAGGCGGACACCGCGACTTCAACCGCAAGGGCAAGTGGTAAAGAGTAAGTAGTTCCCGCAGGGGGTTCGGCTTTCGGGCCGGCCCCCTGCGGCGTTTAATCCCCTCAATTCCTGCCTTTGTTCGAGATACGGCGCCTTGTACGTCGGGTATGTCGAACAAGACCGGGATTTCTGCACCCGTCCATGGGCCTGCCGATGAAATGGCTGCTTGACCGCCCCTGCAGGCCGTGCAGGCCTCGGAAGCCTTGGAACGGCCGGAGTGCCGCCGTACGATCGAGGTGCTACGAGTGGCGTAGCTGCGAAGAGCCTGACGGTCGCACGCTGAATGTAGGAGGGTTCCGATGGGATTGCTCGACAACTTGAAGAAGAATCTGGGCCTTGGTGAGAAAGATCACCCAAGCACGGATGCCAGTGTGGTGGATGCCGGTGAAAAGGATCACAGGGGCCAGGGTGCGGCCACCGCGCCGGATGCTCCAGTGGGCCTGCCCGCGCCGGACACCTTAGTTGATCCAGCTGACCAGCCCGCTGCGGACCGCTCCGCTGCCGACCCCTCCGCTGTGGCCCAGGCGGCAGAGGATGCTGCCGCCGTCGATGCTTCTGCTTCGAGCAAAGCCGATGCAGAAGCCGCTGCAGCCCAGGCCGCGGAACAGCAGGCGGCAGCCAACGCTGCGGGCGCTCAGATCGCCGAGCAGGCGGGCGTGGAGCCGGAAGCCCCGGAGGTCCAGCCAATGGCCCAGCAGGCAGCCTCTGAGGCCGCAGCCGAGGCAGGACAACGTGGTCCGGTCGCCCCGCGCGTCACGGAGGTCGTGGTGGAGCCCGGCGACACCATGAGGGGCATCGCTGCGCAGTTCGGGGTGGACCTCGGAGCCCTGATCGCAACGAATGCCGACACCGTGCCCAACCCGGACCTCATCTACCCCGGACAGGTGCTCCGGCTGCCCTGATTTGGGCGGTATCCGGATCAGGAAACTGGCGTCTGCGCAAATTGTGTCGGCGCCGTTTTTCCCCGGTTTTTCGCCGATTTGTAGCTTCTGAAAACGTCCGGTAGAGTATTTACTCGTTGCCCCCCTAGCTCAGTGGTAGAGCGCGTTCTTGGTAAGAACGAGGTCACCGGATCGATTCCGGTGGGGGGCTCTGAATGAGGGCCTGTGTCAAGGCGGTTTTGACCGGCTTGACACAGGTTTTTCTCATTCGTGGCGGTGTAGCTCAGTTGGTTAGAGCGCACGACTCATAATCGTGAGGTCGGGAGATCGAGCCTCCCCACCGCTACAAAGCAAGACCCCGCAGGTATCATCTGCGGGGTCTTTTCATTTGCCCGTCGGCGCCGCCTTCCATCTGGGACAGAATGGGTGCATGAGCCGAATCGCAATCATTGGCGGCCACGGCAAAGTGGCCCTTCATTTATCCCGGATTCTTAGTGGCGAAGGTCACGATGTCACGTCGTTCATTCGAAATCCCGATCATGTGGCAGATGTCACGGAGACTGGAGCCGCTGCGCAGGTACTGGACGTGGAAAACTCGACGACGGCGGAACTCGCCCAGGCGCTGAAGGGCCACGACGCCGTGGTCTGGTCGGCGGGGGCCGGTGGGGGCAACCCGGCCAGGACGTATGCCGTGGACCGGGACGCCGCGATCCGATCCATGGACGCGGCCAAGGAAGCCGGCCTTAAGCGTTACGTGATGGTGTCCTACATAGGAAGTGCAAAGAATCACGGCATTCCCCAGGACCACCCCTTCTTCCCTTACGCAGAGTCCAAAGCAGCGGCCGATGACTACCTGCGCAGTAGCGGCCTGGCTTGGACGGTGCTGGGACCCGGAACCCTGACAGAGGAGCCGGCGTCCGGGTTGATCGAAGTCAACCCGGCAAACCCTGGCAACGGCACCGGGACGTCCCGCGCCAACGTCGCCCTGGTGGCCGCTGCCGTCCTGGAACTTCCTGGCACTATCCACCGGACCATCACTTTCAAGGATGGAACAGTTGACGTGGTGGATGCCCTGACCGCGGATTAACGTGGCAAGGCATCCGTGGACCCCGGGATAGGTTGGTAGGTAGCTTCCGCAGGCCAGGCCTGGGGAAAGCTCGTACAACTTCTGGGGAAGCGGGAACATGGATCAGCTGGCACTCATCATCGGATTGCTGCTTGCCACGGTGCTGGCCGTCGGCTTGGGGGACAGGCTTCGGCTTCCTTACCCGGTCCTGATGCTGCTCCTGGCTGTTGCGCTGACGTTCATACCAGGCTTCCCTGAGTTTGAGATTTCGCCGGAACTGATCCTGCCGATCTTCCTCCCACCGTTGCTCTTTGCCACTGCGCAGAAGAGTTCCTGGGCCGTTTTCCGCGTGCGGTGGCGGACGCTGCTACTCATGGCTGTCGCCTTGGTGGTGGTTTCCACCGCGGTGGTGGCTGGTGCTGCATGGCTCATGATTCCTGGCATCGGGATTCCGGCAGCGATTGCCTTGGGAGCCATGGTTGCGCCGCCGGACCCCGTTGCAGTGGAGTCCGTGGCTGGCCGGGTTCACATGCCCAGGCGGCTCATTACCGTTCTGCAGAGCGAGGGCCTTTTCAATGACGCCGCCGCCATCGTGATCTTCCAGGCAGCGGTTGCCGCCACGGTCTCCGGTAGCGAGGTGGGGCCCAATGTCATCCTGCAGTTCGTGGTGGGTGCGGCCTTGGCAGTGGTCATCGGCATCGCCATGGGCTGGCTGACGAAGTTCATTACCAAGCTTGTGACGTCCATGGTGGCACGCAGCGCGGTCACGCTTGTGGTTCCGTTCGCTGCGTACATCCTGGCGGAAGAGCTGCACGCTTCAGGTGTGGTGGCCGTCGTCGTGACCGCCTTGGAACTGCAACGGCACGCACGGCCGCAGGACGCTGCTGAGCGCATCACGCGGACAGCGTTCTGGGACGTGGTGGAGCTTCTGGCGACCGGACTGGCCTTCGGCCTGGTGGGCTTGGAGATCCGCCACGTCATCCGTGACGAGGGGACGGCGATTTTCGGGATGATCGGCGTTGCCGTGGTGATTTGTGTCCTGGTGTTCGTTGTTCGTTACCTATGGCTCGGGCTGCTAGCTCTAACCGCCCACCAGCGACGAAATCTCCTGCAGCCAACCTCGCCCAAGGAAGTGCTCATCCTGACGTGGTGTGGAATGCGTGGGCTGGCCACACTGGCTCTCGCTTTGGCGCTCCCGGTGACCTTGCCGGATGGGAGTGACTTTCCCGCACGGCACGAAATCCTGGTCATCGCATGCGCCGTGCTTCTGGCCACGCTGGTACTGCCGGGCCTGACGCTTCCTTGGCTGATGCGGGTCCTGAAAGCCACGGAGGACGGTTCCCATGAAAAGGACGCGGCACGCGTTCTGGCCAAACGTGCCCAAACGGCAGCGGTGTCGGCGCTGAAGGACCACGAGCTCATGAAGGAACTCCCAGCGGACAAAGTGGCACTGGTCAAGGAAAAGATGCGCCGGCTCCATGCAGAGCTGCTGGATGGGACGTTGCGCAACGAGTCGGCGGCGGAGAAACGCAAGCGGGGGCGTGAACTCGCCATTGCTGTGCAGACGATCGCGCTGGATGCCGCACGCCAGGAAGTGGTGGAGGCCCGCAATGAGCCTGGGACTGATCCTGGAGTGGCAGATCGTGTTCTGAGGCAGCTGGATCTGCGCACCATGTCCATGCCGGAATAGCCATCCACGTGGCCCGCAGCCGGGCACGGACAGGATCAGGAAGCGTCCGCGCGCTTCGGCAATGACGACGGGGAGAGGTCCAGCGCGTGCTCCTCGACGTAGTCCAGGGCGTGGCGGATCGCACCGACGGACACAATGCCGTCACTGAGGGTGGAAGTTGCCAGCCGCGGGGGAGTGAACGTGAAGTCCGGCAACTGCTTTTCAATGGCTGGGATCAGGGCGTTTGCAGAGGCTGCAACGGCTCCCGCAATAACAACCAACTCGGGGTTGACCAAAGTACTGATTGAGCCGATGACCCGGGCCATGCGGTGCGCCAAACGGTCCAGGACCTGAGCGGCGGCGTGGTCGCCTTCCGCGGATGCCTTGAAAACCATCTCTGCTGTCAGCGCTGCGGGATCATCCCCGCAAAGTTTCCGAAGCTTCGTGCCCTTGGTATCGTCAAGGACTTCCCGCCCCCAGAGCGCAGCGTAGTGCGCGATGCCGTAGGTGTCGCCTACGCCGTCGACGGTGTCCAGGTATCCCAGTTCCCCGAAGCCACCAAGCTGCCCGTGGAGCAAACGGCCGGATTCGAGGATTCCGGAACCCAGACGGTCGCCGGCGAGCATGACAACGAGGTTGTCGACTCCCTGCGCGGTGCCCTGCCACCGTTCCGCGAGGGCTGCGAGGTTGGCGTCGTTTTCAAGGAGTACATGCCAGCCATGCCGCTCTGAAACAATCCCGCGGACATCGAAGGATTTCCAGAATTCCTGGACGGTGAGAACCTCGCCGTCGCGGCTTACCGGGGCAGCCACTCCAACGGACACAGCAAGGATCGAGTCTGCAGATACGCCGGCCTTTTTCAGGACGTCTGCTGCGATCCGGTCCAGCACATCTGCGCGCTCATTGGCAGAGACGTTGTACGTCCGGAAGGGCATCGTGACCTGGGATAATGGTGTTCCGGCCATGTCGGCCACTATGGCGGTGATCTTATTGGCGCCGATGTCGATTCCGAGCACGCTGGCCGCGCTGTCGTCGAAAACAAAGCGACGTGCCGGCCTGCCCTTGATGTAGTCTCCTGCCCCTCGCTGGTTTTCCAGCTCCTGGAGCCAGCCCAGCCGGACAAGTTCGTCGCAGATGGAAATGACGGTGGCGCGGGAGAGCCCAGTGGAAGCCATGAGTTCGGTGCCTGTTACCACACCGGCGCCACGCATGGCCTTGAGCATCGCGCCGGCATTGACCCTGCGAACCAGCTGTGTTGACGGCGCAGTCCCGATCAGCATTCCGGCGCTCCCACCTTTCCAGCCGCCTACCGGAGTGATAGAACGGTCTCTCTAAATTTAGTACATAAATTTAGATGACGACGCATTTCCCCAAAAGCTTGACGGTGTGGTGCTCCTCACTAAATACTAGCGATAGGTCATAAATTTACCTCCTATCTAAAATCGGGTTGAGGTTGAGGTCGACCACTTCCCCCAAGGCATAGCGGCCACTGGGGGTCCGCAAGACGAAAGGACTATGGAGTCTGTGAAAGCTACGCGCAAGAAACGCATGGCAGCGATGGGCCTGGGTCTGGCTCTGCTGGCCGGCCTTCTCTCGGGCTGTACCGGAGAACCGGGTAAAGAGACCATCCGCTTCACCTTCAGCAAGCGGGAGGCCATCGGCTTTATGACCAAGCTGGTGGCCGACTACAACGCTTCCCAGGACAAAACCCAGGTGGTGCTGGACACTTCGGGCGTCGACGTCGTGTCCGCAAGCTTCGTCCGCGGCAATCCACCGGACATCGCGCTTGCAAACTACAACATGGAAACGTCGCGCTTTGTCCAGCGCGGAGCGCTGAGCGACTTGTCCGGCACGCAAGCCGCCTCCCGCGTCCGCGAGGACCTCCAGCCGCTGATGGACCAGTACGGTTCCTATCCGGGCCGCACCAGTGCCTTGCCCTACTCAGTCATGGCGTCCTCGGTGATCTACAACAAGGAGATCTTCGCCGCGCACAACATCGCCGTGCCGAAGACCTGGAGCGAGATGATCGCGGCGTGTGAAGCGCTGAAAGCCGCTGGGGTGACGCCGTTCTATGCCACATGGAAGGATGACTGGACGATCGCCCAGGGGTGGTTTGACTACTCCGTAGGTGGGCAGGTTGACACCATTGACTTCTTCAAGAAGCTTGCTGCCGAAGGCACGGAGGTTGGGCCGGAATCCTCGGTGTCATTCCAGAAGGACTTCAACCAGCCGGTCGAGAAGATGCTGACGCTCGCAAAGAACTACGTCAACAAGGATGCTGCAAGCCGCGCCTACGGTGACGGTAATCTTGCTTTCTCTCAGGGCAAAGCGGCCATGTATCTGCAGGGCCCGTGGGCATTCAGCGAGATCGCCAAGACCGCCCCGGACCTCAAGCTCGGAACCTTCCCACTCCCGATGACCGAGGACCCCAAGGACCTGCGCGTTCGGGTCAATGTGGACCTCGCGGCCTGGATTCCCGAGGCATCCAAGCACAAGGACGCTGCGCGTAACTTCCTCGAGTACCTGTACCGGCCAGAGGTGATCGATGCCTACAACAAATCACAGCTGGGCTTCACACCAACCAAGGATTCTGCGACCGTCCCGGACCCCCGGATCGAGGGGATGGTGGAGTACTACGAGAAATCGCAGGTTTACCAGGGGCCGTCGGTACTCGTTCCGCGCACCATACCGATCATGAACTACACGCAGGCAATCGTGTTCGGCGCGTCCCCTGCATCCACCCTTCGCACACTCGACGCAGATTGGGCGCGCCTGGCCTTCCGCCAGTAGTGCAGAACATAGGAAGTCAGAAACATGTCCAGCATTAGCACCTCAACCACATCCGGGCAGAGTCGCCAAAGGCCACGCAGCAGGCGCCGTGTGGAACCGATCTTCTACTTTTTCCTTGTACCCAGCCTCATCCTGTTCACCCTTGCCATCACGATCCCGGGCATCATCGGTATCTTCTTCAGCTTCACCAACTCCATCGGAATCGGTGACTGGGAGTTCATCGGCCTGACCAACTACATCGCGATCTTCAGTGACCCCGCTATCCTGCAGAGCTATCTGTTCACCTTTGGGTTCTCGATCGTCACGGTGATCGCGGTCAACGTGATCGCTTTCCTCCTTGCCGTCGGCCTCACCGCACGCATCCGGATGAAGTCGGCACTGCGGACCATCTTCGTCATCCCGATGGTGGTTTCCGGCATCATCATCGCCTACGTGTTCAACTTCCTGTTCTCGAACTCCCTGCCGGAGGTCGGTGCTGCGGCAGGGATCCCGTGGCTGGAAAGCAGCCTGCTGGCCAACCCCGATCTCGCGTGGATTGCGATTGTTCTTGTCACAGCATGGCAGGCAGTACCTGGGGCGTTGCTCATCTACATCGCGGGCCTTGTTGCCGTGCCCGGGGATGTCTATGAGGCCGCAGAAATCGATGGCGCGAGCAAATTCCAGCAGCTCCTGAAGATCACCCTTCCTTTGGTGGCCGGTTACGTGGTCATCAACATCATTCTCGGGTTCAAGGGCTTTCTCAATGCTTACGACATCATCGTCGGGCTGACGAACGGTGGCCCGGGGACCTCCACCAGGAGCATTGCGATGACTGTCATTGCCGGCTTCAATGGCGGCGACTACGCCTACCAGATGGCCAACGCGACGATCTTTTTCGTGGTCGCCATCCTTATCTCACTCCTGCAGCTTTCGCTGACTCGCGGACGGAATGCACTCTGATGACCAAGCAAACCACCCTCGCAATCGAGGACTCCTCCCACGTTGAAACCGCCACCGCTCCAAACATCCGACGGCGGTCGGCTCCGGCGATCGAGCGGGTCAACTGGCCTGCGACCACGGTCCTCGTCCTGTGCGCAGTGACCGTCCTGCTTCCCCTGTATGTCACCGTGTCCATGGCTTTCAAGACCCAGGGGCAGGCTGTGGATGGCAACGCCTTCTCATTTCCCGCCCCCTTCAGCCTCGACGGTTTCATCCAGGCCTGGACCCTGACGAACTTTCCCGTGGGTGCCGCGATGTCATTGCTGGTGACTGCAGGGACCGTCCTTGCCACCATCGTCCTTGCTGCATTCGCCTCCTACGCGATTGTGCGCAACTGGGAACGCCGGTTGTTCAGGTACTCGTTCTTCTACCTTCTTGGAGCGATGTTCATTCCGTTCCCGGTGGTTGCACTGCCGCAGATCCAGCTCACCGGTCGTCTTGGGCTGGACAACCCGTTCGGCGTAATCCTCCTGGCCACCATGTTCCAACTGAGCTTCAGCGTGCTGCTCTTCACGGCATTCCTGCGTTCCATACCCATGGAACTGGAAGAGAGTGCCCGGATCGATGGCGCCACAACGTGGCAGACATTCTGGAAGCTGATCTTCCCGCTATTGGCGCCGATGAGCGCGACCGTGGGTATCTTCGCATTCCTTTATGCATGGAATGACTTCATGATGCCGTCGCTGATCATTTCCGATCCCGCACTGCAGACCCTGCCGGTACGGCAAAACCTGTTTCAAACCCAGTTCAGCAACAACTACCACGTATCTTTCGCCTCCTACCTGATGGCGATGGCGCCCGCGATCGTCGCGTACCTCTTTACACAGAGGTGGGTCATGGCCGGCGTGACACAGGGGGCCGTCAAGGGCTAGTGGATGTTGACCTTCCTTGCCCAGCGTTTCATACTGGTCCGGGATATAAATTTAGATTCTAAATCAAAGGAGTTTCGTGAGCACTTCCGCCACTCAGGCACACCGTACCGATGCAGAGCGAATGGCTGATCCGAACTGGTGGCGCCAGGCAGCTGTGTACCAGATCTACCCCCGCAGCTTCGCCGATTCCAATGGCGACGGCATCGGTGACCTCAAGGGCATCACTGCCAAGGTTCCGTACCTGAAGGAACTGGGGATCGACGCCGTTTGGCTGAGCCCGTTCTACCCGTCGGCGCTTGCGGACGGTGGATACGACGTCGATGATTACCGCAATGTGGACCCAAAACTGGGGACGCTTGAAGATTTCGATGAGATGGCAGCAGCACTGCATGCCGCCGGCATCAAGCTGGTGGCCGACATCGTGCCCAACCACTCTTCGGACCGCCATGAATGGTTCAAGGAGGCCCTGGCATCGCCCAAGGGCTCTGCGGCGCGGGAACGCTACATCTTCCGTGACGGCAAGGGGGAAAACGGCGAGCTGCCGCCCTCGGATTGGGACTCCGTGTTTGGCGGACCGGTCTGGGAACGCATCACCGAGCCCGATGGCACTCCCGGCCAGTGGTACATGCACATCTTTGCCAAGGAGCAACCCGACTTCAATTGGGACAACCCTGAGGTTCGCGAGGACTTCCTCAAGACCCTGCGGTTCTGGTCCGACCGCGGCGTGGACGGCTTCCGCATCGATGTCGCCCACGGCATGGCCAAGGATCTCTCCGAGCCGTTGCCGATGAAGGCAGACCTCGAAGCCCGCGCTCACGGCACGGACGGTTTCGTGGACGGATCGCACCCCTTCTGGGACCGCGACGAAGTCCACGAGGTCTACGCGGAGTGGCGCAAGCTCTTCAACGAGTACAACCCGCCGCGCACCGCCGTAGCCGAGGCCTGGGTCCATGAATCGCGTCGTGCCCGCTACGCCAGCCCCGAGGGACTGGGCCAAGCCTTCAACTTCGACCTCCTGCAGGCCGACTTCGATGCACCATCCTTCCGGAAGATCATCACGGAAAACCTGATCGCGGCAAAGGAAACCGGGGCGTCCTCCACCTGGGTGTTCTCCAACCACGACGTCGTTCGGCATGCCACCCGCTATGGACTGCCCAAGGGGGGTTCGGTTGCGCAGGGAACCAACGCCGCCCAGGACGTCTCGGCCACCAAGCCAAAGGGCCAGGACGGCAAAGGCTGGCTGCTGGCCGGCGCACCTGCGGAAGAGCTCGACGTCGAACTCGGCTTGCGTCGTGCCCGCGCCGCAACGCTGCTGCTCCTCGCGCTACCCGGCTCCGCCTACCTCTACCAAGGCGAAGAGCTTGGCCTGCAGGAAGTAGCTGAGATCCCGGACTCTGAGCGGCAGGACCCGTCCTTCTACCGCAACCCAGGCGTGGAGATCGGCCGCGATGGTTGCCGCGTCCCGCTGCCGTGGACCGCAGAAGGACCCTCCTTTGGCTTCGGAGAAGGCAAGGCCCACTTGCCGCAGCCGGAATGGTTCGCAAACTACGCGGTGTCCGAGCAGGAAGGACGTGAAGGCTCAACCCTGGAGCTCTACCGCAAAGCACTGCGCCTGCGCAGGGAACTTCAGACCGACGAAGAACTCGAATGGGTTGAGACCGGAAACCAGGACGTTCTGCACTTCAGCCGTCCGGGCGGTTGGGAAACCGTAACCAACTTCGGAACTGAGCCTTTCGCGCTTCCGGCGGGCAGCGTCGTCGTGAGCAGTGGACCGGTGGAAGGCGGCCTGCTGCCGGCCGACACCACAGCCTGGGTGGTCCGCGACGCGTAAGCGCCGGGCAAGTCAACTGGATTGAATACAGGTATGAATAACGCGAACGGGCGCGGGCGCCTCATCTACGGCTGCATGGGCCTTGGCGGTCCCTGGGACGGTACGTCCTATGGTGCTGCCGAGATCGAACAGGCCGCCGCAGTCATCGAGGCAGCACAAGGTATCGGCATTGAATTGTTCGATCATGCTGACATCTACCGCAGCGGCAAGTCCGAAGCCGTCTTTGGGGAAGTCCTCGCCCGTTCGCAGGGCCTGCGCGAGAAGATCCTGCTGCAAACCAAGTGCGGGATCAGGCTGGGGGAGCGCGGGCTGGATACGCACTACGACCTCAGCCGGGAAGCGATCCTTGAACGGGTCAATGAAAGCCTGAAGCGGCTTCAAACGGATTACGTAGACGTCCTTCTCCTGCACCGCCCGGATCCTTTGATGGATCCGCGCGAGGTGGCGGACGCCGTCGGGCAGCTTGTTACGGAAGGAAAGGTGCGGCAGCTGGGTGTGTCCAACATGTCCGGCGCGCAGATCGAGTTCCTGCAGGACTGCCTTGAGATGCCCATCGCTGCCAACCAGCTGGAGATGAGCCTGCTGCGGCGGGACTGGCTGGAAAGCACCGTGTTGGTCAACCATGCCGACGGGCTGGGCTTCAACTTTCCCCATGGGACGGTGGAGCTATGCATGGCCAAGGGGATTGAGCTCCAGGCCTACGGCTCCTTGGCTCAGGGACGCTACACAGGGGCGCCGTCCGAGGAGATGTCGCCGGCCGAGTCCGCAACCGCTGGAATGCTTCAGCGGCTCGCGGCGGAGAAAGGCACCACCCCCGAATCGGTACTGCTGGGGTGGCTGATGCGGCATCCGGCGCGGATCTCTCCCGTACTCGGAACCACCAATCCCGGGCGGATCGCTGCCTGCTCTGATGCCGCGTCCGTGGCTGCCGCCATGACCCGCGCCGAGTGGTATGGCCTGTGGGTGGCAGCTCGGGGAAGCAACATCCCTTAAACCCAACTGAGTCGCAGTTAAGCACGTTTTGAGGGTTCAAAACGCGCTCAGCTGCGACTCAGTTGGGTTACAACAGCAACACATACGGGCTTCTACGAAACTGCCGCGGCAGCGACCGGGGCCACCACCGAGTAGGTGCTTGAATCACCCTGGATGGCCTGGCTTGCCTTGCCGTCGATGCTTACAGGAATGTCGCCGGCAATGGTCACACGGTTCAACTTGCGGGGCTGGCCGTCGTAGTTGTCCGGGGCGTAGTGCTGGGTGATCCGGTTATCGAACAAGACAACCTGGTTGGGCTCCCAGTTCACGCGGACCACATTCTCAGGACGCGTCACATAAGCCTGCAGCAGCCTGATGATGTCCCGGGATTCAGTGTTGGACAAGCCCACGATCCGAAGCCGCTGCGCGAAGCCCCCAATGAACAATCCGCGCTCGCCGGTCAACGGGTGGACCCGCACCACGGGATGGGCGGTTTCGAACTTCAGGCGGGTGAACTCCTTGCGGCGCTCCTCGGCATTCTGGTGCTCAAGGTTCTTGGGCACGGAGTAGTCGTAATCGTTGGTGTGGATGGCCCACAGAGTGTCTGCGAAGTTGCGCAGTTCCTCCGGCAGGTCCTGGTACGCCCCAGCGGAGGAAGCAATGAGCGTCTCCCCGCCATAGGCGGGCAAGTCGATGCTGCGCAGCGTGGAGGCCTGCGGCGGATTGACGACGAACGTAACGTCCGTGTGCCAGTTGTTCGCGGAGCCGTTCTCGCTGTCCACCGGCAAGACGTTTTCTTCACCTTCCACGGACGCAACAGTGGGATGTGCCTTGGTGAGCGGGCCGAAGTGGCTGGCGAACTTCACTTGGGCTTCGTCGGTGAGGATGTTGGCCTCCCGGAATACCAGCGCCTTGTGCTCGTTGAGCGCGCCCCGGATCTGAGCGATCGTGTCCTCGCTGAGGTCTCCACTGATATCGAGTCCTCGTATTTCCGCGCCGATGCGGGAGCCTAGCTTGGCGAATTGAAGCTTGGCTTCGGTAATGACGGTCATTATTTCTTTCCTTACTTTGTGATGGGTTGTGGCAAGTGCCACGGGGTGGTTTTAGGAAGCAGCCGCGCCCACTGCGGTCCGCCAGGGGGAGAAATGGCGTTCCAGCGCGACCAGCAGGAAGTTCACGCCAAGGCCCAGGAGCGAGACTGTGAGGATGCCCGCGTACATGTCCGGGATGAGGAAGCTGCTCTGCGCGTTCACGATCAAATACCCAAGGCCGGCCTTGGCGCCCACCATCTCGGCGGCGATCAGCACCAGGATGGACGCGGTACCGGCCATCCGGATACCGGTAAAGATCGTGGGCACGGCCGATGGCAGGATGACCTTCTGGAAGAGCCGGAAACTGTTCAGCCCCAGCGAGCGCGCAGCCCGTATGAGCAGCGGATCCACGGTTTTCACTCCTGCGATCGTGTTCAGCAGCACCGGGAAGAAAGCTGCGTAAGCCACGATGCTGATCTTGGATTCCTCGCCGATGCCCAGCAGCAGCGTGAACACCGGCAGCAGGGCTAGCGCGGCCGTGTTGCGGAAGAGCTCCAGCAAGGGGTTGAGGACTGCGTTGAGCCGTCCGTACCAGGCGATCAGGAGTCCCAGCAACACACCTGCAACGAGCGCCGCGCCGAAACCGGTGACTGACCTGGTGAGGCTGGCCGCAATGTTGCCTTGGATGGTGCCGGCTTCAAAGAGCTTGCCCCATGCCAACAGCACGTCATGCAACGGTGGCAGGAATACCTTGGTGGACGGGCTGGCCAGATACGTCGGGCCGAACTCCCACAGTGCCAGGAAGGCCAGGATGCCGGCGGACTTCCACACGCCTGATCCGGCTGCTGCCGTAACCCTGCGCGCGGTGGCGAGGACCGGTGTCGAACGTTGCGCGTTAGCCTCCGGGGCGGGTGCGGCAGCAGTACCGGAAGGCCCGACGGCGTTACCCGGCTCGGTCTTGACGCTTGCCTTGCGCGTTGCCGCCGCGGTTTCTGTCTGGGTCAATGTGGTGCTCATCAGGCCGCAGTCCTTTCACTGGTGACCGTTCCGTCTTTGGGGGCGGTTGACGGTTCATCCGGTGCGCTGCCGTCCGGGAGGATCTTCCGGTGCCCGGCGTCCTGCGCGCGGCGGACTTCATCGTGCAGGAGCGTCCACACCTCGTGCCGGTGCTCGACGAAGGCCGAGTGGGAGCGAATGTCCTCCTCGCCGTCGCGATCGGGGATGTTGATGTCCACAATTTCCTTCAGACGGCCGGGGCGGGCGCTCAGCACAGCCACGCGCTCGCCGAGGTAAACGGCCTCGTCAATGCCGTGCGTGATGAACACGATCGTCTTGCCGGTTGCCCTCCAGATGCGCAGCAGTTCGTCCTGCAACTGCTCGCGGGTTTGGGCGTCCAATGCCGCGAAAGGCTCGTCCATCAGCAGGACGTCGGGCTCGTAAGCCAAGCTGCGGGCAATGGCAACGCGTTGCTTCATGCCTCCCGAGAGCTCATGGGGATAGCGGTCCTCGAATCCGGCCAGCCCGACGAGCGCCAGATACTCCTTGGCCTTCGCCGCCCGTTCCCGACGGTTCAATTTCCTGCCGTCCGGCCCTGTTCCTTCCAGGCCGATGGACACGTTGGCCGAAGCTGTCCGCCAGGGGAACAGTGCGTACTGCTGGAACACCACAGCGCGGTCCTTGCCGGGACCCGTCACGGGCTTGTTGTCAACGAGAACCTCGCCGGACGTGGGTGTTGAGAGACCCGCGAGCAAGTCCAGCAGCGTGGTCTTGCCGGAACCACTTGGCCCTACCAAGGTAAGGAACTCGCCGTCGCGCACGTCCAGGCTTAGCGAATCGATGGCCGTGAGCGTCGTTGCGGCCGTGGACTTCGTAGCCCGGACCGTGAATTGCTTGGTGACATTGCGGAGGCTGATTTTGGCAGTCATGGCTATCCCTTCTTGGCTGCGTTAGTAGTTGTGCCGTTCGTGGCGCTGGCGAGATCGTTGAATTCATTGGTGTAGTACTTGGCCGGCGTGAGCTTGTCCTTCACGATCCCGGCAGAGTTCAGCCACGCCTCCCACCGGGTAAAGTCCTCGTTCTTGATCACGCCGCTGTCCGGAACACCAGGGCTCTTCCAGAACTTCAGGTTGGCTGTGCTCTCATTGCGTCCGCGGTTTTCGATGATCTTGGTGAAGCGGGCAATGACTTCGTCGCGCGGTGTTTCTGCCGCCCATTTGATGGCTTTGGCAACGCCGGTAGTGAAGGTGCGGGCGGTGTTCGGGTTCTTTTCGATGAAGTCGTTCCGGAGCACGATCTGGCCGCCTGCAAAGTTTCCGAACAACTGCACATCGCTGAACAGCGAACGTAGTCCGCCAGCCTCGATCGCCCTGTCCTGCAGCACGCCGCCCAGGGTTCCCGCGTCCACTTGGCCTCTACGGATGGCTTCCTCTGTATCGTTCGGAGCCAAGGGCACGAGCTGGACCTGCTTGATCTCGTCCTGGCTGAGACCGTTCCGCGTCAGGTACGTGTTGATAACCGCTTCGTGGTGCGCGCCCAGTGTGTTGACCGCGATCTTCTTTCCGATCAGGTCACGGGGTCCCTTGATGGAGCTGTCTGCCTTCACGTAGTAGCCACTGAAGGTCTTCTCATCCGAGCCGTAGTAGTTGACCACGGCCTTCACCGGGGCGCCCGCTTCGATCAGCTTCACCACCGCTCCGGAGAACGCGCCACCGAAGTCGGTCTGGTTGGTGGCTGCGGATTGGATGTCCTGGGGTCCGCTGGTGGTGTTGCCCACCCAGTTCAGTTTCAGGTCGCCCAGGTATCCGAGGTCTGCGGCAAGTTCGGGGAAGGTCACGTTGTTGGCTGAGCCTTGGTAGCGGAGTTCCTTGACTTCGGTGCCGCCTTGGTTGGCTTGTCCGGCTTCGGCTGCACCGCCGCAGCCGGACACCGTCAGCGCTAGTACGACGGCGGCCGCGACGCTCAGCAGGGGCAGGTGCAGTTTCATGGGAGCTACTTTCGAGTGCAAGTTGTTAGTTGGAGAGCCGTACGTTCACCGGCTTGGGAACGATGTAAGCCCATCCGCGTGGCCCGTGGAAAGCGCCGCGGTCACGCTGGGAAACCGCGGGCAACGCGAAGCCATGAACTGCAATCGACGGACACAAAGTCGCAGCGTTGAGCTTGATGAAGACTGTGTTAAGTTCAATGGCTCACCGCGGGTGGTGCGCTGAAAGCGAATGGTGCCTGCCGCCGTCGGCCGGTCATACTGGGCGCGGGCACAGTCATAAGGGATTTAGTTCGTATTGATCCTCACAACCGGGCGGATTTCTTCGCCTTGCGGGCCGCCGGGCGGATACGGTAGATACATGACGTCTAGCATCGCCGCCGAATCCATTCGGCCTACCCGCAACATTCCCGCCGACATCGCCCGTTCCTGGCTCCTTGTGAATGCCATGAAGACGGAGCTTTTTGACGAATCCGCGGGCTCACGGGCAGACGCCATCATCCTTGACATCGAAGACGCCGTTGACCCCTCCCAGAAGGACGCGGCGCGCGAGAATGTCGTGAACTGGCTGAGGTCCGGCGGTCAGGCCTGGGTCCGCATCAACGATGCCACCAGCCCGTTCTGGGCAGACGACCTCGCAGGCCTGCGCGGTACCCCGGGCCTGCTCGGCGTGATGCTCGCCAAGACTGAGTCCGCGGACCAGGTCACGGAGTCCTACCACCGCATGGACGGCAAGACTCCCGTGATTGCACTGGTTGAGTCCGCCCTCGGCATCGAGGAAGCCAACCACATTGCCCGCGCCCAGGGTGCGTTCCGCCTGGCCTTCGGTTCCGGTGACTTCCGCCGCGACACCGGCATGGCCGCCACCCCCGAGGCCATGGCCTACCCGCGTGCCAAGCTCGTCGTAGCCAGCCGCGTGGGCAACCTGCCCGGCCCCATCGATGGCCCCACGGTCGGCACCAACCACCCCATCCTGCGCGAGCAGACCGGTATCACGGTAACCATGGGCATGACCGGCAAGCTGTGCCTGGCCATCGACCAAACCACCGTGATCAACGAGGTCATCAGCCCCACTCCGTCGGACGTTGCCTGGGCTACCGACTTCATGAGCGACTTCGAAGCCAACGGCCGGGTCATCCGCGATGGTTCGGACCTCCCACGCCTTGGCCGCGCTGAGAAGATCATGAAGCTCGCAGTTGCCTTCGGGGTTCAGCCCTCCCTGTAGCCATGCTGGTCCACGGCATAGCTTGGGACTCTTCTTCACCGGCTTTGAAGTTGTTGTCGCCGGATGGGGAGTTCACTGACGTTGCGTTGGCCCCAGGTTCAACCTTGGGCCTGCGCGTCATGCCCGGGGTGTGGTGCCTTGGCCATACCAAGGTCCACGGGCCGGGCAACCGTACCCATGTTCCTTGCCGCAGCGGCTCCCCAGCCGAACGTGGGAAACAGTGCGGGGCCTGCTTTGCCCGGGACGATTCCCGGCTCATGCATGACTTCCACCGGGGCGGCTCTGTGCCTGCCGGTCTTCGCGCTTACCTCATGCAGCCACACTGGCTTTACGTTGCAACGTTCGCCAATGGGGCAACCAAGGTCGGGACTGCCTCGGCGCCGCGCAAATGGAACCGGCTGGCAGAGCAGGGTGCCGTTCAAGCTTCCTATGTTGCCCTTGCCGAGGACGGCCGAGTTGTTCGAGTGCTCGAGGACCTTGTGACCCGCGAGCTTGGACTCGTCCAGCAGGTCCGTTCCGCTGCCAAGGCGGCGTCGCTCGTTGAGCCGCGTCCCGGCGTCGAACTTGTTGCCACCAATCGGCGGCATGCCGCGCAGGTTCGTGGCTTGCTGGGCGGACTTGCCATGACCGGATTCGCCCTTGTGGAGGAAGAGTGGGAGCGGCCGGCCTTGGCTGACCGGCTCTGCACCGTTCGTGCCGCCGGTTCTTCGCGCCACCCGTACCCGGCAGCGTTCGACGGCGGAGGGCATGGCCTGCGGGTCCACTCACTTTCCGGTGCCATCGCCTTGGCTGGCCTCCCGGATGCCGAGGGAAACGAGGTGGAGGGTAGCTTCGTGGCAGACCTGGGCGCGTTGAAGGGACGAAAGATCGAGTTCGGCGCCCACGTCACGGAAATCCCAGCACTGCAGGATTCTTTGTTCTAACTCCTTGTGCGGCCTGCTGTGCGGGCTATTCCTGGGTTTTGGGGCGCAGAGCGGGCTCCGCAACGCGCACCGGTAGACTTGGACGGTGTTGAACGAATTCTGGGCCACCTCCTCCACCGCCTACAAAACGCTGGTTTTCAGCGCCATGGGGCTCATCGCCGTCGGACTCATCCTTTCCATTGCCGGAAACACCACCGGCAACCAGGGATTGGCCATTGCATCACTGCCCGTGATTGGCGTCGGGCTGCTGCTCCACGTCACAGGGCTCGTAGTCCGGGGCCAGAAGATCCGCAAGAGCTACAAGAAGTAGTCGCAACACCACCGTAGGCTCGCTGGCCCGATAGGGTTGGACCATGAGTATCAATCCGGACCTGCAGGGCCGAAGCTACCCTGCCGCAGAGGTTTATGACGTCTCCCGCGAGAAGATCCGCGAATTTGCGAAGGCCGTGAAGGCCAGCAATCCCGCGCACTTCGACGTTGAGACAGCACGGGCCATGGGGCACAGCGATCTTGTAGCCCCGCCGACGTTTGCCATCATTGTTGCCCAGCGCGCCGACGCCCAGCTTGTGGAGGACCCCGAGTCCGGCATCGACTTCTCCCGCGTGGTGCACGCGGACCAGCGCTTCACCCATCACCGCGCCATTGTGGCCGGGGACCGCCTCGTGGCTGAACTGCACGTTGATGGAGTGCGGGCCATGGGCGGCGGCGCGATGATCACAACGCGTTCAGAGATTTTCGCCCTCGACGGCAACGATGACCGTGAAAAAGTAGCCACCACCACCTCGTCCATCCTGGTCCGCGGAGAGGGACAGTAACCATGAGCCCAAAATTTGAAGAACTGACGGTAGGCCAGGAAATTGGCACCCGCAGCATTGAGGTCACCCGCCAGGACCTGGTCAAGTATGCCGGCGCTTCGGGGGACTTCAACCCGATCCACTGGAACGAAGCTTTTGCGACCTCTGTTGAGTTGCCCGGCGTGATCGCACACGGCATGTTCACCATGGGCTCGGCAGTGCAGCTGGTCAGCGACTGGGCAGGGGACCCCGCCGCCGTCGTCGATTACCAGACGCGCTTCACCAAGCCGGTCCTGGTGGCTGACACCACCGGAACGGACGAGGCCGGTGCTGTTATCGATGTCACCGGGGTAGTGGGAGCCCTCGACGCCGAGGCCGGCACCGTGCGCATCGACCTCACCGTTGTAGCCGCCGGGCAGAAGGTCCTCATGAAGTCCCAAGCAGTCGTGAAGGTTTCTTGAATCAAGTGAGCACTTCATTCCCCGTTAGGCTTGATTGGTGACCCAGACGCTGCTTTCCGACCTGACCACAGCTGCCGTCGGCGGCCCGGCAGGAAAATATGTAGAGGCCCGCACTGAGGCCGAAATCATCGACGCCGTGCGGTCGGCTGACGCTGTGGGGGAGAAACTCCTCATCATTGGCGGGGGTTCCAACCTCCTGATCTCGGACGACGGCTTCCCCGGCACAGTCCTGAAGATAGCGTCCGAAGGCTTCACCGTGGACTCGGAAGACAGCTGTGGCGGTGTGTCCGTGGTGGTTCAGGCCGGCCATAATTGGGACGCGCTGGTTGAGTACTCGGTTCTGCATGCGTGGTCCGGGCTTGAAGCTCTGTCCGGGATCCCGGGGGCCACAGGTGCCACGCCCGTACAGAACGTTGGCGCGTACGGCGCGGATGTCTCGCAAACCATCGCCGCCGTGCGGACTTGGGACCGGCAACGCAATGCAGTTCAGACATTCACCAACTCAGAACTCAAGTTTGGCTACCGCGATTCCATCCTGAAGCAGACCACGGTGGAAGGTTCCCCGCGCTACGTCGTGCTGACTGTTGAATTCCAATTGCCGCTGGGGCGAATGAGCGCCCCCATCCGGTACGGTGAACTCGCCCGCGTGCTGGGCGTGGAAGCCGGCAAACGTGCCTACTCCAACGATGTCCGCCGGGAAGTCCTCCGGCTCCGCGCGTCCAAAGGCATGGTCTTGGACGCCGCAGACCGGGACACTTACTCCACAGGCTCGTTCTTCACCAACCCGATCATCCCTGCCGAACGCGCCGCAGGGTTGCCGGAGAACGCGCCGAAGTACCCGGCAGGCGAGGACGGACTGGTAAAGCTATCCGCTGCCTGGCTCATCGATCACGCAGGATTCGGCAAGGGTTTCGGTCTCGATGAAAGCAGTGTTTCCGGTGGCAGGGCATCCTTGTCCACCAAGCACACCTTGGCGATCACCAACCGCGGCTCGGCCTCGGCGTCGGACATGGTGGCTATCGCGCGCGAAGTACGTGCCGGCGTCGTGAATCGCTTCGGCATTGAGCTGCACCCTGAACCCTTGCTGATTGGCGTTTCCCTCTAGCGGGACACAGCGCGCCGCCGTGGGCTTATCTTGTGCGTCGTGCAGCGATGGGCAGGACTTTGTTGAGTAGCAGGAAGGTCAGCCCGCAACTCACTGATCCCAGGAGGAAGATCTGACTGAAGGCAATACTTTGGGGTGAAGGGCCGCTAGGCATGAAGAGCCCTGCCATGGCGAAGCCCACTAGGCCCAGGAGCATCACGATGGCACCAAGCAGGAAGCTGCGTACTTGTGCTGCGGCCGCGGGGTAGAACCAGGGTTCCGGGGCGTCGTCCTCGGGATCGGCAACAGGTTGGATAGCGGCTGCGGAACCTATGAGCAAGGCGGCAGTGGCAGTCGCCACCAGCCCCGCCATCTGGATCACTTGCATGGCCGGCGTGAGGCTGACTCCGGTACCGACGGCCACAACGAGTCCCGTTCCAAGCCCGACGACGGTGCAGCACCAGCCAGCCGCAGCCAACCATCTGCTGAGCGGCCGCACAAGCGGAGCAAGATCACCAAAGAGCATGCGTCCATCCTAGGAAACTGTGCTGGAAGGCTGCTGGGAGGTGTTGCAAGGTTCCCTGTACCGGCTGGGCGCTTTTAGGATGGAGCATGCCTGCACCCCAAGCGCGTCCTGCCGCTATCACTCCGCGAGTTATGGGCCGCCTGCGGCTCGCTAGCCAGGGACTCCTGAATGGTGGTCTTGCCGCCGTGCCTGATGTCGTTCGCTGGATGACAGCCATGCAGGCGCAGGACCTCGGATCCGCGCTGTGGGCCGTGGGGCAGCGTGTCCCGGGATCTGCAGCATCCGACGTCCGCGCAGCCCTTGACTCCGGAACCATAGTCCGGTCATGGCCAATTCGGGGAACACTGCATCTGCTGGCACCCGAGGATCTCCGCTGGATCCTGCGAATCACCAGCCCACGACTCATGAACATGGTGGCAGGGCGGCATCGGGAGCTTGGCATCACCGCCGAGGACATCAGCCATTGCCGGGACATTGCACTGAAGACGTTAGAGTCCCTCAAGACGGCCGACGGCGGACGTGGGGCCACGCGCGAGCAACTCTTTGACGCCTTCGAGGAAGCCGGCCAGATCACCAAGGCCCAGCGTGGCATCCATCTGCTTGGAAGCCTGTGCCAGCGTGCGTGGCTCGTCCAAGGCCCCATGGCTGGTTCACGCGGCAAGGTGGGCGTCCAACAGCTGTTTGTGCCCTTCGACGAGTGGATCAAGGACTCCAGGGACCTTGATCGCGAGGAAGGAATTGCGGAGCTCCTCTTCCGTTACATCCGCAGCCACGGACCTGCGACGGTGAAGGACTTCGCCTGGTGGAGCCAAGTGCCCCTCACCGAAGCGCGCAAGGCCCTCGCCTCGGTTCAGGATCGACTGGTGGAGCTGCCGTTCGGCGATACCAGCTATTGGCTTTCGGCTGAAACAGCAGCACTGCTCGACGACGGCGTCCCCGGCTCGCGGGCGTTGCTGGCTCTTCCTGGCTTCGATGAATTCCTGCTCGGTTACCAGGACCGAAGCCTGGTCCTTGCGCCCGAGCACGCTGAATTGGTAGTGCCGGGCAGGAACGGAGTGTTCAAACGGATCATCGTAGCCGGGGGAGAAGTGGTGGGCACGTGGGCGAGGACCGGCAACGGCAAGGCGCCCGGCGTTGTTCCCGAGCCCTTCGAAGGGCAGCTGGGCCCGGCCGCGGAGCGTTCGTTCCAAGCGCAGGGGCTGGCTTACCTGAAGTTCATGGCGGGCTGAGCGCTGGGGGCTGGGGGCTGGGGAATCCGTCGCTTGCCCGCAATCTCGTCGCTTGCCCGCTCCCAAGTTGTTGCCCAACAACGGGTCGGCGGGCCCACGACGTTGTTAAGGGGGGCAGGCCCTTGTGGCTCAGGGCAAGGCGGGGCAGGGCTCGGCTGCGGCTTGGAACCCCGTTGCTTGCTGCATTCTCGTTGCTTGCCCGCTTCCAAGTTGTTGGCCAACAACGGGTTGGCGGTCCCACGACGTTGTTAGCTGGCAGGGCATCGTGACAGGGCAGGGCTCGGCTGCGGTTGGAAACCCGTCGTTTGCCCGCAATCTCGTTGCTTGCCCGCTTCCAAGTTGTTGGCCAACAACGGGTTAGCGGGCCCACGACGTTGTCAGGTGGCAGGGCATTGTGGCGCAGCGCAGGGCAGCGCAGGGCAGGGCAGGGCAGGGCAGGGCAGTGCTGACGGCTAAGGCTTGGAACCCGTCGCTTGCCCGCAATCTCGTGGTTTGCCCGCTTCCAAATTGTTGGCCAACAACGGGTTAGCGGGCCCACGACGTTGTCAGGTGGCAGGTCATTGTGGCGCAGGGCAAGGGCGGGGCAGGGCAGGGCAGGGCTGCGCTTGGAAACCCGTCGCTTGCCCGCGATCTCGTTGCCTGCCCGCTTCCAAGTTGTTGCCCAACAACGGGTTAGCGGGCCCACGACGTTGTTAGGTGCCAGGCCTTTGTGGCACGGGAGGGCTCGGCTGCGCTTGGAAACCCGTTGCTTGCTGCATTCTCGTTGCTTGCCCGCTCCTGCGTCGTTGGCCAACAACGGGTTAGCGGCCCACGACGTTGTTAGCTGGCAGGGCAGGGCAGGGCTACGGCTTGGAACCCCGTTGCTTGCCGGCATTCTCGTGGCTTGCCCGCTTCCAAGTTGTTGCCCAACAACGGTTTAGCGGGCCCGCGACGTTGTTGGCTGGCAGGGCATCGACAGGGCAGGGCTGTGCTGACGGCTGCGGCTTGGAGTGTCCAGGGCCGACCGGCCGTAGTTGTCCACATACGCCCTTGAAGGGCTGTCCGCGAGGCCCCCGGCAGACGCACGATGGACCCCATGAAACCACAAAAACTTGACGCCCTGATCGCCGGGAACTGGCCGGATAACATCATCGCCGTGACGGCGGATCTCGCCGAGAGTGGTCTCGGCGACCGGGTGCTTACGGCGGGTGTGCGATCGGGAAAGCTGATCAGGCTGAGACGCGGCGTTTACGCCCGTGCCGCTGACTGGCGCCGACGAAGTGCTTGGGAGCAGGACATGCTGAGGATCCAGGCGCATCAGAGCGGGTCACGCGTCGCGAGCATCTACAGCCATTTGAGTGCCGCGCGACTGCATGGGTGCTCACCCTGGGATGGTGGCCCACTGGTGCACGTCACCACGCCGTTTTGGCCAGCTCAGGCGAGTTCCGGGGAAGATGTATCGGCGCACGGTGCTCCACTGGAGTCCGCGGAGATCGTTGAGCTGCAGGCGCCGTGGCGACGACCCGTCAAAGTTACGAGCCTTGAGCGCACTGTTGTGGACTGTGCACGGACCCTGGATTTTGAACGGGCATTGGTGATCGCAGACCAAGCTGTTCGCAGGGGCGCTGATCCGCTTTTGATGCATGACTATGTGGACACTGGCAAAATCACAAGAGGTGCACGACGCTTGCGACGGGTTCTCGACGCAATGGATGCACGTTCGGAATCCGTGGGAGAAACCCGGACGCGCGCACTCCTGAGCAAATTGGGGATCCACGGAGCGGTGCTTCAGCTCGAAGTCGATACACCCCTCGGTCGGTACCGAGGAGACTTCGGCTGGCCGGAAAACAAGGTGATTTTGGAATTTGACGGCCGGGCCAAGTACTTCGATTACGCACCAACCGATGAGGTGCTCTTTCAGGAGCGACGCCGGGAGAAGGCACTCCAGGCTCAGGGTTGGAAAGTGGTCCGCATCGAATGGGATGATCTCAGCCGCCCGTGGGACGTTGACCGGAATCTCAGGCAGGCACTTGCCGAGACACCCCCTAAACGTGGAAAACCCGCTGTTCCGTTGCTGGGCAGCAACAGAACAGCGGGTTGACGACGAAACAGCGCGGACAGGGCCTAGAGCTTGCCCGTCACGATGTTCAGCATGCGACGCAGCGGCTCAGCTGCACCCCAAAGGAGCTGGTCACCCACCGTGAAGGCGCTGATGTACTCCGGACCCATTTCCAGCTTGCGGATACGTCCAACGGGAATGTCCAGGGTGCCGGAGGCAGCCACAGGAGTCAGGTCCGCCATGGAGGCTTCCTTGGTGTTTGGAACAACCTTGGCCCACTCGTTGTCCTTGGCCAGGAGGTTCTCGATCTCCGTGACGGACAGGTCTTCACGCAGTTTGAGCGTGAGGGCCTGGGAGTGGGAGCGCATGGCGCCGATGCGGACGCACAGGCCGTCCATGGCGATGTGGTCCTTGCCCGCGGTGCCCTTGCCCGTTCCGAGGATCTTGTTGGTCTCCACTCCTGCCTTCCACTCTTCCTTGGACTGGCCGTTGCCGAGGTCGGCATCGATCCAGGGAATGAGTGATCCGGCCAGTGGCACGCCAAACTGGGTGGCGTCAACACCAGTGCGCTGGGCGGCGAGGACCTTGTGGTCGATCTCCAGGATGGCTGAGGCCGGATCCTGCAGTTCGCTGCTTACCTCGTTGTTGATGGTGCCGAACTGGTTCAGGAGCTCGCGCATGTGGCGGGCGCCGCCACCGGAGGCAGCCTGGTACGTCATTGAGGTGCCCCATTCGACCAGGTTGTTCTTGAACAGTCCGCCAAGGCCCATGAGCATGCAGGAGACCGTACAGTTGCCGCCGATGTAGTCCTTCACGCCGCCGGACAGGCCGGCGTCGATGACGTCGCGGTTGATCGGATCCAGCACGATGATCGAGTCATCGTTCATGCGCAGTGTGGAGGCAGCATCGATCCAGAGGCCATCCCAGCCGCGGTTGCGGAGTTCGCCGTGAACCTGCTTGGTGTAGTCGCCGCCTTGGGCGGTAACAATAATTGGCAGCTTGGCAAGCGTCTCAATATCGAACGCGTCCTCGAGCTTGCCAGCCCCGTCAGCAAAGGAAGGGGCGGCACCTCCTGCGTTCGAGGTGGAGAAAAATACCGGGTTGATGTTGGCGAAGTCGTTCTCGTCCTGCATACGCTGCATCAGGACAGAGCCGACCATGCCACGCCAACCGACCAGTCCTACGGACGGATTAGCTGCTGTAGTCATTTACCCAGTCTAAACTTTTGCGGCGAAGAGCCGCTGTTGGTTACGTCACGCACGCAACGCACGACGCCGGCACTCGCCCCAGGGCCACGCAAGCCGACCGCCGCGGCTAGCTCCCGGCGTCGGGCCCTTGCAGCAGGACGGCTTTGCGCTTGCGCAAGGCAAAGAACGCACCGAACGTGAAGACCTGTGTGACCACGATCAAGACGATGATGCCGACGATGCGGTTGCCGCCAAGAATCATGGTCAGTCCAACAATGGCTGAGATCAGCGCGAAAAGCGGCAGCAGCATGTATCCCAGCACGAACAATGTTTCGGGTTTCTTCAGCATGTGGAGCATGTCCTGGTTTTCTAGTTTTCCGTCCGGCGCCACGTAGTGAACCGGTATTGTGTGCCGTTCTTGGCGGCCAGCCAGCCTTCGGCCGGCGCGGCAATATCAAAGGTCCAGTCGTCGCCGAGTTCAGGCGCGAAGGTATCGCCGTCGAGGTCGGCATCGATGATGGTGACGACGGCAACGTTGGCAATTCCCATCGACTGTTCAAAGATCTGGCCGCCGCCGATGATCCAAACCTTCTGGCCACCGGGGGCGAACTGGGATTCCAGCAGGGCTGCGTCCAGCGAGGAAACCACGACGGCGCCCTCGGCCTCGGGCGTGGAAGCCCACTCCGGGTTGCGGGTCACCACAATGTTGGTGCGCCCCGGCAGGGGCCGGTACTTGTCCGGGAACGATTCCCAGGTCTTGCGGCCCATGATGACGGGGTGTCCCGTGGTCAGTTGGCTGAAGTGCTTGAGGTCCTCGGGGAGGTGCCACGGCATGGAGCCGTCTTTGCCAATCACGCCGGATTTGGTCTGGGCCCAGATCATGCCGATCCCGGTCATTTTGGCAGCGGTTTCCTGGGTGAAGATGACGCCGGGAAGCTGGGAAGGATTCTCGGATGCGGGAGTGCTCATACGGCGATCGGCGCCTTGATGGTGGGATGGTGCCTGTAGCCCACAACCTCGAAGTCGTCCAAGGCGTAGTCGAAGATAGAGTCCGGTTTGCGCAGGATTTTCAGCTGCGGATACTCGTACGCTTCACGGGTGAGCTGCTCGGCGACTTGCTCCACGTGGTTGTCGTAAATATGGACGTCACCGCCTGTCCAGACAAACTCGCCAGGCTCAAGGCCCAACTGCTGGGCGACCATGCACGTCAGCAAAGCGTAGGAGGCGATGTTGAACGGGACTCCCAGGAAAGTGTCCGCGGAACGCTGGTACAGCTGGCAGGACAACTTGCCGTCGGCTACATAGAACTGGAAGAACGCATGGCAGGGCGGCAGGGCCATGTCCTTGAGCTCGGCGACGTTCCACGCGGAGACGATGTGTCGCCGGGAATCCGGGTTGGCCGCCAGGTTGGTCATGAGCTCGGAGATTTGGTCGATGTGCCCACCGTCGGGCGTGGGCCAGCTGCGCCACTGCACACCGTACACGGGGCCGAGTTCGCCGTCGGCATCCGCCCATTCGTCCCAAATGGAAACACCTTGGTCCTGCATCCACTTCACGTTCGAATCGCCGCGAAGGAACCAGAGGAGCTCCACTGCCACTGATTTGAAGTGGACCCGCTTGGTGGTGATGAGCGGGAAGCTTTCGGCGAGGTCGAAGCGCAATTGACGGCCGAAGACGCTTCGCGTTCCGGTTCCGGTGCGGTCCGACTTATGCGTGCCGTTGGCCATGACGTCGCGCAGGAGGTCTTCATATGGGGTGGGGATGCTCACGAGTCCAGCTTACTGGTTTCGACCATGCGGACCCTCAGTAGATCGATGAGTGTCTCATCACCGACGCCGGCTGCCCAAGCTCCTTGTAGGCGCGCGTGACGCTCCCCGCGGCAGATCCCCGGATCGCCGCCGGGAGCGTCGCCACTAGTCGTCGAAAGGTTTGACCTGTTCCACGGAGACAATCTTCCGTTCAGAGCCACGCGCCACCTGGCAGACGATGACCTCGCCCGGAGAAAGGAACGGATCGGACGTTGGCAGCAAGCCCCGCAAGGCGGCCGACATGTGCTGGCCCAGTTGGTTCAGCACGGTGGGCAACGCCGGGCGATGGGTGCACACAGCGATTGGCACCTGCTTATCGAACAGGGCCTCCACTGTAGCCGCCGTTTTCTTTGGTGACCGGTTGTGGTTGTGCTCGGTGAGGGCTTCAACAAGCTTTACCTTCGCTCCACTTGCCTTCGCATAGGGGGCAATGGTTGCTACGCAACGGGTCCAGGGGCTGGTAACTATCCGTTGCGGCTTCCACACTTCCAACAGGCGCCGGACGGCAGCAGCCTGGCGTTGTCCGCTGGCGGCCAGCGGACGCTCGCCCTCAGCCTTGGTCCATGAGGACCTGGGCTTTGCCTTTGCATGGCGGATCAGTACGAGCGGCCACGTATCGAGTTCGCCCCGGATATGGGCCTTCTCGAGGTACTCGAGGGGCTCCACATCCGTGGGGTTGCTGAGGAAGGATGCAGCCCTGTCGGGGCTGCACCACATGACGCTGTCTACTTCCTTGCCGTCGGGCCTGAGCTGTTCGCCGTTGACCCGCATGGCCCAGTAGTGCACAACTTTCAGGCCGGCACTGACGTGGTAATGAATGGGCGGCAAGGGCAAGCCGAGCCAACTGTTGAGGCCGATCTCTTCATGCACTTCACGGACGGCACACTGCGGAACTGTTTCGCCGTCGTCGAGCTTTCCTTTGGGCCAGGACCAATCGTCGTAGCGGGGCCTGTGGATCAGGAGTACCTCAAGGGCGCCCTTCTGAACACGCCAAGGAATGGCACCGGCCGCAACAACAGCCACCCGTTCGCCGGGGTGGTCCGTCTGATCCGCCACGGGGGTATCGCTCTTCAACTCGTTCCCTTACCGCCGGGCCGCTGCACGCTGGCGTGACCGGGATGCAAGGAGCCAGGACTGCATGTCCAACAGAGGCTTTCCGTCCTCGTCAAGGTGGTGCCTGGTCCAATGACCTTGGTTGTCCAGGTGCCAACTCGCGGTTCCGTCGTCTACGTAACGGTTCATGAGGTCCACGACCGTCGCGGTGTCTTCCTTGCTGGCCAACTGGACGAGCGCCTCAACACGCCGGTCCAGGTTGCGGTGCATCATGTCTGCGGATCCGATGTAGACCACGGGATCTCCACCGTTTGCAAAAGCAAAGACGCGGGAGTGCTCCAGGAACCGGCCGAGGATGGAGCGGACCGTGATGTTTTCGCTCAGGCCCGGTACGCCCGGCCGGAGGGAGCAGATGCCACGGACCACCACGTCCACCTTCACACCGGCCTGTGAGGCGCGGTAGAGGGCGTCGATGATGGCTTCGTCCACCATGGAATTGACCTTGATCTGGACGCGGGCAGGAACGCCGGCGCGGGCGTTGCGGATTTCCGCTTCGATTCTTTCGATCAGGCCGGCACGCACGGAACGCGGCGCTACGAGCAGGCGTTTGAACGTGGACTTCGGCGCGTAACCGGAGAGCTGGTTGAAGAGCTTGGACAGGTCTTCGCCCACTTGCTCGTTCGCCGTAAGCAAGCCGAGGTCCTCGTAGTAGCGGGCGGTCCGAGGGTGGTAGTTGCCGGTACCGATGTGGCAATAACGGCGCAGGCCGTCCACTTCCTGCCGAACCACCAGGGACAACTTGCAGTGGGTCTTCAGGCCCACAATGCCATACACAACATGCACGCCTGCCTGTTCCAGCTTCCGGGCCCAGGAGATGTTTGCCTGCTCGTCAAAGCGGGCCTTGATCTCCACCAAGGCAAGGACCTGCTTGCCGGCCTCGGCCGCATCGATCAATGCGTCAACGATGGGGGAGTCGCCGGACGTCCTGTACAGGGTCTGTTTGATGGCCTGGACTTTGGGGTCCGCGGCAGCCTGCTCCAGGAATGCCTGAACGGAGGTGGAGAACGAGTCGTACGGGTGGTGGAGCAGGATGTCCCGGCGGCGCATGGCGGCAAATACGTTGGCCGCCTTGGACGTTTCGGATTCGTTGAGATACCGGGACGTGTGCGGGACATGCTTGGGGTAGTGGAGATCGGGGCGGTCAATGGCGCTGACCGCAGAGAGACCACGGAGATCCAGGGGTGCCGGAACGGAGTAGACCTCGGACTCTTCAACGCCGAGTTCCCGGATGAGCAGCGCTTTGATGTTCGGGTTGATGTCCGTGGTGACTTCCAGACGCACAGGAGGACCGAAGCGGCGGCGAAGGAGTTCCTTCTCCAAGGCCTGGAGGAGGTTCTCGGCGTCGTCTTCTTCTACCTCAAGGTCCTCGTTGCGGGTGACGCGGAAGGTGTGGTGCTCCAGGACTTCCATGCCGGGGAAGAGCTTGTCCAGGTGGACTGCGATGACTTCTTCCAACGCAATGAAGCGGGCAACACGGCCTGGAATGGCACCTGCACGGGGGCCATCCACGGAGATCAGGCGCGGCAGCTGGTCCGGAACCTTCACACGGGCGAAGAGTTCCTTGTCGCTGATCGGATTGCTGACAATCACCGCAAGGTTCAGTGAGAGGCCGGAAATGTAGGGGAAGGGGTGCGCAGGATCCACGGCCAGCGGCGTCAGGATCGGGAAGACCTTCTCCTGGAACATGATGCTGATCCGGTGACGGGCATCTTCATCCAATTCATTCCAGTGCATGATGTGGATGTGCTCGTAGGCCAGGGCAGGACGGATCTGTTCGGCGAAAACACGTGCATGGCGTTCCTGGAGCTTGTGCGCCTCCTCACCGATCTGCTCCAGCACCTCGATCGGGCTCAAGCCTGCAGGGGAGGGAACAGCCAGTCCGGTTGCAATGCGCCGCTTCAAACCTGCAACGCGGACCATGAAGAACTCATCGAGGTTGGAGGCAAAGATCGACAGGAAATTCACGCGTTCCAGGAGGAAGAGGTCCGGATCCTCTGCGAGTTCCAGAACGCGGGAGTTGAACGCCAGCCAGCTGAGCTCACGGTCCAGGAAACGGTCCGGCGTGATGTCGCCTTCGGGTTCCAGGCTCGGCGCAAATTCCGGGATGTCAATGCGGTCCTGGGTGGCTCGTGAAGCCGGAACTTCCGATGATCCGAAGCGTGGGGGCAGCGTGGCGCCCTTCGAAGTGGATCCGGCGGTGCCGACGGGGTCCGGCTGCATGGGGGTTCTCCTAAGCTCAGGACTGGGTTTCCTCCCACATTACAAGCAATTCCAGTGCCCGAATCCAAGAAGTCCCGGGCTTTCCTTGCGGCGGGATGCTGACGTTAATTCTTGGTTAAAGGTCCATACATCACATCGGTGTCCCAGCGGATAAAGCCAAGCTTCTGGTATAGGGATACGGCGGCCTGGTTGTCGGCGTCGACGTAAAGCATGACGGCGTGCAGGTCCTTGTCCTGCAGATGCCTGATTCCGGCCACGGTGAGTGCCTTGCCCAAGCCCAGGCCCTGCGCCTCGGGCGTCACACCCACTACGTAAACCTCGCCGATCGCGGGATGGGGTCCCTGCCGCGGGTGAACCTTGGTCCAGTGGAACCCCAGTAGTTCGCCGGCATCATTAACGGCCAGGAGGAAGCCGGCCGGATCAAACCAATCTTCGGCCTTGCGGGCCTCAAGGTCGGCGCGCGTCATCGAGCCCTGCTCGGGATGATGCGAGAAGGCCGCGCGGTTAGCTGCCAACCAAGCGTCCTCGTCCTGTCCCGGCACGAAGGCACGTAATGAGACCCCGTCCGGAAGGCCAACGTCGGGCAGTGCGGACGTGGAGGTCATCAGCCGCATCTTCCACAGTTCCCGCACGGGACCGTAGCCAAAACGAGTGGCCAGCTCCGCCGCGGCCTCGTGATTGCCGTGGGACCAGGCACTCAAGCCGTCAAAACCGCGTTTGCCTTCCAGCGCTTCCAGCAGGCGGCCCGCTACGCCTTGGTTGCGGTAGGCGGGGTGGACCGCCAATTCGAGGACACCCGTTGTTCCTGATGGGCCCGGCGCTTCAACGACGACGGCGATTCCCGCCAGATCTTCTCCGGTCGCCGGATCCGAATCCTCATCAGGGGCATAAAGGGCAAGCGACAGGACGGAGTGATCGCCCGCATCGACGCCCCGCAACATGACCAGTGTCTGTTCAGACAAGGGAGGGTTGCCGTCGGATTCCTCGGCGGCCGCTGCGAGGGTCCTGAAGTCCTTGAGGAGTTCGGGATCGAGGGCGCCGGTGACGAGCAGTACTGGCCAGTTCTCGGGGTGCGCGTGACTCATGATGCAAGGCTATACGTCCGGGGCAAGCACTGTAATTTGAAGTCCCCTTGAATCGGCTGTAGGCTCGTTATCTCGTTCGGCTTTGCGGCGGGGTTCTGTAGCTCACCGTGAAGTCAACACAGGGGGGATCCACCAGTGGGGTGGCCTCGATACGTTCGACCCGTATGTCCTCCACGAAAAGAAGAAGAGGCCAGGATTCTTGTGAATCCTGGCCTCTTCGTTTGTCTCTGAAGTGGAAGCCTTACGCTTCCGAGAGTTCGTCATCCGGGAGCCTGACCAACGTCAGGCGATAACCGACGTTGCGGACTGTGCTGATGAGGTTCTCGTGGTCAACACCGAGCTTGGCGCGAAGGCGTCGGATGTGCACGTCTACAGTCCGGGTGCCACCGTAATAGTCGTAGCCCCAGACTTCAGTCAACAGCTGCTGACGGGTAAACACGCGTCCGGGGTGCTGGGCGAGGTACTTGAGGAGCTCGAATTCCTTGAACGTCAGGTTCAGGGGTTGGCCGCTGACCCGGGCGGTGTAGCTCGCTTCGTCGATAACGACGCCGGCGGCGCGGATCTCCGTCTGGGTCTCCTCTTCGCCTGGTACAGCCCGGGCCATGGCCAGGCGGATTCTGGCTTCGACCTCAGCAGGGCCTGCAGAGTCCAGCACGATGTCATCCACTGACCACGCAGAAGAAACGGCTGCCATGCCGCCCTCGGTAAGAATCAGCATGAGCGGGGCGCTGAGTCCGGTGGCCTTCAGCAACTGCGTTAGGGAGCGTGCCCCCACCAAGTCCTTGCGGGCGTCCAGGAAGACGATATCCGTGGGATCGGTTTCGAGCAGCGCGGTCGGTTCTGCCGGGAGAATGTGAACACGGTGGTTGAGCAGCTCAAGGGCAGGCAGAATGTCCACCGAAGAGCCGGTGCTGTTCGTCAGGAGCAGGATGTGCGACATAGTTCCTCCAATGGGCTTTACGCGCATCATCGGGCGTCGAAACCGGAGTTTCACCGGCCGGTCACGGCAGCTGGCAAACCTTTGCCCGTTGTAACGGGATCAAGGCAAACAGTGTGCGCCGTTGAAGTCCGAGTATACCCACCCGAGCCCCGCCAGTCAGGGATTCGTGACGGGCTGCCACCGGAATTACGACATATTTGCCCGCCATAAGGCAGGATTGTCGAGAGGTCGTAAGGCGCATCGAATTGAGGTCGGGCACACAGTGAAGTCTTGGAGCATCGGGGTATTCGGACTCGTGGCGCTCGCAGCCATCGTGGCCAGCACCTTCGTTTCCCGGGAAGCCATGGTGGGCGTTGGCATCGTGGCGTCCGCGGCCGTGGGGCTTGGTTGGCCGCATTTCCTTGCAGTCCCGGCGAAGAAAACCCTGGCCTCCGTCATTGCCTTGGCCGGCGCCGGCTCGGCAGTCACGGCAGCTTACATGCCGGCTCCTGGATTCCTGGATGGTACCCCCGCCTTTATTGCCTTGGGGGTAATGGCGGTGTTCATCATCCAGCTCGTGCGGGGAACGGGGCAGGCACAGCGCCTGGAATCCACGCTCGGCTGTTGCGCTGGCGTCCTCTTGAATTGCCTCGGTGCCGGATGGATTGCCGGCGCCCGGTTCAACGGTGTCAAGGAAATGGTCCTGGTTGCCGGGTTGAGCGCCGCAGTTGCACTCCTGGTAGGCATCATTCGATGGCCGGACCGGATTGTGGCTCCCCTTGGCATCGTCATGGCCGGCCTCATGGGCCCCTTGGCAGGACTTGTTTTTTCCGACATCGCCGTCCTGCCTGCTGCCTTGGTGGGCATGGTGGTCGGATCGGTTCTGGTTTGCTTCCGGCGGATGACTACTCTCAGGCGCGGGCGGCTCAATATTCCCGCAGCACTGGGAATGGGTGTCGCGCCAGTTTGGGCCGTGGGAGCCTTGGCCTACTTCATAGACAAACTACTCATCTACTAACGGTTAGGATTGCATCATGTCTGTACTCGCATTTGAAATCTTCTTCCTCGTTCTCCTTGGCCTGGCAAGCATTGCCATGGCGTGGTTTGCGGGTTTCGTTGTTTACCGCCTTTTCAAGGGCCAGAAGTAGAGCCTTCTGATCCTGCAGTCCAAAAGAGGTAGTCGTTGTGCCTATTGAGATTCCAACAGACCTGACGCCTGAACTCGTCCCGCTTTCCTGGCTCATTGGTGAGTGGGAAGGCCGCGGCCGGCTTGGCAGTGGTGATGAGGATTCGGAACATTTCGTCCAACACGTCTCCTTCACCCATAACGGTTTGCCGTACCTGCAGTACAGGGCCGAGACCTGGCTCAGCGACGACGCTGGCGCAAAGTTGCGCCCGCTGACCGTGGAAACCGGGTTCTGGGCCCTGGAGCGCAAACTCCAGGAAGGCGACGGTGGTCCCGGACTTATCCCGGCGGACATCGTTCCTGTGCTCAAGACCGCCGATGAGGTTGAAGAACGCCGCAACAAAGAAGGCGGCTTCGATATCTCCGTGTCAATTGCCCACCCCGGGGGAATTACCGAGCTCTACTACGGCCAGATCAAGGGGCCGCAGATCCAGCTCACCACGGATATGGTGATGCGCGGCAGCCACTCCAAGGAGTACACCGCCGCAACACGGATCTTTGGCCTGGTGGATGGCAATCTCCTCTGGCGCTGGGATGTTGCCGCCAACGGCAAGGCGCTGGAAGCACACGCATCAGCGTTCCTGCACAGGGTTTCCTGACGCCGGCACGAGGTCTCACTGAACGTTCCACACGCAACCAGCAAAGGAGCAGCTAGTGAATAACCACCTCAAGCCGGGAGGCTACGAGGGCCTCAAGGCCGTGTTCTTCAACGGCACCTTGAAACCTTCGCCTCAGGTCAGCAACACCGATGGGCTGATCCGCATCAGCCGCGACATCATGGAAAAGCAGGGCGTCACCACCAGCCTCATCCGGACCGTGGACCACGATATCGCCAGTGGTGTCTATCCGGACATGCGCGAGCACGGCTGGAAAACCGATGAATGGCCAGAGATCTATCCCATGGTCGCCGAGGCCGACATCGTGGTGGTGGCCGGTCCCATCTGGCTGGGTGATAACTCTTCCCAAACCAAGAAGCTCATCGAGCGGCTTTATGCCCACTCCGGAGAACTGACTGACAAGGGGCAGTGGGCGTTCTACCCGAAGGTGGGCGGATGCCTTATCACCGGCAACGAAGACGGCATCAAACACTGTTCCATGAATGTGCTGTACAGCCTCCAACACATAGGCTTCACTATCCCTCCGCAGGCTGACGCCGGCTGGATTGGCCCAGTAGGCCCAGGGCCCAGCTACCTGGACGAAGGGTCTGGTGGTCCGGAGAGTGATTTTACTAACAGGAACACCACGTTCATGTCCTGGAACCTGATGCACATGGCCCGCCTTCTCAGGGATGCAGGTGGCATCCCTGCCTATGGCAACCTTCCGCAGGAATGGAAGGCCGGCACACGATTCGATTTCGAGAACCCGGAATACCGCTGACCCCGGAATATCTGCGAGTTCCGGAATACCACTGAGTTTCGGAATACCACTGAGCCGCAAGGACTTCTACTACATATGACTTACAAGAGCCCCCTGTTGTCGCGCCCTGGCGCCGTTGAAGACACTGGCCTGGATGCCGGCGTCGCGGCCCACTACGGCGAGCCCCTGCGGGAGCAACGCGCCCTGGCAACCGGAACCGCCGTCGTTGATCTTTCGCACCGGGGCGTGGTGACGGTGTCCGGACCGGACCGCCTCAGCTGGCTCAACACGCTGTCTTCCCAGCAGGTGACCAATCTCCAGCCGCAGGTTGGTAGCGAACTATTGCTGCTCAGCGTCCAGGGCCGCATCGAGTTCGATGCACGGGTCATTGACGACGCTGAAACCACCTGGCTTATCGTCGAAACCGCGGAAGCGGCGCCGTTGGCCGAGTGGTTGAACAAGATGAAGTTCATGCTGCGTGTGGAGATCACGGATGTCTCCGGGGAGTGGGCTGTCCTTGGTTCCACGAAGCCCGTGGAGAAGCTCGGCGGTTACTTGGTTTGGGAAGATCCGTGGCCGCATGTAGGCCCGGGCGGCTATTCCTACAGCACCGTCCCGGAGGAGTCCCACCCTGGGCTGGAACGCCCATGGTTCGAATACCTCGTCCCGGCGGCAGAGTTGGAATCCGTGGTCGAAGGCCTTCCTCTAGCGGGTGCCATGGCGGCCGATGCCCTGCGGATTGCCGCGTGGCGGCCACGCCTGGGGGCGGAGACCGATGATAAGACCATTCCGCATGAGCTGGACCTTATTCGTACTTCCGTTCACCTGAACAAGGGCTGCTACAAGGGCCAGGAAACCATCGCACGCGTTCATAACCTCGGCCATCCGCCGCGGCGCCTCGTCTTCCTGCAACTGGACGGCTCACAGCACACGCTTCCGGCCGTTGGCAGCGTTGTATTTGCGGGGGAGCGCAAGGTGGGTACTCTGACATCTGTGGCGCAGCACTTCGAGATGGGCCCCGTGGCTTTGGCTGTCATCAAGCGCTCCGTTCCGGCGGATGAAACGTTGACAGTCATGGACGGCGAGGAGCCTTATGTCGCAGCCCAGGAAGTGATCGTCGCCCCCGACGCCGGCCAGGTCGTCGGGCGCCAAACCGGATTCCTGAAGGGACCCCACCGATGAGCCAACCAAGTCACAGCACCGGACCCGAAACCGGGTCCGCCAGCACCGATATGGGCGCCGACGACGAAGCAGTTGCCTTGGCCCATGCGCTCTTCGATGCCGCACGCGAAGGCGACACCGAGATGCTTCGCAGCTACCTGAACGCCGGTGCACCCGCCACGCTCACCAACGCTTCCGGAGATTCGCTGCTCATGCTTGCTGCCTACCATGGGCATGAGGAAACCGTGCAGTTGATTCTGCACCACGGCGCTGACGTGAATACTCCCAATGACCGTGGTCAGACCCCCCTTGCCGGGGCCGTATTCAAGGGATACACGGGCGTCGCCCGGGCGCTGCTGGACGCAGGAGCAGACCCCGACGCCGGAACTCCCACGGCGCGCGAAGCGGCCAAGATGTTTGCCAGGGCGGAAATATTGGCCCTTCTCGGTTAAGGCGCGGGGGGTTCCAAGAAAGCCCGGCAGCTACGACAACCGCACTAATGGGTGCGGGATCAGAGAACTTTCATACCAGCCGAAGGAATCCCTTGGAAAACGTAGCTAAGCCGTGGCCGGCGTTGTGGTCACTGGTCATAGGCTTCTTCATGATCCTTATCGACACCACTATCGTGTCGGTCGCGAATCCGCGGATCATGGAGGGCCTCAATACGGACATCAATGCCGTCATCTGGGTTACCAGCGCCTACCTCCTGTCGTACGCAGTACCCCTTCTCATCACCGGCAGGTTGGGTGACCGTTTTGGGCCGAAGAATCTGTACTTGATCGGCCTTGTGGTCTTCACCCTGGCTTCGCTGTGGTGCGGCCTCTCCGGCGATATCACCATGTTGATCGCCGCCCGCGCGGTCCAAGGACTCGGCGCGGCCATGATGACGCCCCAGACCATGGCTGTCATCACCCGTATTTTCCCTCCGGACCGCCGGGGTGCCGCCATGGGACTTTGGGGAGCAACAGCCGGCATGGCTGTACTCGTGGGTCCCATTCTGGGCGGGGTCCTGGTGGACGGACTGGGATGGGAGTGGATCTTCTTCGTCAACGTTCCGATTGGAATTGTTGCCTTCGTCATGGTCACGCGTTTCGTCCCGAAGCTGACTACGCACAGCCATTCATTCGACGTCGCGGGCGTGGTGCTCTCCGCCGTCGGCATGTTTCTTTTGGTCTTCGGCCTCCAAGAAGGCCAAACCTATAAGTGGGGAACCGTAACCGGTGCCGTTACCGTGTGGGGCTTGATCATCGCAGGACTCGTGGTCCTGGTTCTCTTTGTTCTCTGGCAGTGGCTGCTGGGCCGGCGCGGCGGGGAACCGCTGCTGCCGCTCGCTTTGTTCAAGGACCGCAATTTCTCGCTGGGCAATACCACCATCATGGTGGTCGGCTTCACCGTGACGGCGTTCCCGCTGCCCACCATCTTCTACTACCAGGTTGTGCGGGGCTTGACCCCCACCCAGTCAGCCTTGCTGATGATTCCCATGGCAGTGATCTCCGGCGGCCTGGCGCCGGTGGTGGGTAAGCTGATCGACCGTGCCAACCCGCGCTGGTTCGCATCCTTCGGCCTGGTTTGTATGGCAGGAGCGCTCTTCTGGACAGCTTCACTTCTGCGTCCGGATACTCCCATTTGGATGTTCCTGCTTCCCAGTGCCCTGCAGGGTGTTGCCAATGGCTTCATTTGGGGGCCGGTATCCAATGCCACAACGCGCAACCTTGAGCCACGCCAAGCTGGCGCCGGTTCGGGCGTGTTCAACACTACCCGCCAGATCGGGGCAGTCCTTGGATCGGCGGCCATTGCCGCCCTGATCCAGGCCCGGCTTGCGGCCGAGTTGCCTGCAGCGCCAGCGGGAGCTCCGGCGAACCAAGCGTCCATGAACGGTGCCCTGCCCGAGGCCCTGCATGCAGGATTCTCGACGGCGATGGGCCAGTCGATCGTGCTGCCCGCCTGTGCGATTCTCGTCGGGGCAGTGGTGGCCATGTTCTTTGCCAAGCCGAGGTCCGTTGAAGGGTGGGGCGGTGCTGCTGCAAAGGGCGGTGCCGCTGCAAAGGAGGCTCCTCATGGCCGGGACACCGATGCAGCCGGTGCTTCGCGCCAGGACGCCGGCCGGAAGTAAAGGCTTACGCTCAGCCGAGCAGCACGCTCGCATGGAGTCCGCCAGTGGCGAATCCCAAGCTCCGCGCCATCGCGAGCGCGCTGCTGTTGCTGACATCGGCCTTCCACTGGAGCGTCAGCCCGGCGGCCAGGGCTTCGTGGGCAGCAATCGATGCAGCGAGAGTTCCCAGTCCCCGCCGACGCCAGGGGGGAGCTACCAGGACGCCCATGTTGGCCAGGATTCCCTCCCACTCGGAGTAGGCCCCGCACGCCACGGGAGTGGGCTGCTCTTCCTCGGGATGCATGATGGTGAAGCGGTGCTCGAGGGCTTGCAGGCCCACTTCGTTGACGTCATCCGGCGGGCACAGCCCTTCCAGCGCGATCGCCTCTGGATTGCCACGTGAGACCGTGAGGTCTTCGGAAGGTTGATTGAGCGGGAGGTCGTCGGCAAAGAACAAGGCCGAGGACCCCAGGCCGTGTCCACCGTGGGACCGGGTGAGGGTCAACAGCGTGACATGCTGGGCAAGCTCAGTGTCTGGAATCCCAGCGGCCGCGTCGAGGACCCATTGGGGTCCCACCAGTGCTGAGGCACCAAAAAGGCGGAGGAAAACGACCGCCCGCGCCGATTCGTCGGCGAGGGTGATGCGGTTTGAGGGGTCGGTTGGGTCTACGCCCGAAGTGGTGACCCGGGCCGCAGCGGCGGCGAAAGCGTCGTCGTCGAACCCCAAATGGCGAGCCCACGCCAGCTGGATAATGGCAGCGGACGTGGGCTCAAGAGTCATGGATTCAGCCTAGCCGACTAGCCGAACAGCACCGACGCTTCGTCGTAGCGGTGCTGGGGAACGGTCTTGAGCTTTCCCAGTGCTTCTTCGAAACCAACGTGGGAGATGTCCGTCCCCTTCAGGGCCACCATGGTGCCCCAACGGCCTTCCACCACTGAATCGATGGCTGCCATGCCCAGGCGGGTCGCCAGAACGCGGTCATAGGCAGTTGGTACGCCGCCACGCTGGATGTGGCCAAGAATTGTGGCGCGGGTCTCTATGCCGGTGCGTGCTTCGATTTCCGGTGCGAGCTGGTCCGCGATTCCGCCCAGGCGGGGTCGGCCAAACGTGTCCAGTCCGCGTTCGGAGTGAGGGGATTCCATGTGGTCAGGAACGAAGCCTTCAGCTACCACCACCAGGGGCGCGCGACCGCGGTCGTGGGCTTCCTGGACCCACTCGGTGATCTGCTCGATGCTGACCGACTGTTCCGGGATAAGAATGGCGTGCGCACCAGCGGCCATACCGGCGTGCAGGGCGATCCAGCCTACGTGGCGGCCCATGACCTCGGCGATCATGCAGCGGTGGTGGGACTCACCTGTGGTGCGGAGGCGGTCGATTGCTTCGGTGGCGATTTCAACCGCGGTATCGAAGCCGAAGGTGTAGTCGGTTGCATCGAGGTCGTTGTCCACGGTCTTAGGAACACCAACAATCTTCAGTCCGGCATCGGTGAGTCGTTTTGCCGCCGCCAGCGTGCCTTCGCCGCCAATTGCGATGATGGCGTCAATGCCCAGGCGTTCCATGTGGGCCTTGATGACGTCCGGTCCACCACCATTTTCAAACGGGTTGGTACGCGAGGTGCCCAGGATAGTGCCGCCCTGCTTGGCGATGCCGCGGACCAAGGTGCGGGGGATGTCGATGACATCACCTTCCACAACGCCGCGCCAGCCGTCCTTGAAACCCACGAACTCCTGGCCGTGGATTGCGATCCCCTTCAGGACCGCTCCCCGGATTACTGCGTTGAGTCCGGGGCAGTCGCCACCGCTGGTAAGAATGCCAATTTTCATGTTTGCTCACTCATGGCTTGGAGGAATACGTGTAGAGCGCCACGCTGAGCTCCCAACGATTCTAGACGTGGATGTGGGGTGGGACACAAATGGTTACTTTCGACCCCGGCCGTGCGGTATTGGAAATCTCCCTGAAAACAACGAAAGCGCCCCGCAGGTGCGGGGCGCTTTGTGTCGCTGACGTCGAAGTTGTTGGTCGTTGTGACCCTAACGGGAACGCTGGCTGATGAACGATTCCAGCGCGATCCTGTTCTTCTGGTCCGGCAGGATGAGCCAAGCGAGGATATAGAACACGGCAGCCGGCCCGGGCAAGAGGCAGAAGAGCAGGAAAGCGACGCGAACATATGCGACGTCCACCCTGAGCTTCGCAGCGATCCCACCGCAGACGCCACCCAACCAGCGCTGGGGTCCACGCTTCAGGCCGAAGCCCCTGACGATGCTGAAGAACTTGTCCATGGCTACAGACTTCCTTGTTGTGGTTGCTTTGTCACGTTGTTGGTACCTGTCCCGATGGTGTTGGCAGTTACTTCGCAGGGCTCTTCGGTTTGCCAGCACTCTTGCGGGCGGCGAGGAGTCCTCCGATGACCAAGGCTGCGCCTGCACCGATCATGAGGCCAATCAGCACGTAGGTGCCGTCCAGCACCACCCAACCCAGGGTGGAGATCACCAACAAAGCGGCCAGGGCAATCACAATCAATCCCCACACCACGGTGCCGATCCGCGCCTGCTGCGGTTCGTCGTCGTCGATGTTCCGTTCCACCCGATAGCTGGGCTCAAGCGGTGGCGTGAGCGGTATTGGCTGGAGCGGCGGGGTTGGCTGGAGCGGGGGTGTTGGCTGCAGCCGCGGTGTTGGCTGGGGCTGCGGGGAGGGTGCCGGCTCCTCTGCCAGCGGCTCCCTTGCCGGGGTTTCCCTTGTCAGCGGTTCCGTTGGATTGTTGTCCTGTTCCTGGGTGAGCGGAGTGGTGGGCACTGGATTCTTGGCATCACTGCTGGATTCCGCTGCTTCACGTGCGTTGCTTGACTCGTTCGTGCTCATGTCAGTTTCCTTCCTGGATGGTCACGTTGCTGAAGGTGCCATCGATCTGCACCACGAGGTTGGCTCCGGGCTTTTCGGCGTTGTAGACCGTCCGCTCGTCCTGGAGGCGGCCGCCGCGGTCCGAGCCGTGTTCGTTGAGGTTGCCGAAAGTCATATCCGCCCTGACCTCAACCGGTACGTCCTCCGGGATGATGACGGTTACGTTGCTGAAGGTGGCGTCCACGGGGACCACGATTTCGGTGGTCAGCGGAGGCGTCAGGGCCAGATCGTCCAGGTTCACCGTGCCCTTGCCGCCAGTGACGTCCACCCCCTGCCGGGCCTGCTCGATGCTCAGCGGTGCCCAGTTCACGTCATGGAAGGTGAAGCGATCGCCATTCCGTGGGACAACATTGAAGATTCCACCGATGATCAAGGCCACTACCGCCAGGAAACCGAGGAAACCGGAGGTCCGTCCGCGCAACCCCGCGATGAGGATGCCCAGACCCAGAACCGCTGCGCCCGTGGCCCACACCACGGTGTTGGCTGAATGGCCGAGCTCGATGATGTTGCCGGCGTCCAACGCTTTCAGGGTGCCCCCAACCAGCAGTGCCACACCCGCGGTGACTGCAACTATCGCCGGCCCGGGGCCCCTGCGCCTGGCGCGGGGCGGCTTGGGTTCACCGTTGTGCGGCTGGCCGCTAAAAGGCTCGCCGCCCTGGGGAGGAGTAGGGCCGAAGGGCGGTCGCGGGCCTGAAGGCTCGTACGGGCCGGCCCCAGGACCGTGCGGTTTGGTGCCTGCCTGGCCTGGGCCGTACACCGGAACACCGCTGTTCGTGCCGGTAGCAGCGTTTGTCCCGGTTGCTGTTGGCGTTCCGTACGCTGGCGGGGCTCCGTAGGAGGTGGCCGTTCCGTAAGAAGCGCCCGCAAAGTTCTGTTGGTTCATCGGGTGGCTGGCCTTCGGTCCCTTGTTGCGTTGTACCAGGTAGTAGATGAGGTAGATGACGCCGCCCACCCAGAAGAGCGTCCACAACAGGCCAGGAAGGCCGTTCCAGCCCCAGCCCCAGAACCCGCGGCCCAGGCCGGGCAACCCGATGATCGTGGTGATCAATGCACCTGTCATGCCACCGGACCAACGCCCGGCGGCCGCTTCCTGAACGTGGATGCGGCCGTCAGGTTCAGGCAGCAGTGCCCACGCCAGGCCGTAGAGGAGGACGCCGATGCCGGCAAAGAGCGCAAGGACGATGAATATGCCCCGAACAATCAGGGGGTCGATGCCGAACCGGTGCGCCACTCCGCTGCAGACACCACCGATCCAGCGGTCCGGCCCACGGCGGACGCCTTGGCTGCGGATCCAGTCGAAGAAGTTCTGCTGGGGTGCAGCGCCGGGTTGAGGTGCAGTGTGGGGTGCAGCGGGACCGGTCCCGGAGGAAGGATCGGTCTGGGGAGACGGTTCCCCTGGGGCGCCGGCGGAGGTGCTGGCGTTGGCGCCAGGATCAGGTGTGCCGGCATTGCCAGGCGTTCCGGATCCCTCTGGGTTCATGCTGTTCGCGTTCATACTTCGATCCTGCCGTCCCGGGCATCCTGTCCTCTACTGGGGGATACCCTGAATGATCCCTGAGGGACCCCCGAAGAACGCTGGTTTCCGGTCCTGGCAACCCTGATCCGTGTTTGGATTGGTACATGACAACCGCTGTAGAACGCCCGCCGCTGGTCCGCAGCAGCGACCGCATGATCGCCGGCGTCTGCAGCGGACTGGCCGACCATTTGGGCTGGCCCGTGAAGTACGTCCGGCTGGGCATGGTTCTCGCATGCTTCGCCGGGGGAGCGGGGCTAGCCTTCTACGCCTGGCTGTGGACCATGGTTCCCACCGCTGATGAGAGCGCGCGCCGCAATGCCCGCCGGCCGGCGTCGCCTATTGCTCCTGCAGTCAGCTTTCCGCCGGCAACGGAGTCCGTACCAAGAGCGCCCGACGCCGGACCCGCACCGCCGGTGGTCGGCTCTCCAGCGGTGAGTGGCAACCCTTCGGCACCCGATGGCACAGGTGGCTTTGGTCCACCGTTTGGTAGCCCACCGATTAGTAGCCCCCTGCTTGGTAGCTCAGCGTCTGCCAGGACAACTACAGGCAGCCCGGCGGCTCCAGCCGGCGGTTGGGCCGAATCCGGAAGCCCCGCACTAGCCGTCTCGCGCTTCAACCTGCGAAGAATCCCTTATGGCAAGGAGATCCTGCTCGGAGCCGGCCTGCTTCTTGTCGCTGTGATCCTGATTGTCCGCCAGTTCGGCGTCGATGTGCCCTTGGGAACGCTGATTCCGGCAGCTGCCATCCTGGGCGGCGCGGCGATCGCATGGATGCAACTCGACGAGACCCGCAGGGCCGGTTTGGTGGACAAAACCAAGGCCGACCAAGCTGGCGGCTGGGTCCGCCTGGCTGCTGGCCTTGCGTTGGTGGTGGCCGGGGTCCTGGTCATGGTGTCCGGATCGGGATCCTGGGAGCAGACGTGGCTGGCTCTTCTGGCGTCCGTTGCCGTCCTCGGCGGCGTTGCACTGGTCCTACTGCCGTGGGGACTGAAATTCTGGAAGGACCTTGAGACTGAACGGGCGGGGCGTGTACGGGAAACCGAGCGTGCGGAGATCGCAGCCCACCTGCACGATTCGGTGTTGCAGACCCTTGCGCTGATCCAGCGCAGGGCAGGCTCGGAGCAGGATGTTGTCCGGCTGGCGAGGGCCCAGGAACGTGAACTTCGGTCCTGGCTCTTCACCGATGCCGCCAAGGATGCCGGACTCCTGGCCGAGCGGATCAAGGCCGTAGCCGCCGAAGTGGAAGATGCTCACGGCCAGGCCGTGGAGGTGGTTACCGTGGGCGACGCAAATATGACTGACAGGCACGAGGCCCTGGTCCAGGCAGCCAGGGAAGCCATGCTCAACGCGGCCCGGCACGGCGGGGGAACAGTATCCGTCTACATGGAGAGCACCGCAGGAAGTACCGAGGTCTTCATCAAGGACCGCGGTCCGGGATTTGACCTCGAATCTGTCCCCGATGACAGGCTGGGCGTCAAGGAATCAATCATCGGCCGCATGAAGCGTCACGGAGGCACGGCAACCATCAACAGCAGCAAGGACGGAACCGAAGTCCGGCTGGCCCTCCCCTCGATAAACGCCGATGGTAGCGATACGCGCTCTGTAGATATGCCCAGCGGCGAAGTACGGAATGGAGAACCACGGCAATGAACAACTCCTCCCACAGCGGTGAGCCGCGCAGTGTACGAGTGGTGATCGTCGATGACCACACGATCTTCCGTTCCGGGCTGAAGGCGGATCTCGATCACCGCATGGACGTCGTGGGCGAGGCGGGCACGGTTGAGGAGGCCATTGCTGTCATTGCGGAAACCCGGCCTGAGGTTGTCCTGCTGGACGTGCACCTTCCCGGTGGCCTTGGTGGCGGAGGGCGCGAGGTCATTGCGGGGTCCGCCGCGCTGCTGGGCACCACCAGCTTCCTGGCCCTGAGTGTTTCCGACGCAGCCGAGGACGTCGTGGCAGTGATCAGGGCTGGCGCCCGTGGCTACGTCACCAAGACGATTTCCGGTGCCGGTATTTCCGATGCGGTGATCCGCGTGGCGGACGGCGACGCCGTCTTCTCACCCCGGCTGGCTGGCTTCGTCCTGGATGCCTTCGGTACGGCACCGGCGGACATCGCGGACGACGAATTGGACCGCCTCTCGGCGCGTGAGCTGGAAGTCATGCGCCTCATCGCGCGCGGATACAGCTACAAGGAAGTGGCCAAGGAGCTGTTCATTTCCATCAAGACCGTGGAGACGCACGTGTCCGCAGTGCTCCGGAAACTGCAGCTCTCCAGCCGCCACGAACTCACCAAGTGGGCCGCCGAGCGCCGCCTCCTCTGATCCTCTCTCACATCCGCCGGCCTTTGAACGGATGTTCTCTCACATCCGCCGGCTTTTGGACGGATCCTCTCTCACATCCGCCGGCTTTTGGACGGATGCTATCTCATATCCGCCGGGCTTTTGGACGGATCCTCTCTCACATCCGCCAGCCTTTGAACGGATCCTCTCTCACATCCGCCGGCTTTTGGACGGATGCTATCTCATATCCTGCCCGCCGCTTAAACGGAAATGCTCCCGCACCAAACATTGGTGCGGGAGCAGCATTCAACCTTGAAGCGCTGCCGGCAATCCTGAAGCGCTATTGGCCCATGAGCTATTTCGCCCGGCCCAGGAATTCCTGGATCCGGCGGACACCCTCGGCGAGGTCGTCGTCGCCCAGTGCGTAGGAAAGGCGGACGTAACCGGAGGGGCCGAATGCTTCGCCGGGAACTATGGCAACCTCGACCTCGTCCAGGATGAGCGCGGCCAGCTCTGCCGAAGTGCTCGGGCGCACGGGGCCGTGGGAGGTTTCGAATTCCTTACCCAGCAGTCCGCGGACGTCGGCATACACATAGAAGGCGCCTGTCGGCGTCGGGCATTCCACGCCCTCAATCGCGTTCAGGCCGGCGACGATTGCCTTGCGGCGGCGGTCGAAGGCGACCTTCATTTCGTCGACGGCGGTCAGCGGACCCGTGAGGGCAGCGGCGGCGGCGACCTGCATGATGTTCGAAACGTTGGACGTCGCGTGCGACTGGAGGTTGGTTGCGGCCTTGATGACATCGGCCGGGCCGATCATCCAACCCACGCGCCAGCCTGTCATGGCGTAGGTCTTGGCCACGCCGTTCAGGATGACGACCTTGTCGCCAAGCTCCGGGGCAGCGGTGGCGATGGAGGTGAACTCCACGCCGTCATAGGTCAGGTGCTCGTAGATTTCATCCGTGACCACCCACAGGCCCTTGGAAGCGGCCCACTTTCCGATCTCCGCAACCTGCTCCGGGCTGTATACGGCACCAGTCGGGTTGGACGGGGAGACGAACAGCAGGATCTTGGTCTTGTCCGTCAGCGCGGCTTCCAACTGCTCGATGGTGACGAGGTAGCCCTGCTCGGGACCGGCGAATACCTCCACCGGAACGCCTCCTGCGAGACGGATGGCTTCCGGATACGTGGTCCAGAAGGGCGTGGGGATGATGACTTCGTCGCCCGGGTCAACCAGGGTGGCGAAGGTGTTGTAGACAGCCTGCTTGCCACCATTGGTCACCAGGACCTGCGATGGGTCCACTTTGTAGCCGGAGTCCCGGAGGGTTTTATCGGCGATGGCCTTCTTCAGCTCGGGAAGCCCGGCGGCGGGGGAGTAGCGGTGGTACTTCGGCTGGGCAGCAGCCTCAATTGCTGCCTTGACGATGTAATCCGGGGTGGGGAAATCGGGTTCGCCGGCACCGAAACCGATCACGGGGCGCCCCGCGGCCTTCAGTGCCTTGGCCTTGGCGTCAACGGCAAGGGTGGCGGACTCGGCAATAGCGGAGATTCGTTGTGAAATGCGGGCGGCAGGTGTTCCGGCAGACATCTATGTACCGTTCTTCGCAGGCAGCTCGTGGGCTGGATGATGGGATTCGACGTAAACTACCTTATGCTGTTCTGCGGAGCTCCCGGGCGCCTGCTGGACAATGTGACTGATAATGATGCTCACATTGATTTATAAGCGGCCGGAAGGCCCGGAATTAGTCCGGTTCGACTAACGCGAAGTTCTTGCGTAGACTGGTTCACCGGTGTTGAAAAGCACCACAGGCTGAAGTGCGGCCTGAAACATGGATTCGATCCATAGGGTAGTGGCGCAATTGGTAGCGCAGCGGTCTCCAAAACCGCAGGTTGCAGGTTCGAGTCCTGTCTGCCCTGCGCAAGCTGTTCCGGCGGAAACGCCGGGGCAAGCGCAGCAACCATGGCTCTGATCAGAGCCGGGTCAAACGACTTTGCAAGGTGAGTGAGGACCAGGTGACCGAAACGGCTGCTAGCAGCTCAAAGGGCCGTCCTGCCAAGAAAGCCGATGCCGGCTTCTTTGCCCGAATTGCACTCTTCATCCGCCAGGTCATCGGCGAACTGAAGAAGGTCGTCGCACCGACCCGCAAGGAACTGATCAATTACACGGTCGTGGTGCTGGTGTTCGTAGCCATCATGATGCTCATCGTCACCCTGCTGGACCTTGCCTTCGGCACGGGAGTGAGCTGGGTCTTCGGTGGATCAGGTGCTACGGACCGCTAAGCGGATCTGTCCGTAAACCGTACGAAATTCCTTGATACTTTAGGAATTTTGTGGGGTTTGCGGAATTGAGCCATTTAAATAGGCATGTTAGGCAATGAGGAAGCAGGAGACCAAGTGTCTGAGCAGGAGCTTGAGGTAAACGAGGCTGAGCTGGATGGGCCCGCTGAAAGCACGGACGACGCCGCGGCTGAGGCTGCGGAAGAGTCGGAGGCTGACTCTGCTGCGCCCGAATCTGCCGACGTCGATGATTCCGAAGAGGATTTCGAGTCTGACGTAGACGCTGAGTCTGCTGACGAGTCAGACGAGGATGCTGCGGATGTCTCGCTGGAGGCGGCTGCTGCTGCAGCGCCCGCGGATCCGGCTGAGGAATTCAAGGCCAAGCTGCGCCGCCAGGAGGGTGACTGGTACGTCATCCACTCCTACGCCGGTTACGAAAACCGCGTGAAGGCCAATCTTGAGACCCGCATCCAGACTCTGGACATGGAAGACTACATCTTCGAAATCCAGGTCCCGATGGAAGAAGTCGTCGAGATCAAGAACGCGCAGCGCAAGGTGATCAACCGCGTCCGCATCCCCGGTTACGTCCTGGTCCGCATGGACCTGACCGACGCTTCCTGGGGCGCCGTCCGCCACACCCCTGGCGTCACTGGCTTCGTGGGCAACGCCCACAACCCGGTCCCGCTGCGCCTTGACGAGGTCTTCTCCATGCTCGCCCCGGTCTTCGAAGAAGAGCAGGCCGAGAAGGGCAAGCCGGTTAACAAGCAGAACCAGGCTCCCGTGGCCGTCGACTTCGAGGTCGGCGAGTCCGTCATCGTCAAGGAAGGCCCGTTCGAGACCCTTCCGGCAACGATCTCCGAGATCAAGCCCGAGTCCCAGACGCTCGTGGTCCTGGTCTCGATCTTCGAGCGCGAAACCCCGGTTACGCTCGCATTCAACCAGGTCACCAAGATCTAGCTGATTCCAAGATTTCGCTCCCGTTCCGCCTGCTTTGCGGTTCGGAAGCGGCCGGCCGCCTTGCCATGGCGGCCACAAACCTGGGACGCGCTCCTGTGTCCCAGGAAGCTATTGAGAGAAGGACCCTACATTGGCTCCCAAGAAGAAGGTCACCGGCCTCATCAAGCTGCAGATCCAGGCAGGTGCCGCTAACCCGGCTCCGCCGATCGGTCCTGCGCTTGGCCAGCACGGTGTCAACATCATGGAATTCTGCAAGGCGTACAACGCTGCAACGGAATCCCAGCGCGGAAACGTTATCCCGGTGGAAATCACGGTCTACGAAGACCGTTCCTTCACCTTCATCACCAAGACCCCGCCGGCTGCAGAGCTCATCAAGAAGGCTGCAGGCGTTGCCAAGGGTTCGGCTACCCCGCACACCGTCAAGGTTGCCAAGCTGACCCAGGCACAGGTCGAAGAGATTGCTTCCACCAAGATGGAAGACCTCAACGCCAACGACATCGCGGCAGCTGCCAAGATCATCGCAGGCACCGCCCGCTCCATGGGCATCACGGTAGAAGGCTAGTAACCGTCGGAGGCTGTTTACAGCCTTCACCGCCGGGCAACCGGCATCTGAAACATTAAAATGTCGCAGGATCCTTGCCGGATCCACGACTTGTGGCAGGGCCCAGCGCGGTCCGCAGACCACAACTGCACAAGGAGAAATAAGCAGCATGGCAAAGCGCAGCAAAGCATATGAGGCAGCCGTAGCCAAGATCGAGGCAGACAAGGTCTACGCCCCGTTCGAGGCAATCACCCTCGCGAAGGACACCAACCCTTCCAAGTTCGACGCAACCGTTGAGGTCGCTTTCCGCCTGGGCGTTGACCCGCGTAAGGCCGACCAGATGGTTCGTGGCACCGTCAACCTGCCGCACGGCACCGGTAAGACCGCCCGCGTCCTCGTTTTCGCAACCGGCGACAAGGCTGAAGCAGCAATCGCTGCCGGCGCCGACTTCGTTGGTTCCGATGACCTGATCGAAAAGATCGCAGCCGGCTGGACCGACTTCGACGCCGCAGTGGCAACCCCTGACCTCATGGGCAAGGTTGGCCGCCTCGGTAAGGTCCTCGGCCCGCGTAACCTCATGCCGAACCCGAAGACCGGCACGGTTACCCCGGATGTCACCAAGGCTGTCAACGACATCAAGGGCGGCAAGATCGACTTCCGCGTCGACAAGCACTCGAACCTGCACTTCATCATCGGCAAGGTGTCCTTCGACGCCCAGAAGCTGGCTGAGAACTACGCAGCTGCACTGGAAGAGGTGCTTCGCTTGAAGCCGTCCGCTTCCAAGGGCCGCTACATCCAGAAGGCTACTGTTGCCACCACGTTCGGCCCGGGCATCACCGTTGACCCGAACGTCACCAAGGTTCTCACCGAGGCGTAAGCTTCGCGGGTACGAACTCAAAGAGGGACCGTCCGGCATTGCCGGGCGGTCCCTCTTTTGTGCACTCATGCAGGCCCATCGTGACTTGTTTGCCACATGCGGCGGCCGTAGGCTGTGGGGCGTGGCGTCGTCGTCGAACTTTTCCGCCAGCGGTGGGCTCACCATAGAGCCATTGCCTGTTCCGCAAGGGCCGGAGGCCGCAGCCTCACCGGACTTCAAAGCCTTCCATGCGTTACGCATCGCCCATGAGCTTGCTTTGTGGGGGGACCTGAACCATTCGGCCACCCTTGCCGAGTCGTTCATGTTCTGGCAGGGCAACGAATACGAAAAGCGGCAGGTTTACTTGGCCCGCCTGGACGGCGTCGTGGTGGGCTCCGGTTCGCTGACCCTCCCGTTGAGCGAGAACACGACGACGGCGGGTGTGGACGTCGTCGTGGACGCTGCTTTCCGGCGGCGAGGCATCGGGACGAGGATCCTGAAGTTCCTTGAAGAGGCGGCAGTGGAGCGGAACCGCACTTCCCTTGACGGATACTGCGGAGAGCCGATCGCCCCCGTGCTGGCCGGGGAAGCCCTGCTGGAGGCAAAGTCCGGCACAGGCGCTGTACCCCTGGACGCGGCATCGACCCGCTTCGCCTTGCACCACGGCTATTCCCTGGAACAGGTGGAAACCAGTAGCACACTGACCTTGCCGGTTGATGAGGCCCACCTGATCGCGCTTGAGGTGGAGGCGATGCGTCGGGCAACGGAGTACGACATCATCGCTTGGACGGACGAATGCCCTGAAGAACTCGTGGATCGCTTTGCCACGCTGAAGAGCCTCATGAGCACGGAGGTGCCCATCGCCGGTCTGGGGTGGGAAGGCGAAGAGTGGGACGCCGTGCGGGTTCGGCGTGAGGAATCCACGTGGCAGGCAAGCGGCGTGAACTCAGTTGTAGCTGCCGCCCAGCACCACGGGAGCGGGGAGTTGGCGGCCTACACAGTCCTGACCCACCGTGAGGCGTTGCCGGCGGTCGTCAACCAGGAGGACACACTGGTGGCTCCCGGACACCGGGGACACGGCCTTGGCATGCTGGTAAAAATCGCCAATCTTCGGAGTGCAGAAGATCTTTGGCCGGACGCCACGTGCGTCATGACATGGAACGCCAATGAAAACCGGCATATGCTGGCCATAAATATCGCCCTTGGATTCAAGCCTTCCGGTTTTGAAGGCGAATGGCAGAAACGGCTGGGATGACTGTAGACGAGGCGAAGACCGTTGTAGTCGAGCAGCTATGGGTGCCGGACAATCTGGACAGCCCCAAAGCAGGGGATTTCCTGGACGCCGTGGAGGTTGCCCGGCGGGTCCGGATGCAGACCTGGGGGAGTGACGACCTCGCGTACACGCCCTTGGAGAAGCTGCTTGAATTTTCCGACCCCTACGAGCGCCAGATCATTTTGGTCGCCAAGGTGGACGGGGTCATCGTGGGAACAGTGGACATTGCGCTGCCGCTCGCGGACAACATGGACCTGGCGGAGTTCACCCTGGATATTCTCCCGGAGTATCAGAGCCAGGGCGTCGGACGCCAGCTTCTGGAGGCCGCTGAGCAGTTGGCACGGTCCGAGGGCCGCACCATGGTTTTGGTGGACACGAACCACCCGGCAACCTCGCTAACAGAGATACCTGAAGACCAATTGATTCCCGGCAGCGGCCCAGGCTTCGTTCCTGTCAGCAGCAGGGAAGTGGACTTTGCCCAGCGGGCCGGGTACACACTTCAGCACATCGAACAATTCAGTTCCTGCGTGTTGCCGCTGGATTCCAAGCTGGTTGCGGATCTTCAAGCCGAAGCCGAGGATGCGAACGCTGGCCGCTACAGGCTGCACCACTGGACTGATCGGTGCCCTGAGGCTTGGTTGGAGGCCGTGGCGGAGCTGGAAAACGCTGCGGGTGAGGTTGTCCACGGTGAGGACGGCGAGGAAGAAGACTCGGCTGTCGAGGTTACCGGGATGGTCTTCGACGCCGCGGTTTTGCGCGAAACCGAAGACGCCGCATTGGCGCAGGGCAGGCGCACGGTGGTTACCGCCGTCGAGCATATTGAGAGCGGGCGGCTGGCAGGCCTCACCACCATCAGCGTCCTCGCGCATCGCCAGGACGTCGTTTTCCAGGACGATACTTTGGTCCTGCAGGAACACCGCGGCAACAAGTTGGGCCTGCTGATCAAGGTTGCCAACATGGAAAGGCTCAGCGAGCAATTTCCCGATGCCCGGGTCATTTACACCTGGAACGCACCGGAAAACCGATACCTCCTGACCGTGAACAAGCAATTGGGATTTACGACGGCGGGAGTCACCGGGCTCTGGCAAAAGGAGCTTCCGGATCGGGGACCGAAGGTCACCTCGTCGGAGTAGGGCGCACCCGGCAGGCCTAGCCGATTTGGTTTGCTGATCCCTCTCCCGTAACCTTGAAGTACCAAAGACCGTCGGTTGATGGGAATCCACTCTTTCGAGCGCAGCTCAATTCTGCAGCGACGCCCCTGAGAACAAAGTGCATTCCTAGACGAAGGACCCTGAACATAGGGCGGCCAACGCAGGTGAACGAAGCAAGTCTCCGCAGTGCAAACTGCGTTGAGCCAAGCCCCGTGCATCTGCGCGGGGCGTTTTTAGTTTTAGCTCTCGTGAGCGGGGACCCGGAAGACCGGCTTTATTCCCCGGAAGGAGGGTTATGACAACGCCTAGCAAGGTCTCCGCTGTTGCAGAGATCACCAACGATTTCAAGGAATCGAACGCGGCTGTCCTGACCGAATACCGCGGGCTCACTGTTGCACAGCTCAAGGAACTGCGTGTTGCGCTCGGCCAGGACACCAAGTTCTCGGTCGTCAAGAACACCCTGAGCGCCATTGCAGCCAAGGAAGCTGGTGTCGACGCGTTCGGCGATCAGCTTGCCGGCCCCACTGCAATCGCCTTCATCAAGGGCGACGCTGTTGCTGCTGCCAAGAGCCTGACGGACTTTGCCAAGACCAACAAGCAGCTGGTTATCAAGACCGGTTACTTCGAAGGCAAGGCATTGGACGCAGCAGGTGTTGCCGCACTGGCAGCCCTGGAGTCCCGCGAGCTGCAGCTTGCACGTGTTGCTGGTGTCCTCAAGGCCCCCGCATCCGCTGCCGCACGCATCATCGATGCCCTGCGCCTCAAGCTTGAAGAAGAGGGCGGCGCACCTGCACCGGCCGCTGAAGAAGCTCCGGCCGCCGAGGCTGCTGCTGAAGAGGTTGCGGCTCCGGCCGAAGCCGCTGAAGCTGCAACCGAAGAGAACTAAGTTCTCCCCCCAATCAAACTCTGGTGCAGGGAGCGGCATTGTCCGGATCTGCACCGACTAATGGAAGGACGCCACCATGGCGAAGCTCAGCAACGAAGAGCTCATTGAAGCTTTCAAGGAACTGACCATCATCGAGCTCTCCGAGTTCGTCAAGCTCTTCGAAGAGACCTTCGAAGTTACGGCTGCTGCTGTTGCAGTTGCTGGCCCCGCTGCCGGCGGTGCCGCTGAAGCTGCTGAAGAGAAGACCGACTTCGACGTCATCCTCGAATCTGCTGGCGACAAGAAGATCGCAGTGATCAAGGAAGTTCGCGCCATCACCTCCCTCGGCCTCAAGGAAGCCAAGGACCTGGTTGACAGCGCACCGAAGGCTGTTCTCGAAGGCGCCAACAAGGAAGCCGCAGAGAAGGCAAAGGCTCAGCTCGAAGAAGCTGGCGCAACGGTTACCCTCAAGTAACTCGTCTTGCTTTGGAAGCCCCGTCCGGTTCACCGGGCGGGGCTTCCTGCTTTAACAAGCAACGCGGGGTCACTTACGGCCCATCCCAGGGGGAATTACGGGCCGTAAGTGACCCCGCGTTGGTTTAAGCGGGTTCGCTGATGTCCGCGACGGTGGCATTCAGTGCGGAGGTCAGGGCGTCGGCGTCCACGAATGCACTCCTGCCATGCGCGCCGGCACCCATGGAGATGCGGCGTCCGGTGATGGTGGCATCCGCATACACCGGCCAAGGGGTCGTGCTTCCCAAAGGAGTGATGGTCCCGCGTTCATAGCCGGTTGCGGCCAGGGCAACATCGGCGTGCGGCAGCGAGAGCTTGTTGACGCCCACCAACGCCCGCAGCTTGGGCCAGGAGATCTGCCGGTCGCCGGGGATCAGCGCGAAGAGGAAGCTACCATCGCGGTGCTTGACCACGAGGGACTTCACGATGTCCCCGGGGCTGATCCCAAGGATGCCCGCGGCCTCCTCGAGGCTTCTGGCAGCAGGACGCTCGACGACGTCAACGTCCAGTCCGCGCGCGGCGGCGTCGGACAAGAACCGTTCGGCCCCGTTCATTTGTGGTTCCACGCCGGATGCCATCAGTCGCTGTACAGCATCAGTCGCGGTACAGCAGGAGGGCTTCACCCTGGCCGCCGCCGCCACAGAGGGAGACTGCAGCCTTGCCGGTTCCCCTGCGCTTGAGTTCGTGGGCCGCGTGCAGGGCGAGCCGGGCGCCGGAAGCACCGATCGGGTGGCCGAGGGCGATTGCGCCGCCGTGGATGTTGCACTTCTCCAGCGGGTAGCTCAAGTCCTTCAATGATTGGACGGCCACAGAGCCAAAGGCCTCGTTGATCTCAATGAAGTCCAGGTCCTCGGCAGTCCATCCAGCCCGCTTCAAAGCTTGCGAAATGGCGTTGGACGGCTGGGAGTGCAGCGAGTTGTCCGGACCGGCCACTTGGCCGGGCTTGCCCACGACCGCAAGGAATTCCAGCCCGTTGTCCTTGGCAAAGCGGCGACTTGTCAGCACGAGTGCGGAGGCGCCGTCGGACAGGGGAGAGGAGTTGCCGGCGGTAATGGTGCCGTCCGTAGCGAAGGCGGCCTTCAAAGGGGCAAGGGTTTCCAACGTGGTGTTCGGGCGAACGCCCTCGTCCGAGGTGAGGTTTACTGGATCGCCCTTACGCTGCTTCACGCTCACGGGAGCGATTTCGGCGTCGAAAATTCCCGCAGCGATCGCGGCAGCCGCGCGCTGGTGGGATGCAGCAGCAACTTCGTCCTGCGCCCGGCGGTCAATGCCCAGCGTTACGTTCTTGGTTTCTGTGGACAAGCCCATGGACTGGCCATCGAACGCATCCGTGAGGCCATCATGTGCGGCAACGTCCAATGCCTGGATTGCGCCGTAGGTCCAACCCTGCCGGGAGCCGGGGAGCAAGTGCGGCGCGCGGGTCATGGATTCCTGTCCCCCGGCCACAACCACGGTGGCGTCCCCGCTGCGGATCATCCGGGCGGCATCTATGACAGCCGTGAGGCCGGAGAGGCAAACCTTGTTGATGGTGACGGCAGGGATGTTCCAACCAACACCTGCCGCGATGGCGCTCTGCCGTGCAGGATTCTGGCCAGCGCCCGCTTGCAGCACCTGTCCCATGATGACAGCGTCCACTTGTTCGGCTTTTACGCCGCTGGCCGCCAGTGCGGCGCTGATGGCGTGGGCGCCAAGGTCGACGGCGGTGAATCCGGCAAGCTGCCCATTCAGCCGACCCTGTGGGGTACGGGAAGCAGCAAGGATGACAACGTCATTGTCGTCAGCGGAGTTGTTCATGGTCTCTCTTCCGATCCGTGGTGGTGTAGCCAAGGCTATCGCGCGGTGTGCGCCAGCCTATCCTTTTCAACGTTCCTACCCATCGCTGGATTCCACGTCACGAGATTTCACGACTGGTTTGACGCCTCTGTCCGGCAGATGCCCCGGTCAGAGTCCGTGGAACCATGCATAGGTGCCTGCGGCAACAGTGCTTGCATTCGCGGACAATCTGGGGTAGACAGGAAGGCTACTTTGCCGTATCGTAGATATTTGCGTCTTCCCTGTTAACCTTCAGCCTTCATATAGCGGTGGGCTTTACCTCTCAGCTGCAACATTGACGTGCCGTTCACAACGTGCACTGCATGTTCGGACTGGGTCCGGGTCATATAGCGGAACCGGAATAAGTATGATGCGGAGCACTCCGCATCATGCAAACGGGGGAGATCTGAAAACGCCTGAAGGTCTGTGGAAGGATCCCTCTTGGTCGCCTCGAGCACCTCTAATAACGAAACCGCTAACACGGCAAGCACCGATGGTGCCACTCGCCGCCTCTCATTCGCAAAGATTCACGAACCCCTTGATGTTCCGAATCTTCTCGCCCTGCAGACGGACAGCTTTGACTGGCTCGTCGGAAACGAACGCTGGCAGGCGCGGGTAGCGAAGGCTGTCGAGGAGGGCGACCTCAGCGTCGCCACCACCTCCGGACTTGCCGACATCTTCGAAGAGATCTCCCCCATCGAGGACTTCCAGGGCACTATGTCCCTGAGCTTCTCCGAGCCGGAGTTCGCTGATCCGAAGTACACCATGGCCGAATGCAAAGACCGTGACGCCACTTACTCGGCACCGCTGTATGTCAAGGCCGAGTTCATGAACAACAACACGGGCGAAATCAAGCAGCAGACCGTGTTCATGGGCGACTTCCCCCTCATGACTGAAAAGGGAACGTTCGTCGTCAACGGCACCGAGCGTGTCGTTGTCTCCCAGCTGGTCCGTTCGCCGGGCGCCTACTTCGAGCGCACCGCGGACAAGACCAGTGACAAGGACATCTTCACTGCGAAGATTATCCCGTCCCGCGGTGCATGGTTCGAACTCGAAATCGACAAGCGCGATCAGGTCGGCGTTCGCCTCGACCGCAAGCGCAAGCAGTCGGTCACCGTTCTGCTGAAGGCCCTCGGTTGGACCGAAGGCCAGATCCTGGAAGAGTTCGGCCAGTACGACTCCATGCGAGCAACCCTGGAGAAGGACGCCACCGAAACCCGCGAAGACGCACTTCTGGACATCTACCGCAAGCTGCGTCCGGGCGAGCCGCCCACCGTCGAGGCTGCCCAGTCCCTGCTGGACAACCTGTACTTCAACGCCAAGCGTTATGACCTCGCCAAGGTTGGCCGTTACAAGATCAACCGCAAGCTCGGCATCGACCGCTCCCTTGGTGACAAGGAAGCCTCGGTCCTGCACGTCGAAGACATCGTCGCCATGATCAAGTTCCTCGTTGCGCTGCACGCCGGCGAGAAGACCCTCATGGGCAAGCGCGATGGCGAAGACCACGAGCTCCGCGTCGAGATCGATGACATCGACCACTTCGGCAACCGTCGCATCCGCGCCGTTGGCGAACTGATCGAAAACCAGGTCCGCACCGGCCTTTCCCGCATGGAGCGTGTTGTTCGCGAACGCATGACCACGCAGGACGTCGAGGCCATCACGCCGCAGACGCTGATCAACATCCGCCCGGTTGTCGCTGCCATCAAGGAGTTCTTCGGAACCTCCCAGCTGTCGCAGTTCATGGACCAGAACAACCCGCTTTCGGGTCTGACCCACAAGCGCCGTCTGTCGGCTCTTGGCCCGGGTGGTCTTTCCCGTGACCGCGCAGGCATGGAAGTTCGAGACGTTCACCCGTCCCACTACGGACGTATGTGCCCCATCGAAACCCCTGAAGGCCCGAACATTGGTCTGATCGGTTCGCTGGCTTCCTACGGCCGCATCAACCCGTTCGGCTTCATCGAGACGCCTTACCGCCTCGTTTCCGAGGGCGTTGTTTCGGACGAGGTCCAGTACCTCACTGCCGACGACGAAGCTGAAGTCCTGATCGCACAGGCCAACGCTCCGCTGGACGCCGACAAGAAGTTCTCGGAAGAGACCGTCCTTGTCCGTGCCCGTGGTGGTGGAGGCGAGCCGGTTCTGGTTCCCGCTGCCGAAGTTCAGTTCATGGACGTTTCCCCGCGCCAGATGGTGTCCGTGGCAACCGCCCTGATCCCGTTCCTCGAGCATGACGATGCCAACCGTGCACTCATGGGTGCCAACATGCAGCGCCAGGCTGTGCCGCTGGTCCGTTCCGAGGCTCCTTTCGTGGGTACCGGCATGGAGCGCGCAGCAGCAGTCGACGCCGGTGACGTTGTCATCGCGAAGAAGGCCGGTGTGGTCACCGAGGTTTCCGCTGAGCTCGTTGTCATGATCAACGACGACGGCACGGAGACCAACTACCGCATCAACAAGTTCGCCCGTTCCAACCAGGGCAACTGCTACAACCACCGTGTCCTGGTCAACGAAGGCCAGCGCCTGGAAGTCGGCGGCATCATCGCCGACGGTCCTGCAACGGACCAGGGTGAACTCGCCCTCGGTAAGAACCTGCTCGTGGCATTCATGTCATGGGAAGGCCACAACTTCGAGGACGCCATCATCCTGTCCCAGCGCATTGTTGCTGAGGACGTTCTTTCCTCCATCCACATCGAGGAGCACGAGATCGACGCCCGCGACACCAAGCTTGGTGCCGAGGAAATCACCCGTGACATCCCCAACGTGTCCGAGGAAGTCCTTGCAGGCCTGGACGAGCGCGGCATCATCCACATTGGTGCCGAGGTTGAAGCCGGAGACATCCTGGTTGGAAAGGTCACACCCAAGGGTGAAACCGAACTGACTCCGGAAGAGCGCCTTCTCCGCGCTATCTTCGGTGAGAAGTCCCGCGAAGTCCGCGACACCTCCCTGAAGGTTCCCCACGGCGAGTCCGGTACGGTCATCGGCGTCCGCGTCTTCGACCGCGACAACGACGACGAACTGCCCCCGGGCGTGAACCAGTTGGTCCGCGTCTACGTTGCAGCCAAGCGCAAGATCACCGACGGCGACAAGCTCGCCGGCCGTCACGGCAACAAGGGTGTTATCTCCAAGATCCTTCCGATCGAGGACATGCCCTTCCTTGCAGACGGTACCCCGGTGGACATCGTCCTGAACCCGCTTGGTGTTCCGGGTCGTATGAACGTTGGCCAGGTCCTGGAAACCCACCTCGGTTGGGTTGCCAAGACCGGTTGGAAGATCGAGGGCGAGCCGGAGTGGGTCAAGAACCTGCCCAACCTGCCCCGTGAAACCGGCCAGACCACCGTTGCCACCCCGGTGTTCGATGGCGCCCGCGAAGAAGAAATCACGGGACTGCTTGACTCCACCAACGTGACCCGCGACGGCGACCGCCTGATCGATTCCTCCGGCAAGACCCGTCTGTTCGACGGCCGCTCCGGCGAGCCGTTCCCGGACCCGATCTCCGTCGGTTACATGTACATCCTGAAGCTCCACCACCTGGTGGACGACAAGATCCACGCGCGTTCCACCGGTCCGTACTCCATGATCACGCAGCAGCCGCTGGGTGGTAAGGCACAGTTCGGTGGCCAGCGCTTCGGTGAAATGGAAGTGTGGGCGCTCGAAGCTTACGGCGCTGCCTACACGCTTCAGGAACTCCTCACGATCAAGTCCGATGACATTCATGGTCGTGTGAAGGTCTACGAAGCCATCGTCAAGGGCGAGAACATCCCTGAGCCTGGCGTTCCCGAGTCCTTCAAGGTCTTGATCAAGGAAATGCAGTCGTTGTGCCTGAACGTGGAAGTTCTTTCCACCGATGGAACCACGATCGAAATGCGTGACTCTGATGACGCAGTCTTCACGGCTGCGGAAGAACTGGGCATCGATCTGTCTCGTGCAGAGCCCAGTTCCGTAGAAGAGGTCTAGTAGCCGTTCCGGTGGGCAGCAGTACGTCACTGTCCACCGGAACAGCTCCCTCTTCCCGTAACCAAGACTTCAGAATTTAGAGAACAAGAGAGAACAGGGACCATATGTCCAGCGAATCCTCCTTCGGCCTCATGCAGATCGGCCTCGCCACCGCGGAAGACATCCGTGGCTGGTCTTACGGTGAGGTCAAGAAGCCGGAAACCATCAACTACCGCACGCTCAAGCCTGAGAAGGACGGTCTTTTCTGCGAGAAGATCTTCGGTCCTTCCCGCGACTGGGAATGCTACTGCGGCAAGTACAAGCGCGTCCGCTTCAAGGGCATCATCTGTGAGCGTTGTGGCGTTGAAGTCACCCGCGCCAAGGTGCGCCGTGAGCGCATGGGCCACATCGAACTGGCTGCGCCCGTAACCCACATCTGGTACTTCAAGGGCGTTCCCTCGCGCTTGGGCTACCTCTTGGACCTGGCTCCGAAGGACCTTGAGAAGGTCATTTACTTCGCTGCCTACATGATCACCAGCGTTGACACGGAAAACCGCCACGCTGAACTGCCGAACCTCCAGGTCGAGCACGACCTCGAGAAGAAGCAGCTGGTGGACAACCGCGACAGCGACATCGCCACGATCGCCCGCGACCTTGAAGACGAGCTTGCCCGTCTTGAAGGTGAAGGCGCCAAGGCTGCCGACAAGAAGAAGGCCCGCGACTCCGCAGACCGCCAGATGGCGAACGTCCGCAAGCGTGCCGACGCCGATATCGAGCGCCTTGAGCAGGTCTGGGACCGCTTCAAGAACCTCAAGGTCGCTGACCTTGAGGGCGACGAGGGCCTGTACCGCGAACTGCGTGACCGCTACGGCATGTACTTCGAAGGCTCCATGGGTGCCGAAGCGATCAAGAAGCGTCTTGAGACCTTCGACATGCAGGCTGAAGCCGAGTCGCTGCGCGACACCATCCAGAACGGCAAGGGCCAGCGCAAGACGCGTGCCCTGAAGCGCCTGAAGGTTGTCAACGCATTCCTCACCACCAACAACAGCCCGCTTGGCATGGTTCTGGACGCCGTCCCGGTGATCCCGCCGGAACTGCGCCCGATGGTCCAGTTGGACGGTGGCCGCTTCGCGACCTCGGACCTCAACGACCTCTACCGCCGCGTGATCAACCGCAACAACCGACTCAAGCGACTGCTTGACCTTGGTGCTCCGGAGATCATCGTCAACAACGAGAAGCGCATGCTTCAGGAAGCTGTTGACAGCCTCTTCGACAACGGTCGTCGTGGCCGCCCCGTTACGGGTCCGGGCAACCGTCCGCTGAAGTCCCTGAGCGACATGCTCAAGGGCAAGCAGGGTCGTTTCCGCCAGAACCTCCTCGGCAAGCGTGTTGACTACTCCGGCCGTTCGGTCATCGTCGTTGGCCCGCAGCTGAAGCTGCACCAGTGTGGTCTGCCCAAGCAGATGGCGCTGGAGCTCTTCAAGCCGTTCGTGATGAAGCGCCTGGTTGACCTCAACCACGCGCAGAACATCAAGTCGGCAAAGCGCATGGTCGAGCGTTACCGTCCGCAGGTTTGGGACGTGCTGGAAGAGATCATCACCGAACACCCGGTGCTGCTCAACCGTGCACCTACCCTTCACCGCCTCGGCATCCAGGCCTTCGAACCGCAGCTTGTGGAAGGCAAGGCAATCCAGCTTCACCCGCTGGTTTGTGGCGCCTTCAACGCTGACTTCGACGGCGACCAGATGGCAGTGCACCTGCCGCTGAGCCCGGAAGCCCAGGCCGAAGCCCGCATCCTGATGCTGTCCTCGAACAACATCCTGAAGCCGTCCGATGGCCGCCCGGTTACCCTGCCTTCGCAGGATATGATCATCGGCCTGTACCACCTGACCACCAAGCGCGTCGGCTCTGCCGGCGAAGGCCGCATCTTCTCCTCGGTTTCGGAAGCCATCATGGCGTACGACGCCCGTGATCTGCACCTGAACTCCCAGGTCAAGATCCGTCTGGAGAACTTCGTGCCTTACGCCGGTTGGGAAGCTCCGGAAGGTTGGGAGCCGGGTCAGCCTGCTCTCGTGCAGACCTCCCTGGGCCAGGTCATCTTCAACCAGACGCTGCCCGAGGATTACCCGTGGGTTGAGGCTGTTGCCGACAAGGGCGAACTGTCCCGGATCGTCAACGACCTCGCCGAGCGCTACCCGAAGGTTGTCACGGCCGCAACGCTGGACAACCTGAAGGATGCCGGTTTCTACTGGGCAACCCGCTCGGGCGTCACCGTGGCTATCTCCGACATCGAGGTGCCTACCTCCAAGCCCGCCATCCTGGCTGGTTACGAGAACATGGCCGCCAAGATCCAGGGCCAGTACGACAAGGGCCTGATCGACGACGACGAGCGTCGCCAGGAACTGATCGAGATCTGGAACAAGGCCACCAACGAGATCGCCCAGGCGATGCGTGACAGCCTGTCCCCGATGAACACCATCAACCGCATGGTGTCCTCCGGTGCACGTGGTAACTGGATGCAGGTTCGCCAGATCGCGGGTATCCGTGGTCTTGTGGCCAACCCGAAGGGTGAGATCATCCCTCGCCCGATCAAGTCCTCCTACCGCGAGGGCCTGTCGGTGCTGGAATACTTCATCGCCACGCACGGTGCCCGTAAGGGTCTGGCCGATACCGCTCTCCGTACCGCCAACTCGGGTTACCTGACCCGTCGTCTGGTGGACGTTTCGCAGGACGTCATCGTCCGCGAAGAGGACTGCGGTACCGAACGTGGTCTGCTTACGCCGATCGCCGTTCCGGATTCCAACGGTGAGCTCGTCCTGGACGAGAACGTCGAGAACAGCGCCTACGCACGTACGCTGGCTGTCGACGTCGTCGATGCCCAGGGCAACGTCCTGGCTGCCGGTGGAACCGACTGCGGCGACGTCGTTATCGACCAGCTGCTGGCTGCAGGTATCACTGAAGTCAAGGTCCGTTCCGTACTCACCTGTGAGTCCAAGGTCGGCACCTGTGCACTCTGCTACGGCCGTTCGCTGGCAACGGGCAAGACCGTGGACATCGGAGAGGCCGTGGGCATCATCGCCGCACAGTCCATCGGTGAGCCCGGTACCCAGCTGACCATGCGTACGTTCCACACCGGTGGTGCCGTTTCTGCTGGTGGTGGCGACGACATCACCCAGGGTCTGCCCCGTATCCAGGAGCTCTTCGAAGCCCGTACTCCGAAGGGTGTTGCACCGATTGCTGAAGCAGCCGGCCGCATCACCATCGAAGAGTCCGAGCGCCAGATGCGCCTGGTGATCACTCCGGACGATGGTTCCGAAGAGATTGCCTACCCGGTGCTGCGCCGTTCCCGTCTCCTCATCGAGGATGGCGAGCACGTCAGCGTCGGCCAGAAGCTGATCAACGGTCCGGTGGACCCGAAGCAGGTTCTGCGCATCATGGGTCCCCGTGCCGCACAGAAGTTCCTTGTGGACGAGGTCCAGGGCGTTTACCGCAGCCAGGGTATTGGTATCCACGACAAGCACGTCGAGGTTATCGTCCGCCAGATGCTGCGCCGCGTGACCGTCATCGAATCCGGCGACTCCGACCTGCTCCCTGGTGAGCTTGCAGAGCGCTCCCGCTTCGAAGACGAGAACCGCCGCGTCGTGTCCGAGGGCAAGTCCCCGGCTTCGGGTCGTCCGGAACTCATGGGTATCACCAAGGCGTCCCTGGCAACTGAGTCCTGGCTGTCGGCCGCTTCCTTCCAGGAGACCACCCGCGTCCTGACGCAGGCGGCCATGGAAGGCAAGAGCGATCCTCTGCTCGGCCTCAAGGAGAACGTCATCATCGGTAAGCTCATCCCGGCCGGTACGGGCCTGCCCCGTTACACGGAGGTCACGGTTGAGCCGACCGAGGAAGCAAAGGCAAGCCTGTTCACGGGCCCCAGCGCTTTCACCGATTTCTCCTATGACGCCCTGGGCGGCGACGGTGCTCCCGAGTTCCACGCCATCCCGCTGGATGACTACGATCTCGGCAACGACTTCCGCTGAAACCAGCAGTAGTTAATGGCTGAAGGACGGGCCCCGCACTCAAGAGTGCGGGGCCCGTCCCGTTAACGGAACGCCATACACCCGATTAAGGCCTCAGATCAAGCCGTGCTAGAATTTTGGTAATTGTTCTGTGTGGCAGTGGATGAAGGCCGCCGCAGCATCATTTTGGTTTTGTTCTCATGGTGCTGGGTGGAGCCTGTTTCCGGGTTGCGGGCAACATGCGCAACGAATGCCGCACTTTTGCACGCCTACCGGATGTTTCGGCCGGCCGCATGAGCAACGCCAAAGTTCCCACGTTTACACTGGCTGGCGCCTGTGTGTGGGGGCAGAGATCAAACAACGGAGAACACGAAAGTGCCTACGATTAACCAGCTGGTCCGCAAGGGCCGCACGCCGAAGGTCTCCAAGACCAAGGCTCCCGCGCTGAAGGGCAGCCCGATGCGCCGCGGTGTTTGCACCCGCGTTTACACCACCACCCCCAAGAAGCCGAACTCGGCTCTTCGTAAGGTGGCACGTGTGCGCCTCAACGGTGGCGTTGAAGTTACCGCTTACATCCCCGGCGTTGGCCACAACCTCCAGGAGCACTCCATCGTGCTCGTCCGTGGTGGTCGTGTGAAGGACCTTCCGGGTGTCCGCTACAAGATCGTCCGCGGCGCACTCGACACCCAGGGTGTCAAGAACCGCAAGCAGGCCCGCAGCCGTTACGGCGCAAAGATGGAGAAGAAGTAATATGCCTCGCAAGGGTCCGGCCCCGAAGCGGCCGCTAGTTTCCGATCCCGTTTACGGCTCCCCGTTGGTCACTCAGCTGATCAACAAGGTTCTGGTTGACGGCAAGAAGTCCACCGCAGAGCGCATCGTTTACGGTGCCCTCGAAGGTGCACGTGCCAAGTCCGGCGGCGACCCCGTTGCTGCCCTCAAGAAGGCCATGGACAACGTCAAGCCTTCCCTCGAGGTGCGTTCACGCCGTGTTGGTGGCGCCACCTACCAGGTTCCGGTTGAGGTCAAGCCGGGTCGCTCCACCGCCCTCGCCCTGCGTTGGCTCGTGGGCTACTCCAAGGCCCGCCGCGAGAAGACCATGACCGAGCGTCTCCAGAACGAAATCCTGGATGCCTCGAACGGTCTCGGTGCCGCTGTCAAGCGTCGCGAAGACACCCACAAGATGGCCGAGTCCAACAAGGCCTTCGCACACTACCGCTGGTAAATCCTCCCGGGCGCCGTCGGCTCAACCGAGCCGGCGGCGAACGTGTAGTCCATCCGAAAGGGAGACCCCGTGGCACAGGACGTGCTTACCGACCTTAACAAGGTCCGCAATATCGGCATCATGGCCCACATCGATGCCGGCAAGACCACCACTACCGAGCGCATCCTGTTCTACACGGGTGTGAACCACAAGATCGGCGAGACGCACGACGGCGCCTCGACGACCGACTGGATGGAACAGGAAAAGGAACGCGGCATCACCATCACGTCTGCCGCCGTGACTTGCTTCTGGAACCAGAACCAGATCAACATCATCGACACCCCGGGCCACGTGGACTTCACGGTTGAGGTTGAGCGCTCCCTGCGCGTCCTCGACGGTGCTGTCGCAGTGTTCGACGGCAAGGAAGGCGTGGAGCCGCAGTCCGAGACTGTTTGGCGCCAGGCTGACAAGTACAACGTTCCGCGTATCTGCTTCGTCAACAAGATGGACAAGCTGGGTGCGGACTTCTACTTCACCGTAGACACCATCATTTCCCGCCTTGGTGCCAAGCCGCTGGTCATGCAGCTGCCGATCGGCGCTGAGAACGACTTCATCGGCGTGGTTGACCTCCTCGAAATGCGTGCGCTGGTTTGGCCTGGCGACGCAAAGGGTGACGTCACCATGGGCGCTTCCTACGAAGTGCAGGCAATTCCGGCGGACCTCCAGGCCAAGGCTGAAGAGTACCGTGCACAGCTCGTAGAGACTGTGGCCGAAGCCTCCGAAGAGCTCATGGAGAAGTACCTCGAAGGTGAAGAACTCACCCTTGAGGAACTGAAGGCCGGCATCCGCAAGATGACCATCAACTCCGAGCTCTACCCCGTGTTCTGTGGCTCTGCCTTCAAGAACCGTGGCGTACAGCCGATGCTTGACGCTGTTGTTGACTTCCTGCCGAACCCGCTCGACGTCCCGCCGATGATCGGTCACGATCCCCGCGACGAAGAGAAGGAACTCACCCGCAAGCCGTCTGCAGACGAGCCGTTCTCGGCCCTCGCCTTCAAGATTGCTGCGCACCCGTTCTTCGGTCAGCTGACCTTCATCCGCGTGTACTCCGGTCACGTTGAGGCCGGCGCCCAGGTGGTCAACTCCACCAAGGGCAAGAAGGAACGTATCGGCAAGCTGTTCCAGATGCACGCCAACAAGGAAATGCCCGTTGAGGGCGCTACCGCCGGCCACATCTACGCAGCCATCGGTCTGAAGGACACCACCACAGGCGATACCCTGTGTGACTCCAACCAGCAGATCGTCCTCGAGTCCATGAGCTTCCCGGAGCCCGTGATCTCGGTTGCCATCGAGCCCAACACCAAGGGTGACCAGGAGAAGCTCTCCACGGCTATCCAGAAGCTCTCCGCTGAGGACCCGACCTTCCAGGTCTCCCTCAACGAAGACACGGGCCAGACCATCATCGCCGGCATGGGCGAGCTCCACCTGGACATCCTGGTGGACCGCATGCGCCGCGAATTCAAGGTTGAGGCAAACGTCGGCAAGCCGCAGGTTGCTTACCGCGAAACCATCAAGCGCGCTGTAGAGCGTCACGACTACACGCACAAGAAGCAGACCGGTGGTTCGGGTCAGTTCGCAAAGATCCAGATCGCGATCGAGCCGATGGACACCTCTTCCGGCGAGCTGTACGAGTTCGAGAACAAGGTCACCGGTGGCCGCGTTCCGCGCGAATACATCCCGTCCGTTGACGCTGGTATCCAGGATGCATTGAACGACGGCGTCCTGGCCGGCTACCCGGTTGTCGGCATCAAGGCCACGCTGATTGACGGCGCATCCCACGATGTTGACTCTTCGGAAATGGCGTTCAAGATCGCCGGCCGTATGGCTTTCAAGGAAGCTGCACGCAAGGCGAACCCTGTTCTGCTCGAACCGCTCATGGATGTTGAGGTCCGCACACCTGAGGAATACATGGGTGATGTTATTGGTGACCTGAACGCCCGTCGTGGCCAGATGCAGTCCATGGAGGACGCAGCAGGTGTGAAGGTTATCCGTGCACACGTTCCGCTGTCCGGCATGTTCGGTTACATTGGCGACCTCCGTTCCAAGACGCAGGGTCGTGCCGTGTACTCCATGACGTTCAACAGCTACGCGGAGGTCCCGAAGGCTGTAGCCGACGAGATCATCCAGAAAACCCGCGGAGAGTAATCTCCCGGAAAACGGATGCTATTCCGATTCCGGGAGGGCATCTTAGCGTGTGAGGTGGGGCTGCGGCGAAGGCCGCGGCCCGGCCCCTGCGCGAACAGGCTCTAGGAACTAGTATTGGTTCCTGAATCTGCAATTTCACCAAAACCAAGCCCCCAAGTAGACTTGCTAAAGTTTCTGCCGCGAAAAGCGCGGCCGAGGAGCACTTCACTTGAAATCGTTCTAGGAGGAACCTGTGGCAAAGGCAAAGTTCGAGCGGACTAAGCCGCACGTCAACATCGGCACCATTGGTCACGTTGACCACGGTAAGACGACGCTGACTGCCGCCATTTCCAAGGTGCTGTACGACCAGTACCCGGATCTCAACGAGCAGCGCGACTTCGCGTCCATCGACTCTGCTCCGGAAGAGCGCCAGCGCGGTATTACCATCAACATCTCCCACGTGGAGTACCAGACCGAGAAGCGTCACTACGCACACGTTGACGCCCCGGGTCACGCTGACTACATCAAGAACATGATCACCGGTGCTGCCCAGATGGACGGCGCAATCCTCGTGGTTGCCGCAACCGATGGTCCGATGGCCCAGACCCGTGAGCACGTTCTGCTCGCCCGCCAGGTTGGTGTTCCCTACCTGCTGGTCGCACTGAACAAGTCGGACATGGTTGATGACGAAGAACTCCTCGACCTCGTCGAAATGGAAGTTCGTGAGCTCCTGAGCTCGCAGGGCTTCGATGGCGATGAAGCTCCGGTTGTTCGCGTTTCCGGTCTGAAGGCTCTGGAAGGCGACCCGGTTTGGGTCAAGTCCGTCCAGGACCTGATGGCAGCTGTCGACGAGTCCGTTCCGGACCCCGTACGTGACCGCGACAAGCCGTTCCTGATGCCGATCGAAGACGTCTTCACCATCACCGGTCGTGGCACCGTTGTTACGGGCCGCGCCGAGCGTGGAACCCTCGCCATCAACTCCGAGGTCGAGATCGTTGGCATCCGCCCGATCCAGAAGACCACGGTTACCGGTATCGAGATGTTCCACAAGCAGCTCGACGAAGCATGGGCCGGCGAGAACTGTGGCCTCCTGCTCCGCGGTCTCAAGCGCGACGACGTCGAGCGTGGCCAGGTTGTCGTCAAGCCGGGTTCCATCACCCCGCACACCGACTTCGAGGCCAACGTCTACATCCTTTCCAAGGACGAAGGCGGACGTCACAACCCGTTCTACTCGAACTACCGCCCGCAGTTCTACTTCCGTACCACGGACGTAACCGGCGTTATCACCCTGCCGGAAGGCACGGAAATGGTTATGCCTGGCGACAACACTGAGATGACCGTTGAGCTCATCCAGCCGATCGCTATGGAAGAGGGCCTCGGCTTCGCTATCCGCGAAGGCGGCCGCACCGTTGGTTCGGGACGTGTTACCAAGATCATCAAGTAGTTTCTACTTGTAGATCGGCAAACTTCCGGCATCGCCGGTAGCAAGCTAAAGAAGAACCCCATCGCTTATGTGATGGGGTTCTTCTTTGTTATCATTAATCTATCGATTGGATTAATGCCGTGCAGGCCTTGCGCCCGGCATCACCGTAGGAGCTTCCATGCTGGGATTCTTGACAACAGGCCTTGTGGTGCTGCTTTTGGCCGCTATCGGCGTCATTGGCTACGCGCTGGGCGTGGTGCGGGGCCGGCGGGAGGGGGCCCGCTCGACGCCGCCTGTCAGAATCGACGACGCCGCCACTTACCGTGCGGGGTATCTCGCCGGGCATCTGGCAGGTTGGGAGGACGCGCGAGGGCAAAGCCAGCGGCCCGCAGTGCGGCAGCAACCGGCGACAGTGGAGCAATCGGCGACTGTAGTGCAATCGTCTGCTCCACGGCAGCCGGCGACGTTCCAGCCGACGATCTTGCCTCCTGTCTTTCAGCAAGCGGTGGGGATCGCTGCGCCACCCGCGGTGCCGCCGTCGTACAGTCGCGGGCCGGTTCCCCCGCGCAATGTGGCTCCTACGCCACAACAACTGCAATTCCAGCCGACGCTTCCCCCGCGCGAGAGCCCGGAAACGGTAGCGGCGAGAAAGGAGAAGCGCGACCGCCAAAACATCAACATCACGTTGTACGTCGCGAGTCTGTTGCTTGTTGCCGCTGGCGCCCTGTTTGTTGGAACCAGCCTTCCGGAGGTTTTTCGTTTTGTGGCTATTTGGGCCATCACCATCTTGTTCTATTCTTCGGGGCTCATCATCCAGCGAAGGGTGCCTCGGCTTCGCCCGGCAGCCATAGCCTTTACAGGTACAGGGCTGGCATTGGTCCCGGTTACAGGCTTGGCCATGTACAACTTTGCCCTCCATGACGGCCCCATGGCATGGCTGATCACGTCATTGCTGGGAACTGCTGCCTACGTTTACGCTGCGCTGCGCCTCGATAACAAGGTGCTGGCGTTGCTCTCACTCACCTTCGTGGTTTCCGCTGCCTGGTCTGGAGTATCAGTGCTTGGCGGTGCCTTGGTCTGGTACTTTACCGCGCTGATTGGCGTTGCCATTCTCTTCACACTGGGTGCACTGGTTCGCCCCCGTTGGCTTCCTCCGCTCTATATGCGTCCTCTGGTGGTACTGCATCCGTTTGTGGTGCCGTTCGTCGGGCTCGCGGTCAGCATGACGCCCAATTTCCTGGCTAAGGGGGAGTACCCCATGGTCATGGTGATGTGCGGGCTTTATTTTGCCGTGATGGTGTTTGTGAAGTCAGATCAGCACCGATTGCTCAATTTCTATGGCGCCCGCACCGCCTTCACCCTGGCCGTTTTGGGTCTTGTGTGGGATGTATCTGCGGACTCAAGCCGTGTGGTGCTGGCTGCAATCATCTGCCTGGGGGTTCAATCGGTTGGAGTCGCGTTCGGCGGAAAGCGCGTGGTTTCGCGCACGTGGTGGTACGACGCCGTCTCGTGCCTCGGGCTGCAAGTTGTTGCCGCGGTTGTCCTCACGGTCATGCTTGGCGTGGGAACATTCCAGATGCCGGAGTTCGTGCCGTTCTTCATTGCTATGACGACAGCCATGGTGCTGGGCTGGAAGCTGGGCCACGGGGCAGAGTTCGCACCGGCCGCCGTACTTGTTGTAGCAGCACCGTTCGTTGGGTTGCTGGGTGCGTGGCCTGTGACCGTGCTGCTCGCTGTCGCGGGCCTCTATTGGTTCCTTCTGGGAGCCGTCACGCCGGGGCCCCTTCGACATGTCTACTTCTTGGCTGGGCGGGTCGCCCTGACGCTAGCCGTAGCGGCGTCGGCCGCGGGGGGCTTCACCGATCATCCGGGCAGGTCTTCCTACACGTTGTTCGCTTTCGTGGCGGCGTGTGCCGTACAGCAATTGGTGAGTGCCTTGCTTGAGGGCAACGGTGTTCGCACCATGGGAGGGCGGGCGTCCACAGCGGGGTTCGGCGGGGCGGCGATGGCAGGACTCCTTGCTTTGCCTGTTTTCGATGACGCACCCGGGCGGCCCACTGTGGCAGTTGCTGTGGGAGTGGTGGTTGCCGCAGGATTGGTCTCCGGCTGGTTGGCGTTCCCGCAAGGTAGGGACAGTAGTAGTTCCGGTCCCACAGGTGGTGGCGTGCTGATCTGGCGTTCGACAATGGGGGAGTTCCTGGCTCCGGCCGCCGCTACGGTGGCAGGCATCGTGGCTGCGGTTTCTGTGTCGCGCACACTGGCTAACGTGGTTCTCTTGGCCGCTGTCACATACTTTTGCGCCACAGCCCTCCGGTTGCCATCTTCCTTGCATAGGCAAAGCTACTGGTGGTTGGCGCGCGCTGCAGGAACCGTGTTGGTGGCCTCGGCCTACTACGACACAACGAAGGACGCCGGATTCCAGATTGCCGGTGAAGGGATTGGCGTCGGCCTGATTGTCATCGTCGTCCTTGCTCTGCAGCTGATCCTGCCGCTGCGCGCAGGTTATGTTGCGAAGTTCCTGCGGCCTGCCATTATCGATGCTGGTGTAGTGCTTGCCGGGATGGTCCTGTGCAGTATGTTCCTCACCATGGCGCCCGGGGTTCGCGAGGGCTGGCAGCCAGGTGCGGGTGCCACCATTACGGCACTGGCGGCCGTGGCGATCAGTACGACGCTTCGAGCCGACAAACTGGGATGGTTGTTCGCTCCCGCGGCAATGGTTCTGCTGTTCGCCCTCCGGCTAGGAAATATCAGGGATGTGGAACTCCTGCTGGGCATCTTTACGGCATATAGCGGCTTCATGGTTGCTGTGACCGGCAAACGCCTCGCCCGCGGTGGATACCTGTTGGCTGTGCGCCTTCTGTCCGGGGTCTTGGTCACCCTAGTGGTGGCCGACTTCACGGAGTCGGCTGCGGCTACGTCTGTCGCTGTCGCGCTGATCCTCATCCTGCAGTTGCCAGTGCAGTTCGTTGTGCAGTCCTTCCTCCGAGGCCGAGGCAGCGATGACCCCTTCCAGAAGGCAATGGTTTGGGCTGTACCAAGTGCACAGCTTCTTCTCCCACTGGCCTACTTACTCACAGCAGATTACGACGGCGGTGGCCGTTGGGTGCTCCTCGCGGAGTTGGCGTTCGTTCCGCTAGGGGCCGCGATTGCGTGGCGCACCTTTGGTGCCCGGGGAGTGCAGTACTTCGGGATCGCTGCAGTCACAGCAGGAGTGATTGCGGCTGGACCATCCCTGGGCTTCCCATCCGATACGTGGCTGTATCAGCCGTTGCTGGACAAGTATCAAGTGCCATGGGTGCTGCTGGGGCTGGCGGTGGTTGCCGTCGTAGCCAGGGCAATTTTCGCGCCTGTGAACGCAGGGCCCGTCAAGACTGGCAAGGGTTCCGTTGCAGCTGTGGCCGAACGGTGGTTGTGGTTGGTTTCTGCACTGACTTTCACCACTACCGGCGGTTTGTTGGCTGTGACGACGTCGCTGTCGCTTAGTGGTTTTACCGTCCTGGTTCTGGCGTCCGTGCTGTTCGCTGCCTCGCACTTTGAGCGGATGCCCTCCCTCTATGCCCCTGCCGCGCCCGCCGCGCTGGTCGGTGCTGTGACCGCCGTCGACGGTTTGCTGGATGGGCGGGAGTTGACCGCCTGGGACTCCTTCCTTCCCTGGCTGATAGGCGCAATGGGAACCGCGGCAGCCATGTATGTGGTCCGACGGTTGGGCGGCCCCTCTATCACCTCACAACCCTGGCGGCGCAACGCCCTGGTGATAACTTCGATCACCGGGCTTGTCATAGCTGCGGCCGTCGGCCTGGGACGGGACCAGACCTCGCTGGTGGGCGCGGCCCTGATCCTTGTTTCCGGAGTGTTGGTGGTTATCGAGGTCACGAACGGCAAGTGGCTGGCCGGAGAAATCACTGTCCTCGCAACCCTGGCGGGATTCCAGCGGGCGCTGCTGTTTGTGGATGGCGGCTCGCCTGATTGGTTCTGGGCGGCACAATGGTACGTCGTTGCCGGCGCGGTTGTGGCAGGGGTGCGCTACATGGGCCGGCAACGTTCCGAGGGACAATTGCGGCTTACAGTCACAGCAGGGCTACTCTCCTTGACCGCCGTGGGGACAATTTTCGCGGGGACATCATCCCAGCAGATCTATGTCCTCGTGGCCCATGTGGTGCTCCTCGTGGCCGGACTTCTCCTGGCCGAGCGCATGTTCGTGTGGTGGGGCGCTGCGGGCGTGGCTGCCAGTGTGATGTGGGCGCTGCGAAGTTACGCATTCGCCATGCTGGCGCTCGTTGCCTTGGCCCTGATCGTGCTGGCGGTATGGCGGCTGAATCGAAAACCGCCAGCAACCGGCGGCAACATCCCAACAGAAGAAACTACACAAGCATCCAGCCGGGATGGAATCCGCTAACGTTGAACCCTATGAGAGGAGCACCATGGAATTCCTGATTTTCCTTGTCATCATCGCGGTGATCGGCGGCGGACTGCTGTGGGGTCGCAAGTACTTCCGCCATGAAATTGACCGCGCCAAGCGCATCAACCGCGCCAACAAAAACAAGTAGCCCGATCGGTAGTTAACCCACATGGGCTAGGGTTCCCGGTGGCGTGCCCGTTCCAGTGCCCGGAACCAGTAAAACGAGTCTTTGGGTGTGCGCTCCAAGGTATCGAAGTCCACATGCACCAAGCCAAAGCGTTGCGAGTACCCTGCCGCCCACTCGAAATTGTCCAGTAGCGTCCACACGTAGTAACCGCGGAGTTCAACGTCCTCGGCGATGCCGCCGGGTCCTGTAGCAGTCAGAGCGTGGCCAAGATGCTCCGCCAGGTAACTGATCCGGTTATGGTCCCGTATGGGCCCATCCACGTGCGAAGGCTCGGGGAAACTGGCTCCTCCTTCGGTGATATAAACCGGTGGAAGGGCGTCACCGTAGCGGTCCTTCATCTCGCGGAGCAGTACTGCCAAATGCTCCGGCGCAACCGGCCAGCCGAACCCGGTCGTTTCGTACTCCTGATAGGCGGCCAGATGGAATGGCACTTTCGTCATTTCTACGGCAGTGCCTGTGGGGATCTCCGCGGGTCCGCGCCCGGCAGCAACCTTGATGGGGTAGTAGTAGTTGAGCCCATAGAAGTCCAGTGGCTGGCTGATCAGCTCAAGGTCACCATCCCTGACGGTTCCCAATGACCGGAACCACGGTTTCATGGGCAAAGGTGGCCTGGGGTACTGACCCAGCAGGACGGCGTCAGCATATATGCGATTGAGGAGCACATCGAAGGACTGGGCCATCAAGCGGTCCGAGAGGCTGTTGCTCGCCGGGCGGACGGGGGAGTGCATGTTGGAGATGCCGATCTGCCCCTTCACCCCGGCTTCACGCAGGGCGCGCACTGCCAAGCCATGGCCCAGCAGTTGGTGATGCGCGGCTGGCAAGGCATCGAACAACAACTGGCGGCCGGGCGCGTGGACCCCCAAGGCATAGCCCTGGAGCGTGACGGAAACTGGTTCATTCATGGTGACCCAGTGCTCCACGCGGTCCCCAAATCGCTCTGCTGCAGCGCTGCAATAGACAGCAAAGCGTTCCGCTGTATCCCGGTTCATCCAGCCGCCCGCGTGTTCAAGCTCCAAGGGAGTATCCCAATGGAAGAGCGTTGCCATGGGTGAGATGCCGGCAGCAAGGAGTTTGTCGATCAGGCGATCGTAGAAGTCCAGCCCACGTCGATTGATTCCGCCCTTGCCGCCGGGCTGGATCCTTGGCCAGGAAAGGGAGAAACGGTACGAATCGATGCCGAGTTCCTGCATCAGGGTGACATCTTCGTCGGCGCGGTTGTAGTGATCGCAGGCTATGGTGGGGGAGTCGGCGTCGACGATTGCTCCAGGCTTTTGCGCGAACGCATCCCAGCCCGACGGTCCCCGCCCATCAGCGGTCACGGAACCTTCAATCTGGAAGGCGGCGGCCGCGACCCCCAGCGTGAACCCTGGACGTAGGCGCGCGGCCAGATCTTCCACGGAACCCGTATCCTGGGCGGTCATTCCACTATCATCCACAGCGGGTGGCAGATGTGGCAATGCCCGCAAAGGGCCCGATTGGCCTTTGGTCTTTAATTCCGGCATACTGGATGAGTTGTTCAAGCGCTTCTTCGTGTCCCGATCCGGATAATGCCGGGTGTCAGGGTCCAGGCTGAAGCCCAAACATAACCCTGAACCCCATGGAATGCGGTCGAGTTTGCGTGAAAATCGCGACACGCCCGACCGCGGGGGTCGGTGCGCCGGCAGGTTGAGGAACCCGGAATGATCCGGATTCAGCTTGTGCGGCGTGTGGTGGTAAAACCTCAAACGCTTCGGCGGCCACGCCAACAGGTAAGTAAACAGAGCAGCCCTAACTAGAGCAGCACTAGCTGAAAGAGAGTCAGGCGACATGGCGGGACAAAAAATCCGCATCCGGCTGAAGTCATATGACCACGAGGTCATTGATGTTTCAGCGCGGAAGATCGTTGAGACGGTCACGCGCGCAGGCGCAACGGTAGTCGGCCCGGTGCCGCTTCCGACGGAGAAGAACGTGTACTGCGTTATCCGCTCTCCGCACAAGTACAAGGACAGCCGTGAGCACTTCGAAATGCGTACTCACAAGCGTCTGATCGACATCATCGACCCCACGCCGAAGGCTGTTGACTCGCTTATGCGTCTCGACCTGCCGGCCGACGTGAACATCGAAATCAAGCTCTAGGGAGGTGCTGAGAGACTATGACCGCAACCCGTAACGTAAAGGGCCTGCTGGGCACGAAGCTCGGCATGACCCAGGTCTGGGACGAGAACAACAAGCTCATCCCGGTAACTGTCGTCCAGGCTGACTCCAACGTCATCACCCAGCTGCGCAACGCAGAGGTAGATGGCTACGTCGCCGTCCAGATCGGCTACGGCCAGATCGACCCCCGTAAGGTCACCAAGCCGCTGGCTGGTCACTTTGAAAAGGCAGGCGTAACCCCTCGCCGCCACGTTGTCGAACTGCGTACCGCAGACGCCGCATCCTACGAGCTGGGCCAGGAGCTCTCTGTTGAGATCTTCGAAGCCGGCCAGAAGATCGACGTCGTCGGCACCTCCAAGGGTAAGGGCTTTGCCGGTGTTATGAAGCGTCACGGCTTCCACGGCGTTGGCGCCTCCCACGGTGCCCACAAGAACCACCGTAAGCCTGGCTCCATCGGTGGCGCATCCACCCCGAGCCGCGTCTTCAAGGGCCTGAAAATGGCCGGCCGCATGGGCGCCGAGCGTCACACGACGCTGAACCTCACGGTTCACGCTGTTGACGTTGAGAAGTCGCTGCTCCTTATCAAGGGTGCCGTCCCCGGTGCCCGCGGCCAGGTCGTACTCGTACGCACCGCCGTGAAGGGAGCCTAGTTAGATGACTAGCACTGTCAAGGTAGACCTGCCTGCAGAGATCTTCGACGTCCAGACCAACGTGCCGCTGCTGCACCAGGTCGTCGTCGCACAGCTCGCTGCTGCCCGCCAGGGTACCCACAAGACGAAGACCCGCGCCGAGGTTTCCGGTGCAGGTCGCAAGCCGTTCAAGCAGAAGGGCACCGGCCGCGCCCGTCAGGGTTCCATCCGTGCTCCTCACATGACCGGCGGTGGCGTTGTCCACGGTCCGACCCCTCGTGACTACAGCCAGCGCACCCCCAAGAAGATGAAGGCTGCTGCTCTCCGCGGCGCCCTGTCTGACCGCGCCCGCAACGGTCGCATCCACGTCATCGCTGAACTGGTAGCCGGCACCAAGCCGTCCGCCAAGGAAGCACTGGCTTCGCTGCGTGCAGTCTCCGAGCGCAAGAACCTGCTCGTTGTCATCGAGCGCGCGAACGACGTCGCTGCACTCTCCGTGCGCAACCTCGCAGATGTTCACGTTCTGTACGCAGACCAGCTGAACACCTACGACGTTCTCGTTTCCGACGACGTGGTCTTCACCAAGGCTGCTTTCGAGGCGTTCGTCGCTGACAAGGCTAAGAACGAGGAGGCCTCCAAGTGAGCGTAACCACCATCAAGGACCCGCGCGACGTCGTGCTTGCACCCGTCGTATCGGAAAAGAGCTACGGTCTGATCGACGAAGGCAAGTACACCTTCCTGGTGGACCCTCGCTCGAACAAGACCGAGATCAAATTGGCCGTAGAGAAGATCTTCTCGGTCAAAGTTGACTCGATCAACACCATCAACCGTGCCGGTAAGCGTAAGCGCACCAAATTCGGCTGGGGACAGCGCAAGAGCACCAAGCGTGCAATTGTCACCCTCAAAGAAGGCACAATCGACATCTTCGGCGGTCCGCTCGCGTAGCGGAGACCACTTTAACGAGGAAATAAATTATGGGAATCCGTAAATACAAGCCGACTACCCCGGGCCGTCGTGGCTCGAGCGTAGCCGACTTTGCTGAAATCACGCGATCGACTCCGGAAAAGTCGTTGCTGCGTCCGCTGCACAAGACTGGCGGCCGTAACAACTCCGGTAAGATCACCACCCGTCACAAGGGTGGTGGGCACAAGCGCCAGTACCGTCTGATCGACTTCCGTCGTCACGACAAGGACGGCATCAACGCCCGCGTTGCCGAAATCGAGTACGACCCGAACCGCACGGCTCGCATCGCACTCCTGCACTACGTTGATGGCACCAAGCGTTACATCATCGCTCCTAACAAGCTGTCCCAGGGTGACTTCGTCGAGGCTGGTCCCGACGCTGACATCAAGCCGGGCAACAACCTGCCGCTGCGCAACATCCCGGTTGGTACCGTTATCCACGCAGTTGAACTGCGTCCGGGTGGCGGCGCCAAGATGGCACGTTCCGCTGGTGCTTCGGTACAGCTCGTTGCCAAGGAAGGCCGCTTCGCCCAGCTGCGTCTGCCCTCCGGCGAAATCCGCAACGTTGACGTGCGCTGCCGCGCAACCGTCGGCGAGGTCGGCAACGCCGAGCAGTCGAACATCAACTGGGGCAAGGCCGGCCGTATGCGCTGGAAGGGCGTTCGCCCGACCGTCCGTGGTGTAGCCATGAACCCGGTTGACCACCCGCACGGTGGTGGTGAAGGTAAGACTTCCGGTGGACGTCACCCGGTTAACCCGAACGGCAAGCCCGAGGGCCGTACCCGCCGTCCGAACAAAGAGAGCGACAAGCTTATTGTTCGTCGCCGCCGTACTGGCAAGAACAAGCGATAGGAGCCTGGACACATGCCACGCAGCCTGAAAAAAGGTCCTTTCGTTGACCAGCACCTCTTTGTGAAGGTCGCACGGGAAAACGATAAGGGCACCAAGAACGTCATCAAGACCTGGTCCCGCCGTTCGATGATCATCCCCGACATGCTCGGGCACACGATCGCCGTACACGACGGACGCAAGCACATTCCGGTGTTTGTCACTGAGTCGATGGTCGGGCACAAGCTCGGCGAATTCGCTCCCACGCGGACATTCCGCGGCCATGTTAAGGACGACCGTAAGGGCAAGCGCCGCTAGGCGCCTGACTTTACGTCTTAGACGAGAGAAGGAAAGCAATGGAAGCCAAGGCTATTGCGCGTCACATCCGCGTAACGCCTATGAAGGCCCGGCGCGTCGTCAACCTTGTTCGTGGTAAGCAAGCGAATGAGGCTCTGGCAATTCTGAAGTTTGCCCCGCAGGCAGCTTCGGAGCCGGTATTCAAGGTACTTCAGTCGGCAATGGCCAACGCACGCGTCCTCGCGGACCGTGACGGCGTTGCATTCGACGACAGCGACCTGTTCATCAGCGAAGCATTCGTTGATGAAGGCCCGACCATGAAGCGGTTCCAGCCGCGTGCCCAAGGCCGCGCCTACCGCATTAGGAAGCGGACCAGCCACATCACCGTGGTCGTCGCAACCCCGGAGAAAGAGGAGGCTCGCTAAGTGGGACAGAAAGTAAACCCGCACGGGTTCCGACTCGGCATCACCACCGACCACGTTTCGCACTGGTTTGCTGACAGCAACAAGGCCGGACAGCGCTACAAGGACTTCGTCCGCGAGGACATCAAGATCCGTCAGCTCATGTCCACTGGCATGGAGCGCGCTGGCATCGCCAAGGTTGAGATCGAGCGCACCCGTGACCGTGTCCGCGTGGATATCCACACGGCACGCCCGGGTATCGTCATCGGTCGCCGTGGCGCCGAGGCAGACCGCATCCGCGGCGAGCTCGAAAAGCTCACTGGCAAGCAGGTTCAGCTGAACATCCTCGAGGTCAAGAACCCCGAGATGGAAGCACAGCTTGTTGCCCAGGGCATCGCTGAGCAGCTGACTTCCCGCGTGGCTTTCCGCCGTGCGATGAAGAAGGCCATGCAGTCCGCACAGCGTGCGGGTGCCAAGGGTATCCGTGTTGCTTGCTCGGGTCGTCTGGGTGGCGCAGAAATGTCCCGCTCGGAGTTCTACCGCGAAGGCCGTGTGCCCCTGCACACCCTCCGCGCGAACATCGACTACGGCTTCTACGAAGCCAAGACCACCTTCGGCCGCATCGGTGTGAAGGTTTGGATCTACAAGGGTGACGTAACTGCCAAGGAACTGGCTCAGCAGGCAGCTGCTGCTCCGTCCCGTGGCCGCGCAGGAGACCGTCCGGGCCGCCCGGGTGGCGACCGCCGTCGTCGTAACGACCGCCCGGCCGCTGACGCAGCACCGGTTGCTGCAGAGGCTCCGGCCGCTGAAGCTGCTGCTCCGGCAGCAGAAGGAGGAGAGGCTTAAATGCTTATCCCACGTCGAGTCAAGCACCGTAAGCAGCACCACCCGGGTCGTTCCGGCGCTGCAACGGGTGGCACCAAGGTCAGCTTCGGTGAGTACGGTATCCAGGCCCTGAGCCCGGCATACGTGACGAACCGTCAGATCGAGTCCGCCCGTATCGCGATGACCCGCCACATCAAGCGTGGCGGTAAGGTCTGGATCAACATCTACCCGGACCGTCCGCTGACGAAGAAGCCTGCTGAAACCCGTATGGGTTCCGGTAAGGGTTCTCCGGAATGGTGGGTCGCAAACGTCAAGCCGGGCCGGGTTCTCTTCGAACTCTCCGGTGTCAATGAAGAGGTAGCTCGCGAGGCCCTGCGCCTGGCAATCCACAAGCTCCCGTTGAAGGCACGCATTGTGCGTCGCGAAGGTGGTGAATAGAAATGGCAGTAGGGTCGAAGGATCTCGCACCCGCACAGCTGGACGGTTTCGACAACGAGCGTCTCGTTGAAGAACTCCGCAAGTCCAAGGAAGAGCTGTTCAACCTGCGTTTCCAGTCCGCCACCGGTCAGCTGGAGAACCACGGTCGCCTGCGTGCGGTAAAGAAGGACATCGCACGCATCTACACCGTTCTGCGTGAGCGCGAGCTGGGCATTCGTGCCGAGGTTGCCGCACCGGTTGTGGAAGCCAAGGAAGAAAAGAAGTCCAAGAAGGCTGCCAAGGCTGAAACTGCCGAAGCTGGAGAGGACGCCAAGTGAGCGAGAAGGAAACTGTGACGGAAGCAGCAGCCAGCGCTGAACAGCGCGGTTACCGTAAGACGCGTCGCGGCTACGTTGTCTCTGACAAGATGGAAAAGACCATCGTTGTTCAGGTTGAAGACCGCGTGAAGCACGCTCTGTACGGCAAGGTTATTCGCCGCACTTCGAAGGTCAAGGCTCACGACGAAGAGAACACCGCCGGCATCGGCGACCTCGTTCTCATCTCTGAGACCCGCCCGCTGTCCGCTACCAAGCGGTGGCGCCTGGTGGAGATCCTCGAAAAGGCCAAGTAAATCCACCGCCGGGCTTGCCCGGTTGGGATTCACTGGAAGGGCCCGCGTTCCGCATGGAACGCGGGCCCTTCCGCGTTCCCAGCACGTTTCGGAAAGACCAGCGAAACATGCTAGGATATTGAGTTTGTATGGCGCCATTTGTGCGTCATCGACTACCTCGTAAACAATCGTGCCGCTGCATACTGCCCCGCGCAGAGTTTTCTGCAAGGGAAGCTGATGCTCGTGGCACGGGCGTTTAGGCCTGTTCTGGCAAAATCCAGGCAGGTCAAGAGACACCCCGATCAACCGTTCCGCAAGGCTCATTCCGTATGCATGATTTCGGTCTGAGAACCGGCGCGACGCAAGGAGTAAAAATTGATTCAGCAGGAGTCGCGACTCAAGGTCGCCGACAACACGGGTGCTAAGGAAATCCTTACCATTCGCGTTCTCGGTGGATCCGGTCGTCGCTACGCAGGCATTGGCGACGTCATCGTCGCTACCGTCAAGGACGCTATTCCCGGCGGAAACGTAAAGAAGGGCGACGTCGTCAAGGCGGTCATCGTCCGTACCAAGAAGGAACGCCGCCGTGCGGATGGTTCCTACATCAAGTTTGACGAAAACGCAGCTGTGATCCTGAAGAACGACGGTGACCCCCGCGGTACCCGTATCTTCGGCCCGGTTGGTCGTGAACTTCGCGACAAGAAGTTCATGAAGATCGTTTCGCTGGCCCCGGAGGTGCTTTAGTCCATGGCTAAGATCAAAAAGGGTGACCTCGTTCAGGTCATCACCGGCGCCAAGCAGGAACGTGGCGGCGACCGCGGCAAGCAGGGCAAGGTCCTGCGCGTATTCCCGGACACCAACCGCGTGCTGGTAGAGGGAATCAACCGCGTCACCAAGCACACCAAGGTCGGTCAGTCGCAGCGCGGCACCAAGACCGGTGGCATCGAGGTCGTTGAGGCCCCGATCCACGTTTCCAACGTTGCTCTGGTTGACCCGTCGACCAAGAAGCCGACCCGTGTTGGTTTCCGTCTCGACACCGTTGAGAAGGATGGCGCTACCAAGACCGTCCGTATCCGCGTGTCCAAGGCCACCGGGAAGGACATCTAATGACTGAGACTCTCGAGACTCCAGTGAAGATCGTTCCGCGTCTGAAGACGAAGTACGCAGAGACCATCAAGAAGTCGCTGCAGGACGAATTCAACTACGCGAACGTGAACCAGGTTCCCCGCCTGGTGAAGGTTGTTGTGAACATGGGTGTTGGAGATGCCGCCAAGGACTCCAAGCTGATCGACGGCGCTGTCCGCGACCTCACCCTGATCACCGGCCAGAAGCCGCAGGTAACCAAGGCCCGCAAGTCGATCGCACAGTTCAAGCTGCGCGAAGGCATGCCGATCGGTGCGCACGCAACCCTGCGTGGAGACCGCATGTGGGAATTCGTGGACCGTCTGGTTTCGCTGGCTCTGCCGCGTATCCGTGACTTCCGCGGCCTCAACGGCAAGCAGTTCGATGGCAACGGCAACTACACCTTCGGTCTGACCGAGCAGGTTATGTTCCACGAAATCGACCAGGACTCCATCGACCGCGTTCGCGGTATGGACATCACGGTCGTCACCACTGCCAAGACCGACGACGAAGGCCGCGCGCTGCTCAAGGCGCTTGGTTTCCCGTTCAAGACCGAAAACTAACTACGTAACAGGTCCGGCAGCGCAGGCTCGCAAGAGCAGGCGCAGCGGAAACCGTTATGAGGAAGGGCTATAGCCCAAATGACTATGACAGATCCTGTCGCAGACATGCTCACGCGTCTGCGCAATGCAAACTCGGCGTACCACGACACCGTGACCATGCCGTACAGCAAGCTGAAGGCACGCGTTGCTGACATCCTGAAGGCAGAAGGCTACATTGCCGGCTGGAAGGAAGAAGACGCCGAGGTTGGCAAGAAGCTGACCATCGACCTGAAGTTCGGTCCGAACCGCGAGCGTTCCATCGCTGGCGTCCGCCGCATCTCCAAGCCCGGCCTCCGCGTTTACGCGAAGTCCACCAACCTGCCTCACGTGCTGGGTGGCCTGGGTATCGCTATCCTGTCCACCTCTTCCGGCCTCCTGACTGACAAGCAGGCCGGTAAGAAGGGCGTGGGCGGCGAAGTCCTCGCGTACGTCTGGTAACGGGAAAGGAAGAGAATAATGTCACGTATTGGACGTCTCCCCATCACCGTTCCTGCCGGAGTTGAGGTCAAGCTCGATGGCTCCGTCATCAGCGTCAAGGGTTCCAAGGGAGAGCTGAGCCACACTGTGGCCAGCCCGATCGAGGTTTCCCTGGAAGAGAACACTCTCACGGTCACCCGCCCGAACGACGAGCGCAACTCGCGTTCGCTGCACGGCCTGACCCGCACCCTGATCGCCAACATGATCCAGGGCGTTACCGAGGGCTACGAGAAGAAGCTTGAAATCGTTGGTACTGGTTACCGCGTTCAGGCAAAGGGTTCTGACCTGGAGTTCGCTCTTGGCTTCAGCCACCCGGTTAACGTCTCGGCACCCGAAGGCATCACCTTCGTAGTAGAGGGTCCGACCAAGCTCTCTGTTGCGGGTATCAACAAGCAGCAGGTCGGCGAGGTTGCTGCCAACATTCGCAAGCTGCGCAAGCCTGACCCCTACAAGGGCAAGGGTGTCCGTTACGCCGGCGAAGTCATCCGCCGCAAGGTCGGAAAGGCTGGTAAGTAAACCATGGCCATCGCAATTAACAAGAAGCGTACGAACAAGAGCAAGTCTGCTGCACGCAGCCGTCGCCAGCTTCGTATCCGCAAGCGCATCACCGGTACGGCTGCACGTCCTCGTCTGGTCGTCAACCGTTCGGCTCGCCACATCTTCGTCCAGGTTGTCGATGACAGCAAGGGTGTAACCGTGGCTTACGCTTCCACCTTGGAAGCTGACCTTCGCGCTCTCGACGCAGACAAGACTGCCAAGGCCAAGCGCGTCGGCGAGCTCGTTGCCGAGCGTGCCAAGGCTGCAGGCGTCGAAGCTGTTGTCTTCGACCGTGGCGGTAACAAGTACCACGGCCGCATCGCCGCCGTCGCTGACGGTGCTCGCGAAGGTGGGCTGGCACTGTGACCGTTGAAAATAACGAAAAGGACATTCAGGTGACTGAAGCTGTAGCTGCTGAAGCAACTGAGACCGCACCCGCTACCGACGACCGCCGCGGCGGACGTCGTGGCGAGCGCGGCGAGCGTGGCCAGGGCCGCGGCGACCGTGGTGGCCGTGGAGGCCGCGACGGCGGTCGCGAAGCCGAGAAGAGCCAGTTCGTAGAGCGCGTTGTAACCATCAACCGCGTTGCCAAGGTCGTCAAGGGTGGTCGTCGCTTCAGCTTCACCGCTCTCGTCGTCGTCGGTGACGGTAACGGCATGGTCGGCGTCGGCTACGGCAAGGCCAAGGAAGTTCCCGCTGCTATCGCAAAGGGCGTCGAAGAGGCCAAGAAGTCCTTCTTCCGCGTTCCCCGCGTTGGCAACACCATCCCGCACCGCGTGCAGGGTGAGGCTGCTGCAGGCGTTGTCCTGCTGCGTCCGGCTTCCGCCGGTACCGGTGTTATCGCCGGTGGTCCGGTCCGCGCGGTACTGGAGTGCGTGGGTATCCACGACATCCTCTCCAAGTCGCTCGGTTCCTCCAACGCGATCAACATCGTTCACGCGACCGTTGACGCTCTGAAGCAGCTCGAAGAGCCCGCTTCGGTGGCTGCCCGCCGTGGCCTGCCGCTGGACGAGGTTGCTCCTGCTGCTCTGGTGCGCGCGCTCCAGAACCAGAAGGCAGGTGTTTAGTCATGGCTAAGAACCTGACTCCCTCCGACGCCAAGTTGGAGATCACCCAGATCAAGGGCGTCATCGGCGCCAAGCAGAACCAGAAGGCTACCCTCCGGTCCCTCGGCCTGAAGCGCATCGGACACACCGTTGTCCGTGACGCCGACGCCGTGACCGTTGGAATGCTCAACACGGTTCCGCACCTCGTGAATGTAGAGGAGGCGAAGTAATGGCCGAGAACAAGACCGCTGCAGAGGCTGCTGAGAAGCAGAACGCTCTGAAGGTCCACCACCTGCGTCCCGCCCCGGGTGCCAAGACCGCCAAGACCCGTGTTGGTCGTGGTGAAGGCTCCAAGGGTAAGACCGCTGGTCGCGGTACCAAGGGTACGAAGGCCCGCTACCAGGTAAAGGCTGGCTTTGCCGGCGGCCAGCTGCCGCTGCACATGCGCCTGCCGAAGCTGCGCGGCTTCAAGAACCCGTTCCGGGTTGAGTTTCAGGTTGTGAACCTGGACAAGCTCAACGAGCTGTTCCCGGAAGGTGGCGCTGTCACCGTTGAGTCCCTGGTTGAGAAGGGTGCCGTTCGCAAGAACCAGCCCGTCAAGGTCCTGGGCACTGGCGACATCACCGTCAAGGTTGACGTCACCGCCCACGCTTTCTCTTCCAGCGCTGCTGAAAAGATTGCTGCAGCAGGTGGAAGCACCACTGCTCTCTAAGAGCCAGTGGGGCTGATCCCCGTTGTAAAAAAGATCCCGGTATGCGGGGCTTCGGCCCCGTATACCGGGATTTTTTGCGTGAAGGTGGACTCTCGATTATTACGACGGCGTCACAAGCAGCTAGACTCGGTTGTTGGGTTTCATTGAGCCCATCCACATCCTTGTACTTTCTACTCAGGAGGACGCTTGCTAAGCGCATTCGGCCGGGCGTTTCGGACGCCTGATTTGCGACGCAAGTTGTTGTTCACGCTGGGAATCATCACAATCTTCCGCTTGGGAGCTTTCATCCCCTCGCCTGGTGTGAACTACCAGAATGTCCAGCAATGCTTGAACAACGGTGACACCTCGCAGGGCATCTACCAGCTGGTCAACTTGTTCAGCGGCGGCGCGTTGCTGCAGGTCTCGATCTTTGCACTGGGCATCATGCCCTACATCACGTCGAGCATCATCGTTCAGCTGCTCCGGGTGGTCATTCCCCGGTTCCAGCAGCTCTATGAAGAGGGCTCCTCGGGCCAGTCGAAGTTGACCCAGTACACCCGGTACCTCACCATCGCGCTCGGACTCCTGAACGCCACCACGCTGGTGTCCTTGGCGCGGTCCGGCCAGCTTCTTCCGGGTTGTAACCTCCCGATCATTCCTGATGACAGCATCATTACGACGCTGCTCATCATCATCACCCTGACGGCCGGCACGGGCCTCATCATGTGGATGGGCGAGCTCGTTACGGAGAAGGGCGTGGGCAACGGTATGTCGCTGCTCATCTTCACCTCCATTGCTGCAGGCTTCCCGCGTTCACTTGGTTCCATCTGGGAGACGAAGGGCCCGGGAACGTTCTTCATTGTCCTGGCAATCGGCTTGCTCACGGTGGCCCTGGTGGTCTTCGTGGAACAGTCCCAGCGGCGGGTTCCCGTCCAGTACGCCAAGCGCATGATCGGACGCCGCACCGTGGGTGGCACAAGCACCTACATCCCCATCAAAGTGAACATGGCCGGCGTCGTGCCCGTCATCTTCGCTTCCTCCATGCTGTACCTGCCAGGCCTGATTGCGCAGTTCAACCAGCCGAAGGCAGGGGAGCAGCTGGCACCATGGGTTGAGTGGATCAACAATAACCTCACCCGTGGTGACCACCCCATCTACATGGCGCTCTACTTCGCCATGATCGTGTTCTTCACCTACTTCTACGTGGCCATCACCTTCAACCCTGAAGAAGTGTCGGACAACATGAAGAAGTACGGCGGGTTCATTCCGGGCATCCGGGCGGGTAAACCGACCGCGGACTACCTGCAGTACGTGCTTTCCAGGATCACCTTGCCGGGAGCCTTCTACCTGGGCTTTGTGGCATTGATTCCGCTGGTTGCACTCGTCCTGATCAATGCCAACCAGAACTTCCCGTTCGGTGGTACGTCAATCCTGATCATGGTGGGTGTCGGCCTGGAAACCGTCAAGCAGATTGATGCGCAGCTACAACAACGTCACTACGAAGGGCTTTTGCGATGACGAGAATGCTGATCATTGGACCTCCCGGTTCGGGTAAGGGTACGCAGGCTGAGCGGATTTCCGAGCGCCTCGGCGTAGTCGCCATCTCCACCGGCGACATCTTCCGTGCCAACGTTAAGGGCGAAACCCCTTTGGGCATTGAAGCCAAGAAATACATGGACGCTGGTGACTTCGTTCCGGACAGCGTCACGAACAACATGGTTCGTGACCGCCTGAGCCAGAGCGACGTCGAGAATGGCTTCCTCCTGGATGGTTACCCGCGCACCACCGCGCAGGTCGACTACCTGGACCAGATCCTCGCTGAAGGCGAGCAGGAGCTCGACGTCGTGCTCCAGCTGACTGCCGACGACGAAGAACTGGTGTCCCGCCTCCTGGGCCGTGCGAAGGAAACCGGGCGCTCTGACGACAACGAGGCCGTCATCCGTCACCGGCTGGACCTTTACCACGAGCAGACTGAGGCCGTTGTTGCCAAGTATGCCGAGCGCGGCATCCTGACGAAGGTGGACGGAATCGGCGGCATCGACGAAGTGACCGACCGCGTCCTGACCGCCATCGAGTCGGCCAAGGCCGTCTAGCACGGCTTTTCCACATAGCCGGATCATCGGCGCTGGAGCAAAGGGTGTGTCCCGTACCATTGGTGCGGGACACACCCTTTTCGTTTCGCGGCAGTTTTTTGGGGGAACCGCATGCAAACAGCTCTTTCCGGACACAGCAGGATTGCAGGTTTGGAGGTCTACCTTCCACCTGCGCGCCTGGGGACTTCCGCCGTCGAACGCCGTATTGGTGAGTCGAGTCCGGGGTTCCGGGTACCCAAGGGTTTGATTTCCCGTGTTACCGGGATCCGCTCCCGGAGCGTCATGGCTGACTCCGAGCAAGCATCGGACCTTGCGGCCAATGCAGCGGCAAAGCTCCTTGCCGAATGCGGGCTGCAGGCCCCGGACATAGACCTCCTCATCTTCGCGTCCGCCAGCCAGGACATGGTGGAACCGGCCACGGGCCACATGGCCGCCGCCAAACTTGGACTCTGCTGCCCTGTGATGGACGTGAAGAATGCGTGCAACAGTTTTCTGAACGGCCTGGAAGTGGGCGATGCTCTGATTGCCACGGGACGGTATGCCAGGGTCCTGGTGGTCACAGGGGAGTCGCCGTCGCGGGCGATCCGTTGGAGGGTTCCGGACTTTGCCACTTTCGCGTCAAGCTTTCCCGGGTACACCATGAGCGACGGCGGCGCGGCAGTGTTGCTTGAACCTGCGGGTGCAGAGGCAATGGAGTCGGACGGACTTGAGGCCGGGTCGGCCGGCATTCTTGGCATGGGCTTCACTGCCCGAAGCAGCCACTGGTCTGTCGGCACTTTGGCTGCAGGTGGTTCTGCGTATCCGCGCGATCCGGAAGCTACCTATTTCACCATGGACGGGGAGAAGCTCAAGGACGCGTTTCTGGATCTGGGCTGCGGCGTCCTGGACGAAACATTGGACCGGCTGGAACTGCAGTGGACGGACTTCGCCGTGGTTTGCGTGCACCAAGTGAGTGGACCGTACCGGGAGGTCTTTGCGGAACGGGCCGGTGTTCCACCTGAGTTGCTGGTGCCTTCGGTAGAGGACTTCGGAAATTTGGCCTCAGTTAGCCTGCCCCTGCAATTGAAACTCGCCGTGGACAGCGGACGCTGCGGTCCGGGCGATCTCGTGGCCTTGGTGGGACTCGCCGGCGGCGTCAGCCTGGGTATGGCGGTGGTGCGGCTGTGACGCTGGAACGCCATCTCGGAAGCACGGCCCCTACCCGGCCCTTGTCCATCGCGCTGCCCATGCTGAACGAAGAGAAGCTTGTCCAGCAGACGCTGGACTCTCTCGCGGCCCAGGAACATCAGGACTTCACGGTGGTGGTGGTCGACAACGGATCGACGGATGCCAGCTGTTTGATCGTCTCAGAGTTCGCCGCGGCTCATCCCCACATGGATATCAGGCTTGTACATGAAGCCGAGAAGGGGACGGGCACGGCCGCTGACACGGGCATGCGGTTCGGTGTGGAGCACGGCGCAAGGTGGCTCGCCCGGACTGATGCCGATTGCCTCGCTGCGCCGGATTGGACCGCCAAAATTGTTCGGGCGTTCGACGACGGTTTGGAACTCATCGCCGGCCAGCTCGTGCCCCGCGGGGACGAAGGTATCAGTACGCGGGGGCGGACGATGATGTTGCTCGCAGTCGAGATCGCATCTTTCTTCGGTCGGATCCGCCCCGGCAATAAGGGGGAGGGGTACCTGGGCCCTTATCAGATGCTTCCAGGGTGCAATATGGCGATCACGGCAGACATGTATCACCGTTCCGGGGGATTCCCGCGGACCAGTATAGAAGACCTCCATGAAGACCGAGCACTGTCCAACCGCGTGCGAAAGCTGACCCGCAATTACGCGTTGCGCCGGGATGTTGTGGTGTACGGCTCCTCACGGCGGGTCAAAGCGTGGGGTTTGAAGAACACCCTTGCTTGGTATGCGGACCACCGGTACCGCCCAGAGCACGTGGACATCCGGTGACGCCGTGATTTTCGACGGAGGAATGCCCAACAGCAGGGTGCCAAGCGGCAGGGTGGCCAACGGCCGGATGCCCAACAGAAGAATGTCCAGCGGCGTCAGGAGCAAGGCTGAACGCTGGGAGCAGCGTGTCCAGTTGGGGGCGCATCCGTTGCTGTACCCGGCCATCCGGGGTCTCGGCAGCATACGGCCGGTGGTGCGTTTGCCCGGCCTGGGGATCCTTGTCAGCGAAGCCGCCTTGGTGCGCGAAGTTCTCATGGATAGCCAACGATTCATCAAGAACGGACCGTCGGGTTCGGGTGCGCTCTGGACTCCGGTAGTGGGACCAAAGGCGTTAGTGAACATGGACGGCGCGGAGCACAGGGAGCTGCGGCGCAAGCTGGCTGACCTCTTCACTCCAGGCTCGGTGTCGGCGATTGTCGAGCCGGCGGCTGATTCGCTTCATGACCGGTTACACCACGGACTGGACGCAGGTGGCCACGTAGATCTGGTGGACTGCGTCAAGGAGCTTGCTGGGGGAGTCATCTCCAGGCTGCTGGGCGTGCCAGATGATGCCCCCGGCCGGTTGCCCAATAGGGAACTCTTCAATTTAGGGTCTTCCATCTCTTCGCTCGTGCGCCTGGGGCGTCCCACGCTGACGGAGAGGCAGATCGCCAAGGGAAGATCCGCCGTCGGGGTTTTGGCAGGACCGGCGCGGGCAGCGTACAGAAAGAGCGACTCCCAAACGTTCCCCGGTCGGCTGCGCGCACTCGGCATGACCGAGGAAGAAGCCATGGGCATCGTCAGCGCGTTCGTGATGGTGGGAACAGAGACGTTGGTGTCGTTTGTTCCGCGCCTGATTGCCCTGCTCGCTGACAGCGGACGCATAGAAGGCCTCGTTGAGGATCGGTCCGGTGTTCCCTCCGCCGTGAACGAGGCATTACGGTTCACTGTGCCGTCCCCGATGATGCTGAGGGATGTTGTGTCTCCTTGCACCCTTGGCGGAGTCGCTATCCGGGCCGGAGACCGTCTTTTGCTATCCACCGTTCACGCTTCCAAGAGCCTGGGCGGATTCGAGCCTGGGATTCCCATCCCGCCGCATGCGCGGCAGCTGTGGTTCGGTGCGGGTCCGCACTTTTGCATCGGCATGCCGTTGGCCATGGCCGAGATCAATGCGACGCTATCTTTGCTCCTGGACAGGTATGCCCGGCACCCGTGGGTTGTCTCGTCCCGGCAAGTGAGCAGAGGTGTGCTGATTCCCGGATACAGGAGGTTGGAACTGGCCAATGCCTGATGACGCATTGTTCGAAGAAACCTTGTCCGGCACCGATCTCATTGAGGCGGTCTATGCCGCAGCAGGGCGCGTGCCAGACAGCCCAGCGATCACGGCGCCCGGCAGGTTGCGTCCAGGACGGACCATCACATACCGCGACCTGGTGAAAGGTATAGATGCGACTGCCCGGCATCTCCGTGATGATGGCTTCGGTGCCGGTGAACGGATGCTGTTCTCGGTTCGCCCCAGCCCAGCAGCGTTCATCCTGGCACTGGGGGCCGTCCGCGCCGGTGGTTCTGTGGTGTTCATCGATCCAGGGATCGGACCGTCGCTGTTCCATGACCGGGCAAGGCTGGCTGCCCCACGGTGGGCTGCCGCTGAGTCCCTTCTGTACGCGCTGAGTACCAGGAGCCCACTGCGGCCGCTGGCCCGGCGACGGGGATTGCTCCTGCCGGATTACGGTGCCATGGACGTCCGGCACTACTATTCCGGCCCCTGGCTCCCTGGCGTTCCCCGAGGCGCGACGCCGGTGAAGCGACTCGCCAGTCCGGCTCTTCCTACGGATAGCGTTCCGCCTTCCACAGTGGCGTCCTCTGGGCAGGAAGCCGTGATCATTTTTACGTCGGGGACCACGGGTGCGCCCAAGGGTGTAGTGCATACACGGGGTTCGCTTGGGGCAGGATTCGAGCAGCTCAACCAGCGCTGTACCTTTGGCGAGGGCGATCGGATCCACTCCGAGCAACTGATGATGGGCTTGCCGGCACTCATCGCCGGCGCGCACTGGACCATGCCCGGCTATGGCTTCTCCGCGCACATTGATCCTCTTCGTTTGGCACGCGAGCTTGGGCCTGTTGCTGGCAAGAAGCACTCTTACGACGGCGCGACGCACGTTTTCCTTGTCCCCTCCCAGTTGGCGCCCATCCTGGATGCTGTCGAGGATGGGAGCGTCAGGCTCCCAGGAACACTACGGACTGTGATGCTTGGAGCCGCGCCGGTGCTGGCTCCCTTCCTGAAACGGGCAACGGCACTGCTTTCCGGCGTCGAGTTCAAACTCATCTATGGCATGACGGAGTTGCTGCCAATCGCCGTCGCCGATGGTACGGAGAAGCTGGCCTTTGCGTCCGGCGCTGATGCCGAATTCACGTCGCCGGACGGAAGTGGCGAAGGCGATTTCCTCGGCGAGCCGCTGCCCGCCGTCGGGATCCGGGTAGGGGAGGATCACGAACTGTACGCCCAGGGACCGAACATGTGCCACGGATATCTGGGTGAGGACGCCATGATCGAGCACGCAACCGGAGACTTGGTACGGCTGGACCACGGTGCGGGAGGCCCCGGAACGGGTCCCGCGCGCCTGGTTATGATCGGTCGCAAGAAGGACATGATCATCCGGGGCAAAACCAACATCTACCCTGCACTGTATGAACCGCTGATCACTTCCGTTCCCGGAGTTAAGCAGGCCGTCATGGTGGGGGTTCCGGACGGGATCGGTGATGAAGCTGTGTGGCTGGCCGTCGTGGCTGCACAGGGGAAACCAGGGGCGCAAGGAGAGCCAAAGGCAAAGGGGCAATCAGTGGGGCAGCTCAAAGCAAAACTAACCAAAGTCCTCCCGGCCTTGATTGACGAATCCGCTCTCCCGGATCACATCGAAATCCTTGATGACATCCCTCATAGCGGACGCCACGGGAAGCCGGACCGGGAAGCACTTCGGCGCCAATTTGCCCGTAAGTCCGCTGACAAAGCCGGGGCGCAGTGAAAATCGCGGTTACCGGGGCCACAGGCTTCATAGGGGGAGCAATCGCCGCCGCCGCACAGGCTCAAGGGTGGGATGTTGTTCGTTTCGCGCGACGCCACGGCCCTGGACTGACGTATTGGGACCTAATGGGTTTGCCGCCTGGCCAAATGCCAGCCGTGGACGCGGTGATCCATGCTGCCGCCCACGTAGCGGACTGGGGCGCGGCCCGCATGTTCTACCGCACGAATGTGCTGGGTACCCGTGCCGTGGCTGAGGCCTACCCAACAACACGACTGGTGCACATTTCCAGTTCAAGCGTGTACCCGTGGTGGGAGCCCTGTACCAACCGCGGCGAAGAAGACGTGGCTGTGCGCCACCTCAACGCCTACGCAAGTAGCAAGGCGCTCGCCGACGTGGAGGCCCGACGACATCGCAACGCCGTGGTTCTTCGGCCACATGGAGTTTATGGACCAGGGGACCGGACGCTGCTGCCGCGCCTGATCAGCAATGTCCGCCACGGACGGCTTCTCACCGTTGGGCATGCCGGTATTCGTCATCAACTCACCAATGTTGAGAATCTGACAGAGGCGGCGCTGGCAGCTTGCCAGTCCGATGCCCGCGGTGCCATCAACGTGGCCGACGCGGAGCCGGTGGAGCTCGGCACCGTGCTGAGGCAGGCGCTTGCTGTCACTGGCCATGAGGGGGTGGGTATCAGCTACATTCCGGAACCCGCTGCCATGGCTCTTGCCGGCATTTCCGAGGCCGTTGCCCTCGCTTCCGGCCGGGCACCACGCCTCACGCGCTACGCCGTAAGCCAGCTCGGAAAGGACAGAACTTACCGTTTGGACCGCCTCCGCGAAGAGCTGGGAATCGAACCAATTTCGACCACGCTCTCCGATGCGGGAAAATGGTTGGAGCACGGGGCCTGATCGGCTCCTACAGCAAACCATCCAGAGGAGAACATGGCGTTCGGTCAGCCCCGCATCGAATACAAAACCAACGAGCATATGCGCAAAATGCACGAGGCTGGTTTGGTACTCAGCCGTGCCCTTGACGCTGCCGTTGCCGCGGCCAAGGCAGGCGTCACCACCAAGGACCTCGACGACGTTTTCGCGGCAGTCCTGAATGACGCCGGGGCCAAGTCCAACTTCCTTGGCTACCACGGCTTTCCCGCCACCATCTGCACGTCAGTCAACGAGGAAGTCGTCCACGGCATCCCTGGAAACCGCGTCCTCAACGATGGCGACATCATTTCCATCGATGGCGGCTGCATCGTCGACGGATGGCACTCGGACTCCGCCCGCACCGTCATCGTTGGCACGGCAGATCCTGAAGACCAGCGACTCTCGGACGTCACTGAGGCCGCCATGTGGCGAGGGATCGCTGCGCTGGCCAAGGGCAAGTTCGTAGGCGACATTGGCAATGCGATTGATGACTACGTTTCTTCTGTCCCCGGTAAGCCCCTGGGCATCCTGGAGGACTACGTGGGCCACGGAATCGGTTCGGAAATGCATATGGCCCCGGACGTCCTGAATTACCGCACCAATCACCGTGGCCCGAAGATCCGCCCGGGGCTGTGCCTCGCGATCGAACCCATGCTGGTGCGCGGTGGCATCGAGACTGCCACCTTGGATGATGACTGGACCGTTGTCACCACCGATGGCAAGCGCTCGTGCCAGTGGGAACACTCTGTGGCAGTGCACGAAAAGGGTATCTGGGTCCTGTCCGCCCCGGACGGAGGCGCCGAGCAGTTGGCCCCGCTGGGAGTCGTGCCCCTCCCGATCCCGTAACCTAGCGAGGCCTGCTCCCGGCCCGGCGTGCTGCGCAGGCTCAGGGCGTTGCCTTGAGGTGGACAATGGTGCCATGAATGCGATCACCGATGTACCGGGAATCCGTATTGGCCACGTTCAGAGGAACGACGGCGGGTGGCTCAGTGGTGTGACAGTCGTCCTTCCACCTGTGGGAACCGTGGGATCGGTGGACGTGCGCGGGGGAGGCCCTGGTACGCACGAAACGGATGCCCTGGACCCTACGACGTTGGTTTCGACGGTCGACGCCGTCGTGCTGACGGGTGGCAGTGCGTTTGGGCTGGCCTCAGCTACTGGCGCCCAGCTCTGGTGTGAGGAGCAGGGCCGGGGCTTTGCGGTTCCCGGGACAGTGGTGCCGATCGTTCCGGCCGCGGCCATCTTTGACCTGGGGCGCGGTGGTGACGTCAAAGCGCGGCCCGACGCCGGCATGGGTTACCAGGCAGCCGCCGCAGCGTTCGCCTCAGGCGACCACGCCGCCGTCGAACGCGGAAATGTCGGCGCTGGGACGGGCGCCGTAATCGCCCGCGGGCAGTACAAAGGTGGTGTCGGTACATCCTCGATCGCGCTCGAAAGCGGGATCATCGTCGGTGCCATAGCTGTGGTGAATGCGCTGGGTGCGCCCGTGGGTGGGGGCCCGCAACCCTCTGCGCGCTCGGTCGTTCCTCCCCAACGGCTCCCCAACCTCGCAAGCTCGGCCGGGGACCCCGGCCGTCGTGGCCCCACCTTGGACGCCCGCGGCCGGGTTCCGGGCCCCCAAGGCAAGTCCCCCTCTGCTCCCGTCGTTTCTCCCCAAGGGCTTAACACCACGCTCGTCGTCATCGCTACGAATGCTGTGCTCGATGTTGCCGAGTGCAAGCGGACGGCCAGCTCTGGGCATGCCGGGCTGGCGCGGGCCTTGGATCCGTCCCACACTTTGGCGGACGGTGACACCGTTTTCGCCCTGGCGACTGGCGCCATCGGGCTTGATCGCAGTACCGAGCAGGCGCGGCAGGTGTCGCTCATAACGCTCCAAAGTGCCGCAGCTGAGGCCGTACGTTTGGCGATCCTGGACGGTGTTGAAGCGGCCGAAAGTGTCACGACGGCGGCAGGAGACTTCCCTGCCTACCGGACCGTAGGGGAGTGACGGGCGGCGGTACGTGCGCTACCATGGACGGATTTAACTTTCCGGCCCCATTGGCGTAGAGTTATTTGTTGGTTGTCTGTGCAGCCACGCCCTTTTTAGTGTCGTGGTTCCAAGAGGGCCAAGCAAACAAAAAACGTCCGTTGGATTTTCGGTGCCTAACCGGAGGACAGCGGCAAACAACAGTTAGCGGAGGATATGGCCAAGAAGGACGGGGTCATTGAGATCGAGGGCGTTGTGACTGAGGCGCTGCCCAATGCGATGTTTCGTGTTGAGCTCACCAACAAGCACGTCGTTCTCGCACACATCTCTGGGAAGATGCGTCAGCACTACATTCGAATCCTCCCCGAGGACCGGGTAGTGGTGGAGCTGAGCCCATACGACCTCACACGTGGTCGTATCGTCTACCGCTACAAGTAAATTGCTGGGCGGCCCAGGCAATAGTGCCAAGCCGCTCCAGCAGATCAACTGCAAAACACGCAAAGGAACGCCATGAAGGTCAAGCCGAGCGTCAAGCAGATCTGCGACAAGTGCAAAGTGATCCGCCGTAACGGCCGGGTCATGGTGATCTGCGAGAACCCGCGCCACAAGCAGCGCCAGGGCTAATTCCCCTTCAGGGAATCAGCGCCCGCAAGGGCAAACCTGGGTTGCTAGCCCACGCAAGTAAATAAAGGCAGCACAAGTTGTGCCAGGACTGCATTACAGAGCCTGGTCAACGTACCCCCGGTCGGAGGCTGGGGCCACACGAATCGTGTGGGTGTACTGCCTACGACCTCCGGTTTATTCAAGGAGTACCGCCACTATGGCTCGTCTCGCTGGCGTAGACATTCCCCGCGAAAAGCGGTTGGAAATTGCGCTTACTTACATCTACGGCGTGGGCAAGACCCGTGCACACGAAACCCTGGCTGCCACCGGCATCAGCGCTGACGTTCGCGTCAAGGACCTGACTGACGCCGAGCTGGTCCAGCTGCGTGACTACATTGAAGGCAACTACAAGGTTGAGGGTGACCTTCGCCGCGAGGTAGCCGCTGACATCCGCCGCAAGGTTGAGATCGGCAGCTACGAAGGCCTGCGCCACCGCAAGGGCCTGCCCGTACGCGGTCAGCGTACGAAGACCAACGCTCGTACCCGCAAGGGCCCGAAGCGCACCGTCGCCGGCAAGAAGAAGGCCGGACGTTAATCCCTCGGGATTGACCTGGTTTTCCCCCGATAACTTTCTGTAGGAGAAACAATGCCCCCGAAGACTCGTGGAGCGGTTCGTAAGCCGCGTCGCAAGGATAAGAAGAATATTGCGCTTGGCCAGGCGCACATCAAGAGCACCTTTAACAACACCATCGTGTCCATCACGGACCCGAACGGTGCTGTAATCTCCTGGGCTTCCGCCGGTGAGGTTGGCTTCAAGGGCTCCCGTAAGTCCACCCCGTTCGCTGCCCAGATGGCTGCCGAAGCTGCTGCAAAGCGCGCTCAGGAGCACGGTCTGCGCAAGGTTGACGTATTCGTCAAGGGTCCGGGATCCGGACGCGAAACCGCAATCCGTTCGCTTCAGGCTGCTGGCCTTGAGGTTGGCTCCATCCAGGACGTCACCCCCAGCGCCCACAACGGTTGCCGCCCCCCGAAGCGCCGCCGCGTCTAATTAGGTATTCCCTGTCTGACCGGCCGGGCCTGCTGTACATGGTTTAGACCATCTACAAGCATGGCCCGGCTGGTCAGGCTGGAAACCGAAGCCGATTTCCACCACCTGTGTTGCGTCATATAGCGGATGCTCGCCGAAAGGAAACCTAAGTGCTCATTGCACAGCGCCCCACCCTGTCTGAAGAAGTTGTATCCGAGAACCGCTCCCGTTTCATCATTGAACCGCTGGAGCCGGGCTTCGGCTACACCCTCGGAAACTCCCTCCGCCGTACCCTGCTCTCCTCCATCCCCGGTGCCGCTGTAACCAGCATCCGGATCGATGGCGTGCTGCACGAGTTCACCACGGTTCCGGGTGTCAAGGAAGATGTCACCGAGATCATCCTGAACATCAAGAACCTTTCGGTTTCCTCCGAGCACGACGAGCCGGTTGTTGCTTACCTGCGCAAGCAGGGCCCCGGAGTCGTCACCGCCGCGGACATCGCTCCGCCGGCCGGCGTCGAATTCCACAACCCGGATCTGCACATTGCCACTCTGAACTCGAAGGGCAAGTTCGAACTCGAACTGACCATCGAGCGCGGCCGTGGCTACGTTTCGGCAGCTCAGAACAAGTCCGGCGACTCCGAGATCGGCCGTATTCCGGTTGACTCGATCTACTCGCCGGTCATGAAGGTAACCTTCCGCGTGGAAGCTACCCGTGTTGAGCAGCGCACCGACTTCGACAAGCTCATTGTCGACGTCGAGACCAAGCAGGCAATCGCTCCGCGCGACGCCGTTGCTTCTGCAGGCACCACCCTGGTGGAACTGTTCGGTCTGGCTCGTGAGCTGAACACCGCAGCTGAAGGTATCGAGATTGGCCCGTCGCCGACGGACGCTGCCCTGGCAGCGGACATGGCTCTGCCGATCGAGGATCTGGACCTTACCGTCCGTTCCTACAACTGCCTCAAGCGTGAGGGCATCCACACCGTGGGTGAACTCGTTGCCCGCTCCGAGGCTGACCTGATGGACATCCGTAACTTCGGTGCGAAGTCCATTGACGAGGTCAAGGCAAAGCTCGTCGAACTGGGTCTGTCCCTCAAGGACTCCCCTCCCGGTTTCGATCTCGCAGCCCGCGCCGCAGCCATCGAAGAGGACGACGCCGCGTTCAGCGACGACGAGCTCTAAAAAGCAGATCTTGGCCGTCAGGTCCAGCGATGGACCTGACTGGCTTACACAACAGGAGAAACAATTATGCCTACCCCCACTAAGGGTCCGCGCCTCGGAGGCGGCCCGGCTCACGAGCGCCTCATGCTCGCGAACCTGGCAGCTGCTCTGTTTGAGCACAAGCGCATCACCACCACGGTAACCAAGGCCAAGCGCCTGAAGCCGTACGCAGAGCGTCTGGTCACCTTCGCCAAGCGTGGCGACCTCTCTTCCCGCCGCCGCGTTCTCGGCCTGATCAGCGACAAGGGCATCGTCCACGAGCTGTTCACCGACATCGCCGGCGCCGTCGCCAACCGCGATGGTGGCTACACCCGTATCACCAAGATCGGCAACCGCAAGGGCGACAACGCTCCCATGGCTGTCATCGAGCTCGTCCTCGAGCCGGTTTCCCCGAAGCAGGCCGTAGTTGCTGAAGCAACCGCTGCTGCTGCCAAGGCTGCTCCGGCTGCTGAGGAAGAGGTTGTGGAGACCGAGGCTGTGGAGACCGAAGCTGCTGAAACCGAAGAGGCTCCGGCCGCTGAGGCCGAGGCTGCTGACGCTGAAGTTGCTGAGACCGAAGAGGCTCCGGCCGCTGAGGACAAGAAGTAATTCACTGAATTCTTCACAGTAGACTTAAGTCTATGAACGAACGAAAACCCGCTGCCCCCGCTTTGGGGGGCGGCGGGTTTTTGCGTGTCCGCATGGATCTTTCGTATGACGGAGGACCCTTCAACGGATGGGCACTCCAGCCCGGTCTGCTTACGGTGCAGGGGGCATTGGAGGAGTCATTGGCACTCCTCGTGCGCCGTCCGGTCCGGGTCACGGTTGCCGGCCGCACCGACGCCGGTGTCCACGCCCGCGGCCAGGTAGTCCACCTCGATCTGACGGAAGCCGAGTGGCTGGGACTTCCGCGCGGGCACGAACTCGACCCCGCCGTCGCGCTTTTGCGTCGCCTTCGCGGGGCACTTAGCCGTATTCTCGGCGATCTTACCGGCGCCATAGAAGTGCACGACGCCGGTCTGGCACCTGAAGGTTTCGACGCCCGGTTCTCCGCGTTGTGGCGTCGTTACAGTTACCGCATTGCTGACGGCGCGGAGCGCTGGGATCCCGTGCTTCGAGGAATTACGCTGTGGCACAAGGCGCCGCTGAATGTTGAGCTCTTGAACGAAGGCGCCGCCCAGTTGCTGGGCCTCCAGGATTTCCGTTCCTACTGCAAGCCCCGCGAGGGCGCCACAACCATCCGCGAGCTTCAGAAGTTTGAGTTCGGACGGGGGAGCGACGGGGTCATTGTGGCTACCGTCCAGGCCGATGCGTTCTGCCACAACATGGTCCGGTCCTTGGTGGGCTCGGCCCTGCGTGTGGGCGAAGGCCTGGAGCAACCGGGCTGGCTACATGCACGTCTTCTGGAACGTAAGCGTGATGCCAAGTCCGTGTTGGCCGCGCCCCACCCCTTGGTGCTGGAGGAAGTTGCGTACCCATCGGATGGTGAGCTGCTGGCGCGGGCTGAGCTGACGAGGGCCCGGCGGGAGTAATTTCTCTTTGCACCAGAGACCGGGTCTGGACGGCCCGGACGTTGGAGGACCCCCTCCCGGCTCTGGGTACCGGAAGGGGGCCGTTGTGGCCGTCCGCGGTCTGGGATCCGCGAACGGCCGGTCTAATTCCCGCGAGGCAAGATCAGCTGAAGGCCTGGATGATCTTTATGGCCGCAGGACCCAGAAGGACTATGAACAACACCGGGAAAATGCAGAACAGCAAGGGGAAGAGCACCTTAACAGGTAGTTTCATTGCGCGTTCTTCCGCATTTTGCCGGCGCTTGACGCGCGCTTGCTTCGCTTGGGCACGCAGGACATTCGCGATTCCGATGCCGTATTTGTCAGCTTGGATAACTGCAAGGACAAAGCTGCGGACGTCCGGGACTGTGCAGCGTTCCGCCAAAGCTTCGTAGGCTTCCTGACGGGGCCGTCCAACTTGAATATCTTGCAGGGTCCGCATCAGTTCATGTGCCAGCGGCCCTGCACCGTAGGTTGAAACCCGTTCGACGGCTCCCTCAAAGCCCAGCCCCGCCTCGACGGAGATGAGCATCTGATCAAGCGTGTTGGGGAACTCGAGTTGGATGGCTTCCTGCCGCTTGAGGCCTGTGTTGTACACCAGGAGATCCGGAATGAAATACAGGAAGGCCGTCAGGAACAAGCCGAATCCGATGCTGACTGGGCTTGGCCCGCTCGCGATCAAAAGAACGCCAACGAGTGCACCTGACGCTGCCAAAATCGGTTTGATCGCAATGAGCTTGGTCAGGGGCATGGATTGGGGCCGCCCTGCAAGGGCGAGCCATTGGTCCAGTTTCGCCTCGTAACTGCCCGGGGTCAGTTTGCGTGCTACACCGAGCAGCAGCGGAGGACGTTTGATATCAACGCCAGCACCCTGTGCGAAACCGGAGCCAAGGTTGGTCTGCACGGCAACGATCCCTTTACGGTCCATTGTTGCCAGGGACCAGGCAAAGTAGGCCAGGGGCAGAACGATGGTGGCGATGATGAGCCACGCTATGAGAGTCATTGATCTGCCCTCCTAGAACTTGATCTTCACAGTTCGGCTCATCCAGAAGCCGCCGATGACGAACAGCAAGCCCGCAGCCACCAGCAGGGCGATACCCACAGGGTGCTGGGCGAACACTTTCATGTAGCCCGGGTTCATGATGGTCAGGATGAGGCCAACACCCACCGGCAGTGCCATCAGAATGTAGGCGGACATCTTTCCTTCAGCGCTGAGGGACCGGACATGGCCCTTGATCTCGCTCCGTTCGCGGATCGTTCCCGCCACCTGCTCAAGGACTTCCGCCAGGTCGCCACCCACTTCGCGATTGATCTGGATCGCTTGCCCGATCCACCGGAAGTCTTCGCTGTCCATGCGGTCCGCACAGTCTTCAATGGCTTGCCGTGCGTCCTTGCCAATTCGGACTTCGTTAACTATCCGGGAAAGTTCCTCCGAGGTGGGGGCCTGCGCTTCGAGCGCTACGGATTCAAGCGACCGCATGATGCTGTGGCCGACGCGCAGACCACCGATGAGCATCTGGATGGTGTCCGTAAGTTGCGTCTCGAACTTGGCTCGCCGCTTTTCGGTCTTCACGACGAGTATCAATTTGGCGACAAAGGGGGTGGCGATCGCCAAGACGATGCCGATGATCAGGTTGATCAGGAACGAACCCAGCACGCCGATGATGACAGTCGAGATTGCCACGATGACCGTGAAGTCCGCAGGAGCCTGCTTCACGCCGGCCTTGTAAAGAACCTCCCGATTGAAGAGACCACCCGATCGACCAATGGCAGCATCGACGAATTGCACTGCCGACTGGGAGACACGGCCAACAGCGGAGTCGTCGGGAACAGTGCCTATACGCCTGCGGTCGAGGGGAAGGCTTCCGTTGCGGGGTTTCAGGACAACGACGACCAAGACAAGCAGGGCGGCAATGCAGAGCCCCACAGCCGAGATGAACAGGATAGGCGAGTCCATTGCTATCGCCTTCCAACAGGAGCAGGAGCCACTCCGAAGACAGCGGGCGAGACGTGTATCCCCAATTCTGTAAAACGGTCCAAGAACCTTGGCCGGATACCGGTTGGAAGGGCCCGCCCGAGGAAACGCCCTTGAGCATCCAAACCTGCCGAGTAGTCGAAAAGGAAGGCATCCTGGAGGGTAACGACGTCGCCCTCCATGCCTTGGACTTCGGTGACATGGGTGACGCGACGTGTGCCGTCGCGCAAGCGTGTTACTTGGACTATCAGGTCCACTGCCGATGAAACCTGTTCGCGGATGGCGCGGAGCGGAAGGTCCATGCCGGCCATCAGGACTAGCGTCTCCAGCCTTGCAATGGCATCACGTGGCGAGTTCGCGTGCACTGTGGAAAGCGATCCGTCGTGGCCGGTATTCATGGCCTGGAGCATGTCCAGTGACTCTCCACCGCGGACTTCACCGACGATGATCCGGTCGGGACGCATACGAAGGGAGTTCCGGACAAGATCGCGAATAGTGACTGCGCCCTTGCCTTCGATGTTTGGCGGCCGGCTCTCCAACCTCACCACGTGCCGTTGCTGCAGCTGGAGCTCGACAGCATCTTCGATGGTCACGATGCGGTCAGACTCGGGGATGAACGATGAGAGCACGTTGAGCAGCGTTGTCTTTCCTGTACCCGTACCGCCGGAGACGATGACGTTAAGCCGGGCGAGGACACATGCGCTTAGTAGTTCAGCCATCTCATGGCTCATGGAGCCCCACTCGATCAGGTTGCGGACTGTAAATGGCACATGGCTGAACTTCCTGATGGTCAGCGAAGGACCGTTGACGGCCAAGGGAGGAATGATCGCATTGACGCGCGAACCGTCTTCCAACCGGGCATCCACCAGGGGGGATGACTCGTCAATTCGGCGACCCACCTTGGAGACGATTCGCTCGATGACTTTCCGAAGATGGTTGTCCGAGCTGAATTGCAAGTCGGTCAAGGCAAGGTGTCCGTGGCGTTCCACGTAGATCTGGTCGAACCGATTGACCATGACTTCCGTGACGGACGGATCCTCCAGGAGACGCTGCAGCGGTCCGTAGCCCATCACTTCATCCGAAATTTCCCGGATGAGCCGGCGACGTTCCTCGGGGGAAAGGGGCACTTGTTCGTCGTCGATAACGGCAGAGAGTTCGTCAACCGCGAACGACCTCAGGTCTTCTTCCGACGAAGACGTGTCACCGATCCTGCTGCCCATGCGCTCGAAGAGAGCTGAAGCGGCCCGTTGCTTCAACCCCGCCAATGCGTCGACTGCTGGTACCGAGGGCGGTCCACCAAGCAGTGTCGTGGTGGGACCAGGTACTGACGGGGGTGGCGCTAACGTGGAAGTCGCGGGGTTAAGGTGAGTGTTGTCGTCGGTGGGGATCTCCGCTGCGGCAAGCGGGTTGTTCTTCGTTAGCCGTTCCGAGAGCTTCATGACACCACTACCCTTCGGTGCACTTTGGTCTGCGGTACCGTAGCGAGCCGAGGGTCAAACCGCTCGACCAGCTTTTTCAGACCCTTGGCTGCGGAGTCCCGCGTGGTTCCTTGAAGAACCGGCACCCCCCGGTTGGTGGAGAATGGCAGGTTCCGGGAGCGGGGGATTACGGTGTCAATGGGGACACCGATAGTAGCCTCGACGTCCTGTACGGAAATGCCGCTCTTTCTGTCCGCGAAGTTCAGCACCGTGTGTCGGCCCTGTGGGAGGAGCTGCAGTTCCTTGAGCACGCTGAAGCACTTGCGCAGCCCCCGGATGCTTGGGACGTCCATGCCGCACACCCAAACGCCATCGGTGGCCAGCTCCAGCGTCGCAAGGCAGTGCTCACCCAGTCCAGGAGCGGTGTCCACCACCACATACTTGAACTCGCTTGCCAGCTGGTTGAGCAACCTGGAGACGTGGTCCGCCGTGATGTAATCAGACTCCGAGGGCTTTCGTGGTGCGCACAGGGCATAGATTCCGGCCGGGTGGACCGTAAGGAAGGCCTTGAGCACCATGGAGTCTTGCGCTGCTGGTCCGTGAACTGCTTCAGTGATTGAGTGTTCAGGTTCCAGCAGCAGACCGGAGGCGACGTCACCGAATTGCAGATCAAGATCCACAATCACGACTCCCATGGGTGCCATGGCCCCGAGCCCCACGGCAAGGTTGGTTGCGACGGTGGTCTTTCCCACGCCGCCCTTGGGCGACATGACGGCAATGACACGGCCCCGGTCCTGGCCGGACTCGGCGGCCGGCTGCATGCCTCGGCGGCGGCTGGCCGAAGCGAGGCACGCACGCTCCAGAAGTACCCGAAGCTCATTGACCTCGATTTCCGGTGAAACGACGTCCCTGACGCCTGAATGCATGGCGCGAAGCACGATGTCCGGCTCTGGGGTAGAAACCAGCAAGAGGCTGATTTCCGGGTATTGCAGGTCGAAAACCGTGGCCAACTTGAGGGCATCATCCGGGTTGACGCCAGGTCCGAGAATCATTACTTCCGGCGGTGCACCCGTCAGTTGCTTGAAGACCTCGTCCGTTCCGGCCTGGAGCACATCCGGGGAGAGCGTTTGCAGGTCACCATGCAAAGCACCCGTGATGGCCTGCCGAACCCGGCCCTCGAAGTCACGGACCGCAGTTATGGCTACAAATCTGCTCATTTCAACTCGCCTCCCAGAGTGGTTACCGGCGGTTCGCTCTTCGCGGTCTTGTCGGTCTGCTTGGACAGATAGATGGTGCCGAATTCCGCTCCGAAGACCATCTTGGCGGCGTTCGCGTCGCTGAGGGCAACAGTCACATATGCGGAACCATTGGGCAGGGCGACGGCATCGGTGTTGGCGGACTTCTTTTCGGTGTCCGGTGCAGCCTGCTGGACTGCAGTGACCAGGACATCGTGGTAGAGCAGTTTGGTGTACTGCTTCCAGCCCTTCACCTCGGCCGGCAGGTCTACCCCAGCGGGGATGTCCCCGTCCACCTTGAATGATGCGAACACTGTGACCGTGTCCCCGGCTTCGAGGCGGCCACCGAGGATACGCTCGGGTGCCAGGATGAACGTCTGCTCCTGCAAACCATCCGGTACAGGGACCGTGCCAGGGGCCAGGTCCTTGGGGCTTACCAACTTAACGCCGAGCAGTTGTTCTCCTGGCTGCAGGTCCACTGATGTGACCTTGCCGTTCTGATCGTTGAGCGCGGCGATGGTGCCGGGTGCCACCGCAGACTGCGGCAGTGTTTCTGCCTTCACCTTGGAACCGAGGTCCTCGGCCTTGGTGCCGGCTGGAATCCGTTCCTTGACCACAAGAACGTTTACGGGATCTAGCCCTTGCTGCGCCCGCTTGTCGGCTCCCTGAACGTAGGTAACCAGCAATACGGTGCCGATGACTGCCAAAAGCAGTGCAGCAATGCCTCCCAGTAGGCGTGCTTTCACTTTCTAACTCCCTTCGGGTTTCCTGAGATAGGTAGCGCTCTTCGAGCGGCTACTCGGTGAGCGTCACGACGGACGCTCCGTAATTGGGGGTACCGCCGGTGACCGTCATGCCATCTTCCAGAGAGACGAATCGCTCGAAGTAGCCTTGGATGCCCCTGCAATTCCCGTTGCAGTTCGGCGCGGCGGGATCCAGGATTCCTCCTGAGCCGCTGAACTTATAGCCCGTGACCTTGAATGCCGCGAAGCCGATGAGGGTGTACGTCGCATTGTCCCCATTGCCGGTTGCCGTCCTGAAGAGGGGGATAAGAGCTGGTTCGTCCATGATGTGTGCTAGGACGGAATTGCAGGCGGCATCGTTGGGGAAGTGGTTGCCTGGCTGCCCCTGGACCGTCGCATTCACGGAGATATCAGTGGCGCAGCCTGAGTTGGTGAGGAGCCATCCAAAACCTCCGGGCTCATACCCGTTTTGGGACGCACATCCTGGATAGGCAGGGGCATTCTCGTCATACCGCAAGAGAATGTGGGTGGGGATGGGGTCGCCGGTGAAGTTCCCGGTGGAGTTCAGCGAAGCCAGCTGCGTTGGAGACAAGTACTTCTTGAACACGCACTCACTGACCGTCCACGGCAAGGTAGTGGCCGTAGACGGTGCTCCCCAGGAGGCCTCAGCAGCTGCATCCACGGGCGTTGTGTCGAACCCCAGTACCCGTGCAAAGAACAGGGAGAAGCTGTTTTGACCTGACGTATCCCTCGCATTGGTGACCACACGGACTTTAGTGGCCGCTGGAAACGTGACGGTTGCACCACTGGCATTGTCATTTGCATTGTTGTTGGCGAATTGGTTTCCCGTTGCCGTACTGTTGCCGCAGCTGCCGCCGGCGCAATCCGTGGCGATCGCAAGTGCCGCTGCGTCGGCGCCGTTCTGCAACTGGGCCTTTTCGGCGTAAAGGGCACCTACGTCCACCGCAAGGGCGGCGAAGCCCAACAAGGCCACCATCATGGTGGCGACCATTACGGTAGCGGCGCCGCGCTCCTTGGACTCTTTCCCATCGTTGCGCGTGCCACGCGCCACTTCTGCCTTTAGCCACCGCATCGCATTACTCCTACTCCAGTCATGTTGAGCGGGAAGATGCCAGGTGCGCCAAAAAAGCCGGCGTCAAGAAATCCTGACATTGATGTTAGGGAGACGCTGGTGGTTACTGTGACGTTGGAGCCTGGTGCGCAGCTGGACGCATTATCGCTGACAGACACACCTAAGCCGGCCAGCGACGGGGCGGATCCCAGCGCGGTTCCCGCCACATCGAGAGAACCGTCCTTGTAATGCACCGCCGCGTAGCGGGCCCCTTCACGGGCGGCTTGTGTCAAAGACACTTGAACGTTCAGAGCCCGCCCGAACTCAACGATCCCCACCAGGATCAGCAGTAGGAGCGGCAATAGAATCGCCATTTCCACGGCTACTGCGCCGCGCTCTTTCTTACGTGATTTCACGATCGTCTCCCAGACCCAGAATCCCGGCAGCATACGTGCCCTTAAAGACGGCGGTCGGCCGCAGCGACAAAACAAGTTGCCAGCGCGGCCAACCGCCGGTGTGCGAACTAGAGAGCGGCAGTTACCTGGTCGAAGAGGGCGGCGATGGCCGGGCCGAGGAACAACACCGAGCCCATGACGACTACTGCGATCAGGGCGACCATGATGCCGTATTCAACCATCGTCGCGCCCTTCTCCTCGGAGGTGAGGCGGGCCTTGACGCCGGCGATGTACGAGGTGACGGTGAACATAAGAGCAGACATTGGAAAATCCTTCCCAGATGAATTTAGAGTTTTTGAAATAGTTGGATATAGGTCCAGCAAATTATCGGAATTTGCCTTCGATTCCCGAACTACCCCCATGTTGCGTTTAGCGGTTCGGAATTCGATGAGATAAGAATTCACCCTGGAGGAGCTGCTGAACAATGCGTAGTCGTACTCGAATTCCTGCAACGCATATCAGGCGGTCACCCGTAGAAGGGCAGGGGAGTACTCAGTTTGGAACGCAAAAAGGGGGAGTGACTACTTGGAATAGACAGCAGCCTTACATTTTGGAGCTCATGAGGAGCGACGGGAGCGCCAGATGGCGTACCCCTACTGAAGTAGGAGGGTGACACCCAATGCAGCAACAACCATCGCCGGCCCGTGCGCTGTTTCCACCGTCTTTTCCTTGCGATTCAGGCGCAACAGCAGCACCGTCAGCACCCCGCCCACCACGAATCCCAGTAGTCCGCCGTAGAGTACTTGCTTCCAACCCAAGTACCCCAAGTACAGTCCGACGGGTGCTGCGAGCTTCACATCGCCCATTCCGAGGCTTCTCGGCGAAATAAGTCCCAGAATCAGGTAGCCAACGAAGAGTATGAGCCCTCCGGCGAGTGCTCGGAGTAGCTCGGGCCAGGCGGGATCGAGTGCCGCGGACGCGGCAAGGAGAACAAAACCGCCTCCTAGCAGGAACAAAACGAGGGGGTTTGGCAGCAAATGGAGGGTGAAATCTATTCTCGAAAGCTGCACCCCAAGAAGTGCCAATAAAAGGAACGCCGGCAATTCCGGGGTAAAACCGAAGCGCCATCCCAACAGGGCAAATAGCAGTGCGGTGACTGCCGCCGTCGTAATACGGGCTGCAAGTGAGGGGAGTCCGCCGAGGCGCGGAAGGCTACGCGCGATCACGAACTCGACGGCCGGACTCAACAGCAAGCCGGCGATGGCGAGCAGGAGCAGGAAAACGGGACCGTTGGTCATGTACTCTCCCTCAAAGCGCATGCGACCCCGAGGGGCGGATACCCCATTTTGACCCGGACGGCCCGTTGAAGGTATTGTTTATAGTCGTTGTGCGTGTCCTATCTCGATGACACATGCCTTCTCGGGGATCCAGTTGCAGGATCGCTAACTCAAGAGGCATATCGAGATTCTGGGATGACTGGTCTATAGAGCCCTCACCTCTGCTCCGGTAACGCATACATAGTAGGTACACGCCTCACTGCGTGTCGCCTAAAACATGAACGCCAGAACAAGAACGAGGCAAAACCGTGCGTACGTACACCCCGAAGCCCGGCGATATCAACCGCCAGTGGCACGTCATTGACGCCACCGACGTTGTCCTTGGTCGTCTTGCCAGCCAGACCGCAACACTGCTGCGCGGAAAGCACAAGCCGACCTTTGCGTCCCACATGGACATGGGCGACTTCGTCATCATCATCAACGCTGAAAAGGTTGCCCTCACCGGCGCCAAGCTGGAGCAGAAGCGCGCATACCGCCACTCCGGTTACCCGGGCGGTCTGACCTCCGTCAACTACGCCGAACTGCTGGAATCCAACCCGGTTCGCGCTGTTGAGAAGGCCATCAAGGGCATGCTCCCCAAGAACTCCCTCGCCGCTCAGCAGCTGGGCAAGCTCAAGGTCTACGCAGGCCCCGAGCACCCGCACGCTGCACAGCAGCCGAAGACTTTCGAAATCACCCAGGTCGCCCAGTAGTCCTGGCCACCAAACAACTTTTCATTACAAGGAGAACCGTGGCTCAGAACGAAGAACTGACCGCCGAAGCCGTCGAGGCTGAGGAAACCCTCACCAGCTACACCTCTGAAAGCACATCTGTTGAAGATGCGCCCAAGAAGGAGCGCCCGGCGCTGACCGTTGCCGGTGCAGCTGTTGGCCGCCGCAAGGAAGCCGTTGCACGCGTTCGCGTCATCCCGGGTTCCGGCAAGTGGATCATCAACGGCCGCACGCTGGAGAACTACTTCCCGAACAAGCTGCACCAGCAGGATGTCAACGAGCCCTTCAAGATCCTTGATCTTGAAGGTGCCTACGACGTCATCGCCCGCATCCACGGTGGTGGCATCTCCGGCCAGGCCGGTGCACTGCGCCTCGGTGTTGCTCGCTCGCTGAACGAGATCGACGTCGACAACAACCGCGCCACCCTCAAGAAGGCCGGTTACCTGCGCCGTGACGCCCGCGTCATCGAGCGTAAGAAGGCTGGTCTCAAGAAGGCACGTAAGGCTCAGCAGTACTCCAAGCGTTAATCTGCGCTTACTCGAAAGCCCGTTCCGCCGCTTCGGCGGGGCGGGCTTTCGCCGTTTAAGAAGTTGCCTTTAAGCAGTTCGAAGATGCAAGGTGTGAGCCGGATTTGACCTGTGCACATGACGTTCCGACACGCTGCTGGACGGGTGGTGTCCCGTCGTCGTCTAAACTTGAGCCGATGTCTAGATTATTTGGAACAGATGGCGTGCGCGGTCTCGCGAACGGATTGCTCACCGCCGAGCTGGCTATGCAGCTGGCCCAGGCCGCCGCCGTCGTACTCGGCCATGACCGCACAACCGATGGCAAGCGGCCTCGCGCCGTAGTCGCCCGGGACCCCAGAGCGAGTGGCGAGTTCCTTGCCGCCGCCGTCGAAGCGGGGCTCTCCAGCTCGGGCATCGATGTCTATGACGCCGGGGTGCTGCCCACCCCGGCTGCGGCCTACCTGGTGGCAGACCTCGACGCCGATTTCGGCGTCATGCTCTCGGCCTCCCATAACCCGGCCCCTGACAACGGGATCAAGTTCTTCGCTCGCGGCGGCCAGAAGCTGCCCGACGACGTCGAGGACGCCATCGAAGCACAGCTCGGCAAAGAGCCTCAGCGGCCCGTCGGCGGCAACGTCGGACGCATCCAGCGCTTCTCCGACGCTGAGGACCGCTACATTGTCCACTTGCTCGGCACCCTCCCCAAGCGCCTGGAGGGCCTGAAGGTTGTCCTGGACTGCGCTCACGGCGCGGCCAGTGGTTGTTCGCCTCAGGTGTTCAAGGACGCTGGCGCGGACGTCGTCGTCATCGGGGCCGAGCCGGACGGCTTGAACATCAACGACGGCGTCGGCTCCACCCACCTGGGTCCGTTGAAGGAAGCGGTGGTCAAGCACGGTGCGAACCTTGGCATTGCCCACGACGGCGACGCCGACCGCTGCCTCGCTGTAGACCACGAAGGCAACGAAGTAGATGGCGACCAGATCATGGCGATCCTGGCGCTGGCACTCAATGAAGCGGGCAAGCTCAAGGACAGCATCCTGGTTGCCACGGTCATGAGCAACCTCGGACTCAAGATTGCCCTCCGCAATGCCGGTATCACCATCCGCGAAACTGCTGTTGGCGACCGTTACGTGCTGGAGGAAATGCGCGACGGCGGCTACAACCTGGGTGGCGAACAGTCCGGCCACGTGATCTTCTCCGATTACGCAACCACCGGCGATGGCGTGCTCACCGGCCTGCAGCTTGCTGCGCAGGTGGCCCTCACGGGTCGTAGCTTGAAGGAACTCGCAACGGCGATGACCAAGCTCCCGCAGCTCATGATCAACGTCAAGGGTGTGGACAAGGCCCGTGCGGGCACCGACGAAGGAGTTGCCGCAGCAGTAGCCGCTGCTGAACTGGAACTGGGCGAAACCGGCCGTGTGCTGCTGCGCCCGTCCGGAACCGAGGCCCTGGTCCGCGTCATGGTGGAAGCTGCGGATATGGAGACGGCCGAGCGAATTTGCAACAGCCTTGCTGCCGTAGTCAAGGAACGCCTGAGCGCTCCCAGCGAACTGGCTGTATAAGAATCCAAGCAACTTCGGCCCGCCTTCCTGGATTACCGGTTTACTGGTTCCAGGAGAGCGGGCCGAGCTGGTTTAAAAGGACCGGCGTTTAGAAGGACCTGCGCTACAGGTAGTCGGGCGCTGCTTCCAACCCGAAGTACTCCTCGAGCGTTGCGATGCCCCGGGTGTTCATCTCTGTCGCTGCTTCGACGCCGATGTAGCGCAGGTGCCAGGACTCGTAGAAGTATCCGGTGGTTTCATGGAACATCCACGGATAGCGCACGATGAAACCGAATTTGTGCGCGTTGGCTTTGGCCCAAATAGCCGCGGGCTGATCGGCGAAGCAGGGCTGGAAACTGCCGGCACCCCCGCCGTCGGCTATGTCAAAGGACCAGCCCGTTTGGTGTTCAGAATGACCGGGGCGTGCAGAGGCCCGGTCGGCTGCAACCTGGCCGCTGCTCGCGACGTAGCCGTTGTACGTGACCACCTGGGTTGAATAGGAACGATACCCCGACGCCAGTGCCATGATGACGCCTTCGGCCGCCGCTGCGGCGAACATCTTTTCTGCGGCAGCCGCCGTCGTGCTGTTCATCAGTGTGGCTTCGCCAGTGACGGCGAGCCGGATGTTCGGCCGAACCAAATCGGCCGGGACATAATTTTGAGGGTTCAACGGCCGGTGCTTGTTGACCACCACCCATGGGCTCGCTGGATCGGTCAGCGAGAACTGCTTGGCTGCGCCTTGTGATGGTGCTGCAGCTTGTGAGGGCGCTGCGCTTGGAGGAGCGCTTGAAGGCTCGGTAGCGGCAGCAGGCGTAACGGCAGTGACTTGGGTGGGCGTGGCGCTGGAGGCAACGGTGGACGGTGTCGCCGAAGCCCCGGCAGGGGACGAGGCGGGGCCATCCGGAGTGCAGGCCGTCAGTGCGGCCAGGCCTGCGCCAGCTGTGAGGAAGCCCGCGAATGCCCTGCGGCTGGGCATGGGCTGAGGTTGGAAGTCCACGCTAGACCTTCCGCAAAAGCATGCGCCGGATGGAGTGGTCTGCATCCTTGGTAAGTACCAGTTGGGCGCGGCCACGGGTGGGGAGCACGTTCTCTTCGAGGTTGGGCTCGTTGATGCGCTTCCAGATGCCGCGGGCTGTTGACTCGGCATCTTCGTCTGACAGCGTGGCGTAGCGGTGGAAGTAGGACTCTGGCTGCGCGAAGGCTGTGCTGCGGAGCTTTCGGAACCGGTCCACGTACCACTCCTCGATGTAGGAGGTCTTGGCGTCAACGTAGATGGAGAAGTCAAAGAAGTCGCTCAGCGCGAGGCCCTGCTTGCCATCCATGCGGGGCCTGGCGGGGGCCAGAACGTTGAGGCCTTCCACGATCAACACGTCGGGGCGGCGCACTACGACTTCCTTGCCCGGGACGATGTCGTAGGTGACGTGGGAGTACCACGGTGCCCGGACTTCCTCGGCTCCACCCTTGATTTCCGACACAAAACGCAAGAGCGCACGTCGGTCGTAGGACTCGGGGAAACCCTTTCGTTCCAGCAAGTGCCGGCGCTTCAGCTCCGCCAACGGGTAGAGGAAGCCGTCCGTGGTGATGAGTTCTACGTTGGGTGTTCCCGGCCAGCGCCGCAGCATTTCACGGAGAACGCGGGCGATGGTGGATTTTCCTACGGCAACGGAACCGGCCACACCGATGACAAACGGGGTGCGTTGTGTTTGCTCGCCCAAGAACGTGGTTGTTGCCGCGTGAAGTTGATGTGAAGCCTCGACGTAGAGGTGCAGAAGCCGCGAAAGGGGGAGGTATACCTCCCGCACTTCCTTCATATCCAGGGGATCGCCGAGGCCTCGCAGACGGAATATGTCCTCTTCGTTGAGGGGCTGCTCCATTTGTGCTGCAAGCCGCGACCACGTTTGGCGGTCCAGCTCAACAAAGGGGGAAGCGCCGTCGCCGTTTGCTTCGGTGCGTTGCAAAGTCACGTTCTGATTCTGCCCTTAGCCCGGCGGATCAGGAAATGCGGGACGACGTGAAGGTGAATTGTGGGTGATCAACGCCTCAGAAACAAGAGGGGGAGGGGGGACGTCCCACATCAGTTGTTTGACCTAGCCGTTAGGCTTATACCCATGTGTGGAATCGTAGGCTATGTTGGCAATTCGTCTCGTAAGGCAGCTGGTCACAGCGCCCTTGACGTCGTCGTGGAGGGGCTGCGTCGTCTTGAGTACCGCGGCTATGACTCCGCTGGCGTCGCAGTGGTGGCTGATGGAACCATCTCGTCCCGTAAAAAGTCCGGCAAGTTGAGCAACCTGATCAGTGAACTGGAAGCAAACCCGGTCCCTGAATCCCTGACCGGCATTGGCCACACTCGTTGGGCCACGCATGGCGGACCCACCGACCGAAACGCACACCCCCACCTTTCCGACGGCGGGCGTCTGGCGTTGATTCACAACGGCATCATCGAAAACTTCGCCGAGCTTAAGCAGGAACTGCTGGCTAAGGGCGTCACGTTCGAATCCGAAACGGACACTGAGGTTGCTGCCGCCCTGGTTGGCAACATCTTCCGCAACGAACTCAACGGCACCGGCGGCGACCTCACCCAGGCGATGCGCCTGGCTTGCCAGCGTCTGGAAGGTGCTTTCACCCTCCTCGCCGTCCACGCGGACCAGCCCGACGTCGTCGTGGCCGCCCGCCGCAACTCCCCGCTCGTGGTCGGCCTTGGCGACGGCGAGAACTTCCTCGGCTCGGACGTCTCCGGCTTCATCGACTACACGCGCCGCGCCGTGGAACTCGGTCAGGACCAGATCGTCACCATCACCGCGGACTCCGTGGAGATCACCGACTTCTTCGGCGCTCCCGCTGAAGGCAAGGAATACCACGTTGACTGGGACCCGGCTTCTGCCGAAAAGGGTGGCTTCAGCTCCTTCATGGAGAAGGAAATCCATGACCAGCCCGACGCCGTAGCCCAGACCCTCCTGGGACGCTCGGACCTCAACGGAAAGCTGACGCTGGACGAGGTCCGCATCGATCCTGAGCTCCTCAAGCAGGTTGACAAGATCATCGTTCTGGCATGCGGTACCGCGGCCTACGCTGGGCTGGTTGCCAAGTACGCCATCGAAAACTGGTGCCGTATTCCCACGGAAGTAGAGCTCGCACACGAGTTCCGTTACCGCGATCCGATTGTCGACTCCAACACCCTGGTGGTTTCCATCAGCCAGTCCGGCGAGACCATGGATACGCTCATGGCCGTTCGCTATGCCCGCGAACAGGGCGCCAAGACGATCTCCATCTGCAACACCAACGGTTCCACCATCCCGCGCGAATCCGACGCCGTGCTCTACACCCACGCTGGCCCGGAAATCGCGGTTGCATCCACCAAGGCGTTCCTCGCCCAGATCACTGCCGCTTACTTGCTTGGCCTTTACCTGGCCCAGCTGCGTGGCAACATCTTCTCCGGCCAGATCAAGGACGTCCTCGCGGACCTGAACAAGATCCCGGCCAAGATTCAGAAGATCCTGGACAACGCAGGTCCTTTGCGTGAACTCGCCCGCAGCATGAAGGACGAAAAGTCCGTCTTGTTCCTGGGCCGCCACGTTGGCTTCCCGGTGGCCCTTGAAGGTGCCTTGAAGCTCAAGGAAATTGCCTACATCCACGCTGAGGGCTTCGCCGCCGGTGAACTCAAGCACGGACCGATCGCCCTGATCGACGACGGCCAGCCGGTTTTCGTGGTTGTCCCGTCCCCGCGTGGTCGTGACTCCCTGCACTCCAAGGTCGTCAGCAACATCCAGGAAGTCCGCGCACGTGGTGCACGTACGCTGGTCATTGCTGAAGAAGGCGACGAGTCGGTCAAGGACTACGCAGAGCACGTCTTCTACGTTCCGGAGACGCCCACGCTGCTCATGCCGCTGCTCACCACCGTGCCACTGCAGATCTTTGCTGCTGAATTGGCCGGGGCGAAGGGTTACGACGTCGATCAGCCGCGTAACCTCGCCAAGAGCGTGACCGTAGAATAACCGCATGATTGTTGGCATTGGAGTAGACGTCGTAGACATCGAGCGGTTCGCCCGGCAACTGGAGCGGACCCCCGGACTGCGGGACAGGCTGTTCGTTCCTGCGGAGCGCGAGCTCAACACCAGGTCACTCGCTGCGCGCTTCGCTGCCAAGGAAGCAGTGGCCAAGGTCCTGGGTGCTCCCGCTGGCATGAACTGGCAGGACTGCTGGATCGGCCTTGACCAGAATGGTCCTACCGTCCAGGTCAAAGGAACGGTCTTGGCCGTGTCCGATGCCAAGGGCGTTAAACGCTGGCACCTGTCCATGAGCCACGATGGCGGCATCGCTACGGCGTATGTCCTCGCCGAGGGCTAAACGGACCTCTACATAACGATGATCAGCGCCTTCACCGGACAACAGATCAGGGATGCGGAACAACCGCTCCTGGACTCCGGTGAGGGCGCTGTTCTCATGCAAAGGGCCGCTTACGGCCTGGCGCAGGAAGTGGTTCGCTTGGTCAAGGCCAAGCGCAAACTGCGTGGGGCGTGCATTACAGTCCTGGCAGGAAAAGGCAATAACGGCGGTGACGGACTCTTCGCGGCTTCCATCCTTGCCCGCCGGGGCATGCGCACGACGGCGGTACTCGCCTCCGCGGAAGTCCATACCGAGGCTTTGGGGGCTTTTCTGGCGGCAGGCGGCCGTGTGCTGCGATTGGATCCCGGAAACGCGGAGGAACTTGCCGTCCTATGCGCTGGTGACGATGTCATCATCGATGCCCTCCTGGGCACCGGCGCCCGCGGCGGATTACGTGAAGCTTCTGCTGAGTTGGTCGCTTCCCTTCAGGAGTTGAAGCCGCGTTGCGTGGTGGCCTGCGATCTCCCCAGTGGGCTGGATGCCGCCACGGGCGAAGTCCACTGGCCGGTGCTGGAAGCCGATGTCACAGTGACTTTCGGTGGTATCAAGGCCGGTTTGATGACAGACCCGGGCGAGGGCTGTGCCGGCCATGTGGTCCTGGTACAGATCGGAATCGAAGACTCCCTGGACACCCCTGAGTTGCATCGGCTTGATGCCACGGACCTGCACGCCTTGCTCCCCAAGCCTGGGCGCCGCTCCCATAAATACTCCCGTGGCGTGCTGGGCGTGGTCGCCGGCTCGGCTCGGTTTGCGGGGGCAGCCGTGCTGAGCGTCCATGCGGCAGCGATGGCCGGCGCGGGCATGGTCCGCTATGTAGGACCGGAATCTGCGGCACGCCATGTATTGAGCCGGACTCCGGAGGCCCTGTGGGAGACGGATGACCCAGGGCGCGTTCAAGCGTGGTTGCTTGGTCCTGGCGTGGACGGGGAGGACCAGCTCGGACGTGCCGGGGACGCCGCACAGTCAGCGCTGGCCGCTGAGCTGCCGGTCGTCGTCGACGCCGGAGCCTTGAGTATCCTGCCGGAGCGGTGTCCCGCCCATTGGATCCTCACTCCGCACGCCGGGGAACTGGCGACGCTCCTGGCAGCCCTTCCATCCACCGGCGAGGTAGCCGTGACCCGCGAGGACGTCGAGTCCCGGCCGCTGCACTTCGTACGGAAAGCAGCCGAACAAACCGGGGCCACAGTCCTGCTGAAGGGTGCCACCACACTGGTGGCCTCGCCGTCGGGCGTTGTTTTCAGCCAGTCCGAGGGCACTGCCTGGATGGCGACCGCAGGCAGCGGTGATGTCCTGGGTGGCATCTTGGGCGCCTTGCTGGCGCAATCTGAGGACTCGGTGAGGGACGACGACGGCGCGTACGCAGCCATGGGCTTGAAACCGGACGACCGCTGGGCTGCTGTGGCGGCGGTTGCGGCTAGCGTTCACGGCCGTGCCGGCTCGATGGCATCGGAGGATTTTAATGGTGGCCCCCTTACAGCCTCGGCGATCATGACAGCTGTGCCGCACGTCATAGGTTCGCTGACCGCTGAATACGACCCCGCAAGACCGTAAGGTTACTGTCCGTGTCATGGGTCATGAGTAGGCTTGCAGCAAGTTATCCGCATCACCAGAGGAGAACGCATGGAAGTCTGGCCTGGATCGGCCTATCCGCTTGGAGCCACCTTTGACGGGACCGGCACCAACTTCGCGCTGTTCAGCGAGAAGGCCGAGGGAGTGGAACTGTGCCTCTTCGACGACGACGGCGAGGAAGTCCGCGTAGAAGTCACCGAGGTGGACGGCTATGTGTGGCACTGCTACCTGCCGCAAGTCCAACCCGGACAGAAGTATGGCTATCGCGTGCACGGGCCTTACAACCCCGATGCCGGCCAACGGTTCAATCCCAACAAGCTGTTGCTGGACCCCTATGCCAAGGCCATTCACCGGCAGATTGACTGGGACCCGGCACTGTTCTCGTACAACATGGGGGATCCGGACTCCCGGAATGACGCCGACTCCGCACCGCACATGATGCTCGGCGTCGTCATTAACCCGTTCTTCGACTGGGACGGCGACAAACTGCTGAAGATTCCGTATCACAAGTCGGTCATCTATGAAGCCCACGTCAAAGGGCTCACCCAACTCCACCCCGAGGTTCCCGAGGAACAGCGCGGCACTTATGCCGGCGTCGCCCATCCCGCAGTTATCTCGCACCTGCAGAAGCTTGGCATCACCGCCATCGAGCTCATGCCGGTGCACCAGTTCGTCAATGACGGCATCCTCCAGGACAAGGGGCTGAACAACTACTGGGGCTACAACACCATCGGCTTCTTCGCGCCCCACAACAGCTACAGCTCCAAGGGCGATACCGGCCAACAGGTCCAGGACTTCAAAGCCATGGTCCGTTCCCTGCACAACGCCGGGATCGAGGTCATCCTGGACGTCGTGTACAACCACACGGCTGAGGGCAACCACTTGGGGCCCACGTTGTCCTTCAAGGGCATCGACAACTCGGCCTACTACCGCTTGGTGGAGAACGACCAGAAGTACTACATGGACTACACCGGCACGGGCAACTCGCTGAACGTCCGTAGTCCGCATTCGCTGCAGCTGCTCATGGATTCGCTCCGCTATTGGGTGACGGAGATGCACGTCGACGGTTTCCGTTTCGATCTCGCGTCCACGCTGGCCCGTGAGTTCTATGACGTGGACAAGCTGTCAACCTTCTTCGAACTCATTCAGCAGGACCCTGTGGTCTCGCAGGTGAAGCTGATCGCTGAGCCGTGGGATGTTGGACCCGGTGGGTATCAGGTGGGCAACTTCCCACCGCAATGGACAGAATGGAACGGCCAATACCGGGACACTGTCCGGGACTTCTGGCGCGGCGAACCATCCACCCTGGGTGAATTTGCATCGCGCCTGACAGGCTCGGCCGACCTCTACGAGCACTCGGGACGCCGACCCGTGGCTTCCATTAACTTCGTCACCGCGCACGACGGCTTCACCTTGGCGGACCTCGTGTCCTACAACGAGAAACACAACGAGGCCAACGGCGAGGGCAATAACGACGGCGAATCGCACAACCGCTCATGGAACTGTGGCGTTGAAGGTCCCACCGACGACCCCAAGGTTCTTGGCCTTAGGGCCCGCCAGCAACGGAACTTCATCGCCTCGCTCTTCCTGTCACAGGGTGTTCCCATGCTCTTGCATGGTGACGAACTTGGCCGGACGCAACAGGGCAACAACAACGGGTATTGCCAAGACTCGGAGCTGACCTGGATTAATTGGGACAGCGTAGACCAGCCCTTGGTGGAGTTCACGGCCGCCGTCAGCGCCCTGCGGGCGAAGCACCCCAGCCTGCGCCGAAGCCGCTTCTTCGACGGCAGGCCCGTCCTGCGGGGCGAGGGCGAGAGGCTTCCGGACATCGTGTGGTTGGATGCCGACGCCAGCACCATGACGCCGTCGGACTGGGACACCGCGCTGGGCCGTTCTGTTGGAGTGTTCTTGAACGGTGACGGTATTCACGGACGCGACACCCAAGGTCGCCGGATCACAGACGTCAATTTCCTGCTGTACTTCAATGCGGACGAGGACGAGGTTGGGTTCCGCGTGCCGTCAGACGAATATGCCCCTGCGTGGGACGTCATGATCGACACCGGCGGTGAAGGTGCAGATTCGGACGTCGTGAAGGCGGATCAGATCCTGATGATCGCCGCGAAGTCGCTGGTGGTGCTTCGCGCCCACAGCGCGCCAGAGACTGAGCCGGACCATTCAGTGGCCGCCTCCCTTGCTGCGCTCACTCAGACCAGCACCCCCGAAACGGCTTCGCTGACGGCTCCTGCCGTTACTTCGGCGCCTGCTGACTCCGTGCCAAATGATTCAGCGCCGGAGGTTGAACCGGGTGCGTCGCAAGGCGATGGAGCTGCAGAGGGTGCGGCTTCCGACGGTGGAGATCCGCCCGCTGGGAAGTCTAAACCCGCAAGGAAGCGCCGTAGTTCGAAGAAGGCGGACTCGTGAGGACCCCCGTTTCAACGTACAGGCTGCAAATCCGCCAAAGCTTTACGCTTCAGGACGCTGCGGAACTCACCGGGTACCTGCACAACCTTGGGGTCGATTGGATCTACGTTTCGCCGATCCTCACGGCGGAGGAAGGCTCAGACCACGGCTATGACGTCACGGATCCTTCGTCCGTGGATCCTGCCCGGGGTGGAGCCGAGGGCCTCGCAGCGTTGTCCAAAGCCGCCCGCTCGAAGGGACTTGGCATCTTGGCGGACATCGTCCCCAACCATATGGGTGTCGCCTCGCCAGGACAGAATGCCTGGTGGTGGCAGCTCCTGAAGGAGGGGCGCTCGTCCAAGTACGCCGAAGCGTTCGACGTCGACTGGGACTTTGGCGGCGGAAAGATCCGCATCCCCGTGCTCGGCGGCGATGACGACCTTGCGCAGCTCACTGTGGTGGACGGCGAACTGCACTACTACGATCACCGTTTCCCGTTGGCCGAGGGCAGCTTCAGCGATGGAGACAGCCCGCAGGACGTTCATTCGCGGCAGCACTATGAACTGGTGGGCTGGCGCCGCGCGGACGCCGAACTGAACTACCGCCGCTTCTTCGCTGTGAATACCCTGGCCGGCATCCGCGTCGAGGTTCCGTGGGTCTTCGATGAGGCGCACGAGGAAATCGTGCGATGGTTCCGCGAAGAGCTGGTGGACGGGCTCAGGATCGATCACCCCGATGGGCTGGCGGATCCCGCAGGATACCTGGCAAGGCTTCGCAAGGAGACGGGCGGGGCGTACCTCTTGGTGGAGAAGATCCTGGAGCCGGGAGAGAAACTGCCGGAAACCTTCGATTGCGAAGGCACCACAGGGTATGACGCGCTGGCGGATGTTGACCGTCTGTTCGTGGACCCAACAGCCGAGGAATACCTGGACTCCCTCGACGCCCGGCTGCGGGATGCACCCGAGCCAGCTGACTACGAGGCAATGATCCATGGGACCAAACGGCGCATCGCTGACGGCATCCTGAGGTCTGAGATCCTGCGGTTGTCCCGTCTTGTTCCCGAATCACCAGCATTGCCGCGCACCGCGGTAGCCGACGCCCTGGCCGAGATTATTTGCTGGTTCCCCGTCTACAGGACCTACCTTCCGCACGGTCAGGAAATTCTGGAAGCAGCCGTAGAACGCGCAGGGCAGCACCGGCCCGAGCTCGGGAACGTGCTGGAAGGACTGCTCCCACTCCTGGTCGATACCACGGGGGAACTCGCCCGCCGTTTCCAACAGACCTCCGGCATGGTGATGGCCAAGGGTGTGGAGGACACCGCATTCTTCCGCTACACACGCTTGGGGACGCTCACCGAAGTGGGCGCTGATCCCACTGAGTTTGCGCTTTCCCCTGATGGGTTCCACGAGCGCATGACGCGTCGTCAGGCAGAGGTCCCGCTCTCCATGACCACGCTGAGCACCCACGACACCAAGCGCAGCGAGGATGCCCGGGCCAGGATTTCGGTGATTTCCGAATCTGTCCCCGAATGGGAACTCTTCCTCGGCACTGTCCAGGAGCTGGCGCCCATCCCGGACGGTCCTCTGGCAGCCCTTGTTTGGCAGTCAATTGCAGGCGCTTGGCCGGCCGATCGTGGGCGCCTCCAATCGTATGCGCTCAAGGCCGCCCGCGAAGCGGGAAATTCGACCAACTGGACCGACCCCAACCTGGACTTCGAGCGTCACTTGGCTGCCGCCGTCGACGCCGTTTTTGATGTACCCGAAGTTGCTGCCGCCTTGGAGAATTTCGTCGAGGAACTGGAACCTTATGGGACCTCCAACTCGCTCTCAGCCAAGATCATTCAACTAACCATGCCGGGCGTCCCGGATGTCTATCAGGGCACAGAGTTCCGGGACGGTTCATTGACCGACCCCGACAACCGGCGACCAGTGGATTTTCAAGCCCGGATCGCCGCGCTCGCAGAACTCGATACTGGTGCGCGGCCCGCGTTCACAGAGGAGGCCGCCAAACTGCTGGTGGTCTCCAGGGCGCTCAGGTTGCGTCGGGACCGGCCCGAACTGTTTGCCGGCTACCAGCCCGTGCATGCGAGCGGCGCGGCAGCTGAACACGTGATTGCGTTCAGCCGCGGTCTGGATGCGCCCGGTGCGATTACCGTTTGCACGCGGCTGCCCAAGCGCCTCGCGCGGGAAGGCGGTTGGCGGGATACGGCCATCGACTTGCCGGTGAACTGCCACGACGAACTGACCGGGACCACGTATGACGCCGGTTCAGTAGCGGTCGCTACGCTGCTGGAGCATTACCCGGTGGCCTTGCTGGTGCCCACTGACTGATCCGCTGAAAACACGAACACCCACCGACACCGCCACTGCAACGCAAGCTAAAACAAGCACAGGGGACACGATGCTGGAGCACGCTGCTGGAAGAAACCGTTACGACGTCTGGGCGCCCAACGCCGGATCAGTGAAGCTGCTGGCCGGAGGTAGCGAGCACGCGATGGAACGAATTCACGACGGCGGCACTACGGGTTGGTGGCGCGCGTCCGCCGAGGTCACTGGCAAGGAAGGCGACGCCGTGGCGTACGGCTACCTCGTGGATGGGGAGGGGCCGTTTCCCGATCCACGCTCACGGCGACAGCCGGACGGGGTACATGGACTGTCGGCCACCTTCGATCCTTCCGCCTACGAGTGGGGGGACGGCGAGTGGAAGGGGCGCAGCCTCAAGGGTTCCGTGATCTATGAGCTCCACCTGGGCACGTTCACGCCCGAGGGGACGCTTGACGCAGCCGCCGGGAAATTGGACTACTTGGTGGATCTGGGCGTCGACTTCATTGAACTGCTTCCGGTCAATGCATTCAACGGAGTTCACAACTGGGGTTACGACGGCGTGCTTTGGTACGCCGTCCACGAGCCCTATGGTGGCCCGGAGGCCTACCAACGGTTCGTCGACGCTGCCCACGCCGCTGGCTTGGGGGTCATCCAGGACGTGGTCTACAACCATCTTGGACCCAGCGGCAATTACCTTCCCAAATTTGGCCCGTACCTGAAATCGGGGGAGGGGAACACCTGGGGAGATTCGGTAAACCTCGATGGTCCGGGGTCCGATGAGGTACGTCGTTACATTCTGGAGAATGCGGCGATGTGGCTCCGGGACTATCACGTAGACGGGCTCAGGCTGGACGCCGTGCACGCACTGCGCGACGAACGTGCCGTGCACATCCTTGAGGACTTTGGCGGGCTGGGAGACCAGATCGAAGCCGAAACCGGCATTCCGCGGACGCTCATCGCAGAATCGGACCTGAACAATCCGCGCCTGATCTATCCCCGCAAGGACAACGGTTATGGCTTGGAAGGCCAATGGAGCGACGACTTCCACCACGCCCTGCACGTGAACCTTAGCGGTGAAACCACCGGGTACTACGCCGACTTCGAGTCCCTCGCTGTCCTCGCGAAGGTCCTTGAGCACGGCTTCCTCCACGATGGCAGCTACTCAAGCTTCCGGGGACGGCACCACGGCCGGCCGATCCGGCACGACCTTGCGCATCCTTCCGCGTTGGTCGTTTGCCTGCAGAACCACGACCAAATCGGCAACCGCGCAACCGGTGACCGGCTCACGGCAGCACTGTCATTTGGTCGGTTGGCGATCGGCGCAGTGCTGACCATGACATCCCCATTTACACCCATGCTTTTCATGGGCGAGGAATTTGGGGCTTCCACGCCGTGGCAGTTCTTCACCTCCCACCCCGAACCGGAATTGGGGGAGGCCACAGCGAAGGGCCGGATCAAAGAATTTGAACGGATGGGCTGGGACCCTGCCCTTGTGCCGGACCCCCAGGACCCCGAAACTTTCAAGCGCTCAAAGCTGGACTGGAGCGAGCCCAACGCCGGGGACCACGCCCGCCTGCTGCAGCTGTATCGGGATTTAGCACAGCTGCGCCGGAATACGCCTGAGCTGGTGAACGGGGGTTTTGGCGAGACCAGGGTGGAGTTCGACGACGACGAGCACTGGCTGGAGTTGACCCGTGGCGCCATCCGCGTGGTGTGCAACTTTGGGGACGAGCCGTTGGATTCGCCTATGGGTGGATCCCTGCTGTTGGCAACCGACACCGGAGTAGCCCTCGGCGACGGTTCGCTGACCTTGCCCGGTGGGAGTGCCGCCGTCGTGCGTGTCCAGTAAGGCGAGCAGTGACGAGGGTGACGGCGCCCACATTGCGGACAGCCCGAACACCGTGATCTATGCAATGGCAGGATGGTACGTATGACTTATTCGGCTGCGGAAAACCGCTACGAAACCATGCCCTACCGCCGCGTCGGACGCAGTGGTCTCAAGCTCCCCGCTATCTCGCTGGGCCTTTGGCACAACTTCGGCGACGACAAGCGTTTCGAGGAACAGCGCGCCATCCTGCGCCGTGCCTTCGATCTGGGCGTCAACCACTTCGACCTCGCCAACAACTACGGCCCGCCGGATGGGTCGGCAGAAACGAACTTCGGGCGTCACCTGAAGGAAGACTTCAAGCCGTACCGTGACGAGCTCGTCATCTCCACCAAGGCCGGCTACTACATGTGGCCGGGCCCCTATGGTGAATGGGGATCCCGCAAGTACCTGATCTCCAGCCTCGACCAGTCCCTGCAGCGTATGGGCTTGGATTACGTGGATATCTTCTACAGCCACCGTCCGGACCCCGAGACGCCGTTGGAGGAAACCATGGGGGCGCTGGATTACGCGGTTCGGTCCGGCAAAGCCTTGTACGCAGGTATCTCCTCCTACACCCCTGAGCAGACACTCGAGGCGGCGCGGATACTGAAGGAACTCGGCACGCCTCTGCTGATCCACCAGCCCAGCTACTCCATGCTGAACCGGTGGACCGAGAATGGTTCGCCGAACCTCTACGAGGCACTGGACCAGGTGGGCGCCGGCTCCATCGCCTTCTCGCCTCTTGCCCAGGGGATGCTGACCAACCGCTACCTCAATGGTGTGCCGGCTGACTCGCGGGCCGCCAAGGAACGGTTCCTCTCCGAATCCGCATTGACGGAGGACAAGCTGGACCGCGTTCGGGGACTCAACGCCATCGCCGAGGGCCGTGGACAGACCCTCGCGCAGATGGCTATTGCATGGATTCTCCGTGATCAGCCAAAGGGCTCTGCCGTAACATCCGCGCTTGTTGGGGCCTCCAGCGTTGCGCAGCTTGAAGACACGCTGAGTGCCATCAACAACCTCAAGTTCACCACGGATGAGCTGACGGCGATCGACGAGTTCGCAGTTGAATCAGACATCAACTTGTGGGCTCAGGAGTAGTTTGCAGAACTGACACATTAGGGAAGGGGCCTGCCGGGAACAAAGGCGGCCCCTTCTGTGTTGGCTACAATGCAAGTGTGCGCCGAATGGCGCCGTGCCAATCAGTCGTGCTCTGAACTCAGTCAGGGTCGCGCCTGGCACCTGAGGTTTAGTTCTCAAAGGAGTTCCGTGTCTTCACATCCGATTCGTGTTGCCATTGTCGGCGTAGGAAACTGCGCCGCATCGCTGGTCCAAGGTGTTCAGTACTATCGCGACGCTGACCCCAAGGCCACGATTCCGGGTCTGATGCACGTCGAGTTCGGCCAGTACCACGTCAACGACGTCCAGTTCGTTGCTGCTTTCGATGTTGATAGCAAGAAGGTTGGACTGGACCTTGCCGACGCCATCGGCGCCAGCGAAAACAACACCATCAAGATCGCCGACGTCCCTGCTACCGGGGTCACCGTTCAGCGTGGCCACACCCTTGATGGCTTGGGCAAGTACTACCGCGAGACCATCGTCGAAGCTCCCGAGGAGGACGTCGACATCGTGGCTGCCCTCCGCGAGGCCAAGGTAGACGTCATGGTTTGCTACCTGCCCGTTGGTTCCGAGCAGGCTGCCAAGTTCTATGCCCAGTGCGCCATCGACGCCGGCGTGGCCTTCGTCAATGCTCTCCCCGTCTTCATTGCCGGGACCAAGGAGTGGGCTGACAAGTTCACTGCAGCGGGCGTTCCGATCGTGGGCGACGACATCAAGAGCCAGATCGGTGCCACCATCACCCACCGCGTGATGGCCAAGCTGTTCGAAGACCGCGGCGTCACCTTGGATCGCACATACCAGCTGAACGTTGGCGGCAACATGGACTTCAAGAACATGCTTGAGCGCGATCGCCTTGAGTCCAAGAAGATCTCCAAGACCCAGGCCGTCACCTCCAACGTTGAGGCAGAGCTTCACGCTGACGACGTCCACATCGGGCCGTCCGATTACGTTGCGTGGCTTGACGACCGCAAGTGGGCCTTCGTCCGCCTCGAGGGCCGCAACTTCGGTGATGCTCCCGTGTCCCTCGAATACAAGCTCGAAGTATGGGATTCCCCGAACTCTGCTGGTGTGATCATCGATGCCATCCGCGCCGCCAAGATTGGCCTGGACCGCGGCATCGGCGGCCCGTTGCTCTCTGCCTCCAGCTACTTCATGAAGTCCCCGCCGGAGCAGTTCAACGACGATATCGCCCGCGAAAACGTAGAAGCCTTCATCCGCGGCGACATCGAGCGCTAAACCGCAACAGCACAAGCAACGCGGGGTCACTTACGGCCGATGTTTGACCATCGGATGGGCCGTAACTGACCCCGCGTTGCTTTAAGAGGGTTAGAAGAGGCCGGTGGGGTTGCCGTCCGGGCCGACGTCCATGCGCATGGCGGCCGGTTCCTTGGGCAGACCGGGCATGGTCATGACGGCTCCGGTCAGGGCGACAATGAAGCCCGCACCCGTTTTTGGAATGAGTTCGCGTACGTGTACCCGGAATCCCTTTGGCGCACCGAGCTTGGACGCGTCGTCGGTGAATGAGTATTGCGTCTTGGCCATGCAGACGGGGAGCCCGCCCCACCCATTCTTTTGGATGTCCACAAGCCGCTTCTGTGCCGGGACGGAAAATTCAACGCCGTCGGCGCCGTAGATCTCCTGCACAATGGTGCGGATCTTGTCCTCCACAGAAAGTTCCAGAGGGTACAAGTGGTGGAAATTTGACGGCCCTTGCACTGCCGCTGCCACCTTGGATGCGAGCTCATCGCCACCGTCGCCTCCGCCGCCACGGCCCCAGACATCGGCGACGGCGGCTTCCACGCCTTCCGCGGCGCACCACTTCAGCAGCCACTGAAGTTCTTCGTCGGTGTCGGAGGCGAACTTGTTGATGGCGACTACCGGCGAAATGCCGAACTTGGCGACATTCCCAACATGCCGTTTGAGGTTTTCCACCCCTGCCGCTATGGCGTCCACGTTGGGTTCGCTGAGTTTGTCCTTTGGAACTCCGCCTTGCATCTTGAGCGCACGGATCGTTGCCACTACAACGACGGCGGACGGCGCCACGTCAGCGATGCGCGACTTGATGTCCATGTACTTTTCGGCCCCCAGGTCCGCGCCGAATCCGGCCTCGGTGACCACGATGTCGGCAAGTTCCTGGGCCGTCCGCGTTGCGATGATCGAGTTACACCCGTGGGCAATGTTGGCGAAGGGGCCACCGTGGACCAGCGCGGGCGTCCCGGCGATGGTCTGGACAAGGTTTGGTTTGATGGCGTCCTTCAAGAGCAATGTCAGGGCACCTTCCACACCAAGATCCGCGACAGTTACCGGTTGGCGGTCGAAGGTGTAGCCAAAGGTGATCCGGCCCAAGCGCGTACGGAGGTCGTCCAGGTCCGCGGCCAGGCAGAATACGGCCATGATTTCGGAGGCCACTGTGATGTCAAAGCCATCTTGCCGGGGAACGCCCTGGGCAGGACCGCCGAGTCCGATAATGATTTCCCGTAAGGAGCGGTCGTTCATGTCGATGACCCGCTTGAACGTCATGCGGCGGGGGTCGATTCCGAGGTGGTTGCCTTGGAAGATGTGGTTGTCCACGAGTGCCATGAGGGCGTTGTTGGCCGAGGTGACGGCGTGGAAGTCGCCGGTGAAGTGGAGGTTGATATCGTCCATGGGCAGGACCTGGGAGTAGCCGCCTCCGGTTGCTCCTCCCTTCATGCCAAGGATCGGCCCAAGTGACGGTTCGCGGAGCGCGATCATCACTTTGTGGCCGGCGCGTGCGAGGGAATCGGCAAGGCCTACAGTGGTTGTCGATTTGCCTTCGCCCGCAGGGGTAGGGGACATGGCTGAAACGAGGACTACCTTGCCGTGTGCCTTACCCTCAGGGAGCACAAGCTTGGCCGGATTGATCTTGGCTTTGTAAGGCCCATACAGTTCCAGTGCGTCCACGTTGATGCCCGCACGTACCGCAATCTCTTCGATGGGCAGGATGGTGGCGTTATGGGCTATCTCAAGATCGCTCAGGCCCTTGTTTTCAGACATCGTTGTCCTTCGGCTTAGTGCTTACGCTGTGTGGGCTGACGCTCGGCGCCCTGCCTACGCTGTGCGCGACAATCTATCAGTCGCCAGGCAGTAATCGCGTGAGGTTTATGGCCGAGGGACCAACAGGCCGCCAACAGATTCGCGATAGCTTTCCAAGGTGATCGCAGCAGTGCGCTGCCAGCCGAAGGATTCGGCGTGGGTAGCGGCCAAACGGCCCATGTCTTCGCGTGTCTGTACGTCGTCGTACAAATCCTCGAGGGCATCAGCCCAGTCGGAAGGATCGTGACCATCCACGAGGATGCCCGTCCGGCCATCGGAAATGGCGCGTGAGAGCCCACCCACGTTGGTGGCCACCACAGGGGTACCGCACGCTTGTGCTTCCAAGGCCACAAGTCCGAAGGACTCGCTGAACGAGGGCATCACCACGACGTCGGCGGAGCGGAACCAGCTGGCGAGCTCGGGCGCTACAACCGGCGGGCGATGCGTGACGACGTCGGCCAGCCCGGCCTCCTCGATGATGTGCTGCAGGTTGAAGTCCTTGGCGCCGCTCAGCGAGCCCAGAATGGTCATTTCCAGATCGATGTCCGGCCTGCGCTTGCGCAGCAGACCAGCTGCTTTGACGAAGACCTGGGGACCCTTAAGCCGTTGGATCCGGCCTGCGAACAGAATGTGGAAGCTGTCCGGCCTGACGTCCCGCTGGGCGCGCGACTTGCGACGGAAGGATGGTGTGAAGACTTTGAGGTCCACGCCAGGAGGTGCGACGTCGATCTTGTCGATATCGGCGCCGTAGTGGGAGACGAGCTCTTCTGCCTCGGCTGGAGTATTGGCGATGAGGCGGGCAGCCCCATCAACAATCCGCTGCTCGCCTTCCTCCCGACGCCGGGGTTCGGGGCGCTCGCCGGACTCGAGAACAAGATTCTTGACCTTGGCCATGGTGTGCATGGTGTGGACCAGCGGAACACCCCAGAGCTCAGCCAATTCCAGCCCCGCAACGCCGGACACCCAGTAATGCGAATGGATGGCGTCGTAACGGCCGTGGGGTTGCTGCTGCCGGATCCGATCGATCTCCTCCACCATCTGGTGGAGGAGGGCAGGCAATTCTTCCTTGGGGACTTTCCGCCGGGGTCCGGCCATCACGTTGTGGACGCACACGCCGGGTCCTGGGTGCTCGACGGCGGCTTGGCCGGCTTTGGTGGAACGGGTGAAGATCTCTACCTCCACCCCAGACTCGGCCAGCGCCATGGCCAACGCACGGACGTAGACGTTCATCCCACCCGCGTCCCCGGCCCCTGGCTGCTCCATGGGGGAGGTGTGCAGTGAAAGGAATGCCACGCGGCGGATCAACGGCACACTTTCCTCCTTCATATGAAGCTGACTTGCGGGGCCAAACCACTTTCGCCCTGCAGAAAACACTACTCCTGAAGCCCAGCTCTACATGGTGCCGATCCCGGCTATGTGGACAAGGCTGCTAGCGTGTGCGCTGTGAGCCAAGAAACCCTTTTCGACATCCGCCCCGCCACACCCGATGACTGGCCCGGCATCTGGTCCCTCATGGAGCCCGTCCTCCGCGAGGGGGAGACTTTCACCTGGGACCGCGACACCACAGAGGAAGCTGCCCGTGCCAAGTGGATGAAGGAAGCGCCCGGCCAAACCTTCGTTGCAGTGCGTACCGCGGACGGGCCGCATCCGGGCGGAGAAGTCCTGGGCACTGGCGAGTTCCATGCGAACCAGGCTGGTGGTGGCAGCCACGTGGCGAACGCGGCGTATATGGTGAGCTCCAAGCATTCGGGCCAGGGAATTGCACGGGCACTGTGTGCCTACTCCTTAAAGGAAGCCAAAACAGCAGGATTCCGCGCCATGCAGTTTAATGCTGTGGTGGAGAGCAACGTCCGGGCCGTGTGGTTGTGGCAATCCATGGGTTTCCGCATCCTGGCCACGGTTCCCGAGGCGTTCAACCACCCTGAAATTGGATACGTCGGCCTGCACGTGATGTACCGGAAGCTCTAGAAGTGCAGGGAAATCACTTCCAGAGTCCGCGCAGTTCCGGGAAGGCTGCCTCGTAGCCGTCAAGGAGTTCAGCGCCCAGCGACGCCGAGCCTACCAGCGGGTGGGCGGCAAACGCTTGGAGTGCCGCGTCCCGGTCACAGTCCCGCACTGCCTGGACCGTCAGCCGCTCCACCTCCTTGACGTGTTGCATCAAGGTGAGGAACTGGCCTCCGGGCCGTTCCTGCGCAAGCGGCAGGGCGCCGTCGGGAGTCACCTCGCAGGGAACTTCGACGACGGCGTCCCCCGGGAGCCCGGGCACGGCGACTTCCGCCGCATTTGCCGACGAACCGGCGACCGGTGAATTGGGCACATTGAGGATCAACTGCGCCGTCCCACCACCGGATAGAGCCCGCATCACGGACAACGCCACACGCTCATACCCACCCCCGGCGAGGTCTTCCTCGTCGCGGTGCTCCCCGTGCGTCCGGGCCTCGGCCAAGTACCCTTCCTCACGGGAGCGCCGGGCCGCATCCCACATGGCGTAGGCGTTCGAGGATTCCACAAGGGAAGGGTAGAGCGAGCTTTGTTGATGGTGGATGGACGTCCCACGCGTTTCGCGTTGCTTCAGGATGGCTTCGATCGCTTGGTCAGTTTGGTAGTAGTAGTAAAGGTATTCATTGGGCAGGCAACCGAGTTTGTCCAGAGTGTGCTGGCCGAACAAGCGCCCTTCTTCCATGGTTTCGAGCGCCCTACGATCCGATAACAGCTCTGGCAGGAGGTCCCGGCCACCGGGCGCCAGCTTGTAAAGCCAGCCGAGGTGATTCAACCCGAAGTAGCCCACGCCGTCGAGCGTTCCTTCGTGAAGGGGCGAACCGGCGGCCCGGGCAGCGCGTTGGACCAAGCCGCCGGCGGAATCGCAGATGCCAATGACCTTTCGTCCCAGCACCGGCACAAGCGCCTCGGTCACCATCCCGGCGGGGTTGGTGAAGTTGATAAGCCACGCATCCGGGCAATAGTGCCGCATTCCCTCGGCGAGTCCCAGCATGTGCGGAATGGAGCGGAGGGCATAGGAGATGCCGCCCGCGCCCGTGGTTTCCTGGCCCAGCAAGCCGACGTCCAAGGCAACGCGTTCGTCGGCGATCCGGCCTTCGGTGCCGCCGGGGCGGATCGCCGCAAAGACCATATCGGTGCCGGTGAGAGCCTGCCCCAGGTCCGTGGAAATCACGACGGCGGGCCGGGAGCCTTCCGGAGCCGGCATGTCGCGGAGGACTGCCTGGATGGCGGCGAGACGTGCCGGATCGACGTCGTAGAGCACCACCTCGCGCACCAGTCCCGCGAACGGACCCGTGCATAACGCACGGTACACAAGGGGTACCCGGAATCCGCCGCCACCGGCGATCATGAGCCGCATGATCCGAGTCTATGCAGCCCGGAAGGCGCAGCGTAGTGTGCCGTGCATGGACGCAATGCCCCAGCGACGTTTTGATCCCCTTGCCGCCGTGCGTACGGAGGGCGACGGCCAATGCGACCTTCTCCTGGCAGGAACGGTCTTCCAGGACATCATTTTCACCGGACTCCCGCACTCTCCCGAGCCCGGCACTGAAGTGTGGAGCGAAGGCATGGGCAGCTGCCCGGGCGGGGTTGCCAACCAAGCGATCGCCGCGGCACGGCTTGGCCTGAGGACCAACTTGGCAGCGGCCTTTGGCGACGACGGTTACGGGGATTACAACTGGCAGATCCTTGAAAGCCAGGAGCATGTGGACTTGTCCCTGTCGCGTCGCGTCCCTGGCTGGCACTCGCCGGTAACGGTGTCCATGTGCGTGAACCAGGATCGATCCATGGTCACCCACGGGCACCCGGCGCCGATCAAGGCCTCGGACCTGATCGGGCAACCACCCAAGGCGCTCGCGGCCGTCGCGGACCTGGGCGAGGAGTTGGAACCGTGGATGCTGGCGGCGAAGACCGCGGGAACGAAGCTTTTCGGCGTGGTGGGCTGGGACCCCAGCGGAGAGTGGTCACAACGCAGGTTGGACCAGCTGGAACACTTTTATGCTTTCCTGCCCAACGCGCCGGAAGCCATGGCGTTCACGGGCAAGACCGATCCGTGGGCGGCGCTCTATTCCTTGGCAGATCGCGTTCCAGTGGCTGTGGTGACGTTGGGCGCGCAGGGCGCCATGGCCGTGGACTCGGAGACGGGTGAAGAGGAATGGGTGCCATCGCTGCCCGTGTCTGCATACGATCCGACCGGCGCCGGCGATTGTTTCGGGGCGGCCTTCATTGTGGGGTGCCTGGCGGGATGGAGATTGGGGGACCGCCTGCGGTTCGCGAACCTCTGTGCCTCGCTGGCCGTACAACAGGTGGGCGGGTCCCTCGCCGCCCCTGGCTGGGGCGACATCGCGGACTGGTGGCAGCGTGCCAACGCCCGCAAGGAACGCCAATCGAGCCAGTGGCTGCGGCGTTTCGCTTTCCTTGAGCCGATCGTGAAGGACATCCCCGCCGAAGCCCAACGGCGCGCCCGCGCCACGATCGCCCACTTGTCAGATGCCCAGTAGGAGCGGGGGGAATTGAACCCCCGTTCCCCGGCACCACTAGAATCTCTAGGGTGACTTACGAAGCAGCTGCAGATATCGGGATCGGGTCCAAGACCTCCATAGCAAAGTCAGCGGTGCTCGAGCGTTCCGCCGTGATCGATCTTGAGGCCGTGCGGCACAACGTTCGTCAGTTTGTCGCGATCGCCTCCCCGGCCTCCGTGATGGCTGTGGTGAAGGCTGATGCGTATGGCCACGGCGTGGTTCAGGTTGCACGTGCAGCCCTCGACGCCGGAGCGGCCTGGCTCGGCGTCGCCCACATTTCAGAGGCGCTCGCCTTGCGTGCAGCGGGCATAGAGGCACCGTTGTTGGCGTGGCTGCACACCCGGGAGAGCAACTTCCAAGCCGCAGTTGCCGCCGGCATCGACGTCGGGATTTCCGGTTGGGAGCTGGATGCCGTGGTGGCGGCTGCCCGCGAACAGGAGCGCCCCGCTCGTGTCCATCTGAAGGTGGATACCGGGCTGGGCCGCAATGGCTGCACGATCGCCGACTGGGACCAGTTGGTGGGGCAGGCCATGGAATACCAGGACGAAGGCCTGCTTCGCGTCGTTGGCATTTTCTCCCACCTTGCCGTGGCCGACGAGCCGCACCGGCCCGAAACGGACCAACAATTGGCGGTTTTCCGTGAGGCACTCGCCATCGCTGAGGATGCAGGCGTCGATACCGAGGTCAGGCACATCGCCAACACTCCCGCCGCCCTGTCCCGGCCGGATTCGCACTTCGACCTCATCCGCGTCGGGCTCGGCATCTACGGGTTGTCGCCCTTCGAAGGGGTTACCTCGGCCGAACTTGGCCTGCACGCCGCCATGACCGTCCGCACGATCCTCTCCAACTGCAAAAAGGTGCCGGAGGGGCAAGGCGTTTCCTACGGCCTGAAGTACCACACCAGCCAGGAGAGCACGCTTGGCCTGGTTCCCTTGGGCTATGCCGATGGCGTCCCGCGCGTTGCCACGGGCGGTCCAGTTCGCGTCAACGGCGTCACCTACCCTGTGGTGGGCCAGATCGCGATGGACCAGATGGTGATTGATCTTGGACCGCTCACCCCTGAAGAAACGGCCGGACTCAAGGGCAGCGAAGCCGTCATGTTCGGCGACGGCGCCGATGGCGGCCCCACCGCGGATGACTGGGCGGCCACAGCGGGAACCATCAACTATGAGATCGTCACCCGCATTAGCCCGCGGGTGCCCCGCAGCTACATCAACGAGGCTCCGGCGGTCAACGAGGCTGCGGCAAAGCCTGAGGTACACCAAGGGACCCGCGCAGCATCGGAATCGGCGACGCTGTGAACGAACCACTGAACGAACCAAGCCAACCGGTATGGGAACGCAGGCTGAACGTCACGACGGCGGAACAAACCCACGCGCTCGGCGCAGCACTCGGCGGGGTACTTGAGGCGGGGGACCTCCTTGTCCTGACCGGAGAGTTGGGCGCGGGTAAAACGACGTTCACGCAGGGGCTGGGCGAGGGCTTGGGCGTACGTGCCGGGATCATCTCTCCTACGTTCGTGCTGGTTCGGATTCATCCCAATCTTCAGGAGGGCCCGCGTCCCGGTGGCCCGGACCTGGTCCACGTCGACGCCTACAGGCTGGAATCAGCTGCTGAGATCGATGACATTGATCTTGAGAACACCATGGACACGTCCGTAACCGTGGTGGAGTGGGGGAGGGACCGGGTGGAGCACCTCTCGGACAGCCGCCTGGAAGTGGATCTTCACCGGTCTGTGGGTAGCGGAGGCGCTGTGCCGGCCGCCGATGTCGCCGACAGCGGCACTGTCCTGGACTTTGACACTGATGACGACGACGAACCCCGCACCATCGTTTTCCGCGGTTTTGGCCCACGCTGGGCCGAGGCACCGAAGCTTCTTGAAAACACGATCTCCGAGGGAGGCCACTGATGCTCATCCTGGCCATCGACACCTCCGCAGTCGCCAGCGCTGCGCTCATTTCGGATGTTGCCATGGAAGGCGTGGTGGATTCCTTCTCCACTGAGGACACACGAAGCCATGCCGAAGTCCTTGCACCCGGCATCGAGAAGCTCCTGGCTGGAGCAGGCGTTACCGGCGCGGATATCGATGTGATCGTCACGGGCGTGGGCCCCGGACCCTTTACCGGGCTGCGTTCGGGTATTGCAACCGCACGCACCCTGGCTTTCGTCTGGAACAAACCGCTCTATGGCCTGATGAGCCTTGACGCGATTGCCCTCGAAGTCGCGGAGTCCACTGCCGCTGTTTCCGAATTCCTGGTGGCCACTGACGCCCGGCGCAAAGAGGTCTACTGGGCACGGTACGTCCTGGAGGAGGGCCAGCTTCCCCAGCTCATCGACGGACCGCATGTGGGTTTCGCCTCGGACTTGCCGGAACTTCCAGTGTTCGGAGCCGGCGCTGGCCTGTACGCCGACGTCCTCCGTGCTGACGAAGACTTTGCCGAGACCCAACCGGACGCGGCCTCCCTTGGCCAGGTGGCGCTTGCTCGGTTGACCGCAGGGCAGGAGCTCTTGGATTCCACGCCCTTGTACCTGCGCGAATCGGACGCACAGGTACCGGGTCCCAGGAAGCGTGCCCTGTGATGAAAGGGGAACGATGAAACTTTCACCCAAACTTGAGCTCGCAGGAGTTTCGCTGCGGGACATGACCGAGGCTGATGTCCCGGCCGTGGAAGCCTTGGAACGTCGACTGTTCCCCGTGGATGCCTGGCCCCTGCAGATGTTCTTCGACGAGTTGTCCCAGCCCGAAACACGCCGCTATGTGGTGGCCGAGGTTGAGGGCCAGATCGTGGCATACGCCGGCTTGATGTGCATCGAGCCGATCGCGGACGTCCAGACGATCGCCGTCGTTCCCGAATTTGAAGGCAAAGGCATTGGTTCGGCCATCCTGACCGAACTGATTGAAGAGGCCCGGCGGCGTCGCGCGGCGGACGTCCTCCTGGAGGTGCGCGCGGACAACCCCCGTGCACAGCAGTTGTATCTGCGCTTCGGATTCGAACAGATCCACGTCCGTCCCCGGTACTACCGGGATGGGACGGACGCGTTGATCATGCGCCTGCCCCTCACCGAGCCACATTCCACAGAAGGAGCCAACGCGTGAGCGGCCCTTATCCCGAACAGCCGAAGCAGCCTTTGGTGCTGGGCATCGAATCGTCCTGCGACGAAACCGGCGTCGGAATCGTGCGCGGTACAACGCTGCTGACCAACACGGTGTCTTCCTCCATGGACGAGCACGTGCGCTTTGGCGGCGTCATCCCCGAGATCGCTTCGCGCGCCCATCTGGATGCCTTTGTCCCCACGCTCCAGGAAGCGCTGCATGAGGCGGGAGTGACCCTGGAGGACGTCGATGCCATTGCTGTCACCTCCGGCCCCGGCCTGGCGGGCGCCCTAATGGTTGGAGTCTGCGCCGCGAAGGCACTGTCCGTCGCTACGGGCAAGCCGCTCTACGCGATCAATCACCTCGTAGCGCATGTTGGCGTGGGGCTGCTGGATTCAAAGCCCGACGCCGGTGCTGCCGCCGGCCAGTTGCCGCAGAACCTCGGTGCACTTCTGGTTTCCGGTGGCCACACGGAGATCCTGCGTATCCGCAGCATCACAGATGACGTGGAACTCCTGGGGTCCACCATCGATGACGCCGCCGGTGAAGCCTACGACAAAGTTGCCCGGATTCTGGGCCTTGGCTACCCGGGTGGTCCAGCCATCGACAAACTCGCACGCCAGGGCAATCCCAAGTCCATCCGCTTTCCGCGCGGCCTCACGCAGCCCAAATACATGGGCACCGCGGAGGAAAAGGGACCGCACCGCTACGACTGGTCCTTCAGCGGCCTGAAAACCGCGGTGGCCAGATGCGTGGAGCAATTCGAAGCCCGCGGTGAGGAAGTACCTGTAGCCGATATCGCGGCGGCATTCCAGGAAGCCGTAGTGGACGTCATCAGTTCAAAGGCGGTCCTGGCGTGCAAGGAGCACGGGATTACTGACGTGCTCCTTGGTGGAGGCGTTGCTGCCAACTCGCGGCTGCGTGAATTGACCGGTCAACGGTGCGTGTCTGCGGGCATCAAGCTGCACGTGCCGCCGCTGGATCTCTGCACGGACAACGGTGCCATGGTGGCAGCCCTTGGTGCTCAACTGATCATGGCCGGAATCGGGCCCAGCGGAATAGCGTTCGCGCCGGATTCCTCTATGCCCGTTACTACGGTGTCGGTGGCTGCGTAGCTCCACTCAATTATGCGTCGGGGCCTTTGCGCATCTGTTGCACGAGGTCCATGACCACTGCTTGCAGGTCCCCGTTGTGTTCGGCGGCCACGCGACGCTGGCGTTGGTAGCTGGCGCCGCGTTCGATGATCTTCATGACGTCGGCCAGTTCTTGAGAGCATCCGAGCTTGGCTGCCACGGGTTCCAAGCGGGCGACGGTTTCTGCGAGGTGCTCGGTGACCAATTGCTCGTTGCCCTTGGCATCCAGGATGATGATGGCTTCCATGCCATAGCGGGCGGCTCGCCACTTGTTTTCCTGGACGTGCCAAGGCGGCATGGTGGGGATGCTGCCGCCGGCGTCGAGGATGGAGGAGAACTCGTCCACGAGACACTGCGTCAGTGCGGCGATCGCGCCCACTTCCTCAAGGGTGGCGAGGCCATCGCAAATGCGCATCTCGATAGTGCCCAGGTTGGAAACAGGCCGGATGTCCCAGCGGATTTCAGAGATGGCGTCGATGACACCCGTGGTGAACATGTCCTGGACGTAGGACTCGTATGCTTCCCAGGTTTCGAACTGGAACGGCAGGCCAGCGGTGGGGAGCTGTTGGAACATGAGGGCCCGCTGGGATGCGTAGCCGGTTTCTTCGCCGGCCCAGAAGGGGCTGGAAGCGGACAGTGCCTGGAAGTGCGGGAAGTAGTTGACCAGGCCGTCCAGAATGGGGAGTACTTTGTCCCGGCGATCGATGCCCACGTGGACGTGGACACCATAGATGACCATTTGGCGTCCCCACCATTGGGTCCGCTCGATCAGCTTGGCGTAGCGCTCCTTGTCGGTGACCGGCTGAAGCAGGGGAGGGCTGAAGGGATGGCTGCCTGCGCAGAACACCTCCACTCCCATGGGGTCGGTGACTTCGCGGACAGCGGCGAGGGAGCGGCTGAGGTCCTCTTTGGCTTCCTTGACCGTTTCGCAGATTCCGGTAACGAGTTCCACCGTGTTCAGGAGCAGTTCGCGCTTGATGTGGGGGTGTTCGTCGTCTTCGTTGAGGTCCGGATGGTTCGCGGCGACACCCTTGAGGACGTCGTTCGCGACTGAGACCAGTTCTCCGGTGCGTGCATTGACGAGCGCCAACTCCCATTCCACACCCAGTGTCGATTGCCTGGATGGCGCAAACTCAATCTGCACGTAGTCCCCTCGTTGCTTGTTTCTGCTGGACTTTCTGCTGGACGCAACCCGCTGCGGGGCCGTCAGCGGTCGGCTCAAGTCTAGTGCAGGCGGAGCATGGCTGATTGCGGACAGGTTGAAGTTAAGCGTCGTGACACCCTCCACAATTAATTGCTAATGAGAATGATTTGCATCTATAATCTTTCCATGCACCTCACCGTTGTCAGCTCCCTGGACAGTCAGTGCCGCGAAGCGGCCACCGCCCGGCTTCGCCGAACCCACACGAACTCCGTCGTAGTCCTTCACGACCTCTTGGATGGTTCCTTGGTCATGCGGCGCGTATACAGGGGAGGTCAGTTGTTTGAGCGTGAAACCACCGTTCTGGAGCACGGCTGCCTCAGCTGCACGGTCAAGCTGGATGTAGTACCGACGGCGGAACGCCTCGCCGCGTGCGGGTTCGACCACGTGGTTTTGGGCCTACCCCCTGGCGTCGCAGCAGGGATGGCAGTCGCAGAACTCCGGCGCGGCCTCAGCCAGCCAGCCGTCATGGACAACGCCATCCTGGCTCTGGACCCTGTGGATCTTGACGATCACATCTGGGACCGCCACACCCTTTTTGAATCCGGCTTCACATCGATGCCGGAGGATGACCGAACTAGCGGCGAGTTCCTTATCGGCGAGTTCGGGCACGTTGACACTGTCATGTTGCATCCCGGCCTGGGGGCGGAGTTGTCCGGCAATCCCCGCCTGGGATCCGAAGAATGGGTCACTGGCGTGGAGCTGCTGGGCCAGCTCGCACCACACGCCGCAGCAATCGGTGCAGACGATGACTTCAGGTCGGGCTGCTTCGACGGCGCCGAAGCAGCCGCACGTACCAGGCCCGGCGTCGTGCGTCTGCCCTTGGACGATGAGACCGGTTCCTTCCGGACAGTCCTCCATAAAGCGGGGCGGCCGCTGCACCCTGGCCGGTTCCGTGAAGCACTTCCCCAACTCGCGGCCGGAACCCACTGGCTCCGCGGACGTTTGTGGATCGCCTCGGCCGCCAAGACACGGATTGCGGTACAGGGAATTGGTCCCCGCGTGTGGCTTGAGAGCACCGGGACCTGGCTGGCGGACGCACCCACCGTAGCCCGCAACGGCAAGGTGGGAGCCGACGTCGACGCCGTCCTGGACTGGCACCCGAACTATGGCGACCGCGGAACGGTCCTGGCCATTACCGGACGCTCCGAGGACATCGACCCCCAGGAAATCCGCGCCCTCCTGGAGGGCTGCCAATTGACCGAGGCCGAGATGGAACTCGACTTTGGCGTGTGGGAGGACCCCCTGGATCTCAGTGAAGCCCTCTAACCCAGCCACCCGAAAGCCCATCCACCAACAAGAAGGAGAAGAAACATGAAGGTCAGGAACTCACTGCGTGCCCTCAAGAAGATTCCGGGCGCACAGATAGTCCGGCGGCGTGGGCGCACGTTCGTCATCAACAAGAACAACCCGCGCATGAAGGCCCGCCAGGGCTAACCGCGCGGCAGCGAAAAGAGGCCGTTGTTTAATGGGTGAATGCCAATCCTGAACAAAGACATGTCCCTGTGCATTTCGCTCGCGGCCAGGCCCAGCAACATCGGGACCCGGTTCCACAATTATTTGTACGACCTACTCGGACTGAACTTTGTCTACAAGGCATTCGCCCCGGCGGACATCACTCTTGCAGTGGCTGGCATCCGCGGCCTCCCCATCAGGGGAGCCGCGGTGTCCATGCCCTACAAGGAAGCTGTCATCCCGCTTGTGGACGTGATGGATCCCTCGGCAAAGGCCATTGACTCGGTCAACACAATTGTCAACAACGACGGCGTCCTCACCGCCTACAACACCGACTACATCGCGATCGCCCGGCTCCTGAAAGACCACAAGGTTCCCAACAGCCACACAGTGCTGCTGCGCGGAGCCGGAGGAATGGCGAAAGCGGTGGCCGCAGCTCTCCGCGATGCAGGCTTTACGTCCGTGACCATCGTTGCCCGTAACGAAACCACGGGCCGTGCGCTCGCGGGCCTTTACGGTTTCGGCTGGCAGGACGACGTCAATGGATCAACAGCGGACCTCATCATCAATGTCACGCCCCTGGGCATGGCTGGTGCGGACGAAAGGGCACAGTCCTTTGACGACGCCACCATTGCCGCCGCGAAGATAGTGTTCGACGTCGTTGCCCTCCCCTCGGAGACGCCGCTCATCACGGCTGCCCGTCAAGCAGGCAAGCCGGTGATCACCGGAGCCGAAGTTATCGCGATCCAGGCTGAAGAACAATTCGTCCTGTACACGGGCGTCCGCCCGAGTGCTGAGCAGGTCCGCGAAGCCTCGGAGTTCTCCCGCCGCTGACGGAGCCTAGAACGTCACGGGCTCCACAACCACGGCCACTCTTTCCTCGCCAATCCTGGTGAGGACCAGGGTGGCCGTCTTTGCGTGCTTGGTGTCGCGCTTGGATGGAAGCAGTTGTTTCCGCAGTTCCTCCGGAGTGACTGCCGTGCCGCGCTTCTTGATGTCCAGCACCGTGATGCCGTTCGCTTTGACCCAGGCTTTGAGCGCCTTCACGTTGTAAGGCATCACTTCCAGCACCTTGTATGCGCGGGCAAAGGGGGAGTCGTGGAGTTCCGGGGCGCAGATGTAGGCGATATGTTCATCCACCAGGTGCCCGCCAAAACGTTCTGCTACGTCGGCCACCAGGCCTGCGCGGATGACCGCCCCGTCCGGTTCGTAGAGGAACCCTTCAACCGGCCCGACGGCGGCTACCGGGCCGCCGTCGAAATCCTCGCCGCTGGTGAGTTCAGCAGCGCCCTGGGAACTGATGACAAGTGCCGCGCGCCGTACCCCGCGCCGGGCCACCGTGTTGAACCATAGGGTGACCTCAGTGACGTCGCCGCCTACGGAGACCCACTGGGCTTCGCAATTCGCCGGAACCGAGTCGTGTGGCATCCCGGGACCCATCTTGACGCCCACCGCCCGGCCGCCCGCAGCCAGCCCTTCAACGAACGACAACGGGGGAGAGAACGCTTCCGGATCCCAAATCCTCTTGGTCCCGGACGTTGAGGTTGTGCGTCGTGCGGGATCCAGCCACACGCCGTCGATGCCGTCCAGGTCAACTGATGTGGCGTCGGAATGCACCACTGTGGCGTGCGGGAAGGGCATGAGGTTGATGGTGGCGCAGGCGGCAGTGGTTTCATCCATTTCCACGGCGGTCACGGCAATATCCATCGAGGCCAAGGCCATGGAGTCCGCTCCGAGGCCGCAGCCGAGGTCGGCTACGTGGGAGATGCCGGCCTTGGCAAAACGCTCGGCGTGCCGGGCTGCGACGTTGAGGCGGGTTGCCTGCTCAAGTCCGGCCTGGGTGAACAGCATCTGCCGGGCGAACTCGCCGAACTTGGCCTCGGCGCGGGTCCGGAGGCGGGACTGCGTCAATACCGCAGCCACGAGTTCGGGGGAGTGGCCTGCTTTCCGGAGGTCGGCGTTAACGCTGAACGAATCGGCTTCGCGGTACGGCCCCAGCGAGGCAAGAAGTTCCCATCCTTCAGTGGTCAGCAAGGGTGCGATCTGTTCCTGCGGTGCGTGAGACATGGGATCAAGCCTAACGGCGCGCGCCCTGACGCAGTGAGTTGGGAATCGGCCCGATAGGGTTGTTTTCATGGAAGACAACGCAGCTCCGCAGCCCTCCGATACGAACAACCCGGGCGGGAACCACTCCGCTGGCCCAGGAGCTCCAGAGCATTCCTCCGGCCGATCCCTTGTGGCGTTTGCCCGTCCTGCCTTGATCGCAGGGGCCGTGATCGCTGTAATCTGCATCGGCCTGCTGATCGTCATCTTCGCCTTGGACTCTTTCAACGCAGCGGCATACTCCGTCACAGGCAAGAGCGTGAATGACGCTACGGATGAAGCCCGCGATATCCGTGACCTCTACAGCGGGGCCCGCATTGGCGGGATTATCGCCTTGGTAATTTCCGGCGTCGTGGCCCTGGCGGCCGCCGTCGTGCTGTATTTGAACCGCGGATCGGCTCCCACAGATGAGGACGACGACGGCGAAGACTACGATCTGGATGACCTCACCGGCCGGTAGCGGGAGTTCACCTAGGACGAAATTCTGGCACTCGCCTTGACCGAGTGCTAACGCTTACATAGAGTCTTGTTAGCACTCTCCCCCGGAGGGTGCTAATAACGCCAGGCGTCCACCGGCACCGCGACGACGGTTGCACGCCACGGCACCCTAGTTCTTAGTCCATGAATCAGCTCATGAAAAGGAGAGTCCGAGTGTCGGTCTCGATTAAGCCTCTTGAGGATCGTATTGTTGTTCGCCCGCTCGAAGCAGAGCAGACCACGGCTTCCGGCCTGGTAATTCCGGACTCCGCACAGGAGAAGCCGCAGGAAGGCGAAGTTGTTGCAATCGGCCCCGGCCGCTTCGATGACAACGGCAACCGCGTTCCGGTTGACGTAGCTGTTGGCGACGTCGTTATCTACTCCAAGTACGGTGGAACCGAAGTCAAGACCGGCGGCAACGAGTACCTCGTTCTGTCCGCCCGCGACGTCCTTGCGATCGTCGTAAAGTAACTTCCTGGAGCCCCGCACCGCAGCCGCGTTGGAATCATTCCGACCCTCTGCGGTGCGGGTTTTCTGTCTTGAAAGGACACAACCATGGCAAAGCAGCTTGCTTTTAACGATGCTGCCCGCCGGTCTCTTGAGGCCGGTATCGACAAGCTCGCCAACACTGTCAAGGTGACGCTTGGCCCGCGCGGCCGCAACGTCGTGCTGGACAAGAAGTGGGGCGCTCCCACCATCACCAACGATGGCGTGACCATCGCCCGCGAAGTTGAGCTTGACGACCCCTACGAGAACCTTGGTGCCCAGCTGGCCAAGGAAGTAGCCACCAAGACCAACGACGTCGCTGGCGACGGCACCACCACCGCTACGGTGCTGGCGCAGGCACTGGTCAAGGAAGGCCTGCGCAACGTTGCTGCTGGTGCCGCTCCTGGCGAAATCAAGCGTGGCATCGAGGTTTCCATTGAAGCCATCGCAGCCCGCCTCCTGGAGAACGCAAGCGAAGTGCAGGGCACCCAGGTTGCCAACGTTGCTGCTATTTCCGCACAGAGCGACGAAATTGGCGAACTGCTGGCCGAGGCGTTTGGCAAGGTTGGCAAAGATGGCGTCATCACCATCGAAGAATCCTCCACCACCCAGACCGAACTCGTCCTCACCGAAGGCATGCAGTTCGACAAGGGCTACCTTTCCCCGTACTTCGTCACTGACGCAGAACGCCAGGAAGCTGTCCTCGAAGACGCCTTGATCCTGATCAACCAGGGCAAGATCTCCTCCCTGCAGGAATTCCTGCCGTTGCTGGAGAAGGCGCTGCAGGCCTCCAAGCCGCTGTTCATCATCGCCGAGGACATCGAAGGCGAAGCCCTGTCCACGCTGATCGTCAACCGCATCCGCGGCACGCTGAACGTTGTAGCTGTCAAGGCCCCGGGCTTCGGCGACCGCCGCAAGGCCATGCTCCAGGACATCGCGACGCTGACGGGCGCCCAGGTTGTTTCCCCTGACCTTGGCCTATCGCTGGACACTGTTGGCCTCGAGGTACTGGGTACGGCACGCCGCATCACGGTCACCAAGGACAACACCACCATCGTTGATGGCGCCGGAACCGAGCAGGACGTTGCCGACCGCGTGGCCCAGCTGCGCGCCGAGCTCACCCGCACGGACTCCGACTGGGACCGCGAGAAGCTGCAGGAGCGCCTTGCCAAGCTGGCTGGCGGCATCGGCGTTATCAAGGTTGGCGCAGCCACCGAGGTTGAACTGAAGGAAAAGAAGCACCGCATCGAGGACGCCGTTTCCTCCACGCGTGCAGCCCTTGAAGAAGGCATCGTTTCCGGTGGCGGTTCCGCCCTCATCCACGCCCTCAAGGCACTGGACGAGTCCCCGGCCGTCAAGGCCCTGGAAGGCGACGCAGCGGCAGCTGTTGGCATCGTCCGCCGTGCCTTGATCCAGCCGCTGCGCTGGATCGCCCAGAACGCTGGCTTCGACGGCTTCGTCGTCGTTTCCAAGGTCTCCGAACTCGAAGCCAACCACGGCTTCAACGCCAAGTCCGGTGAGTACGAGGACCTGATCGCCGCCGGCGTGATCGACCCCGTCAAGGTCACCCGCTCCGCACTCCGCAACGCCGCTTCCATCGCTGCCCTGGTTCTCACCACCGAGACCCTGGTTGCCGAAAAGCCGGCTGAGGAAGAAGACGCACACGCAGGCCACCAGCACTAACAGCCTGTTCGAAAAAGCCCTGGTCACTCGTGGCCAGGGCTTTTTTCTGCCCTCTTGGGCTGCCCGAGCGCCGGCTTTCAGTGTCCGCTTGTGGCGTCCTGACCTTCTTTGAGCCCCGGGCAGTCGCCATGCAACCGAAAAAGGATGAAATCAGGGCTTCCAGACTTCAAAGATGGTCAGGGACCCACACGGCTCGCCAAGGATGCGTGGACCCATTGTGGGCTTACGACGGCGGCGGTACCCTGACGCTAGTACGGCCGCTTGGGTGCGCCAACCGGGTTGCTCCCGGTCGCAGAATGAGTGTGGACTATGCCCGTTACAGCCTTGGATCTGGGACGCTCGGCGTTCTCCGAGCACCGCTGGGGCGATGCACTTGACTGCCTTGCCCGGGCAGACGCCGAGGGCGGATTGCCACCCCAGGACATTGAAGTCGCGGCCTCCGTGGCAATGCTGTTGGGCAAGGACTCCGAAGGCGTCGCCTACCTGACACGGGCGCACGACGAATACCTCACTGTAGGAGACATGGCTGCCGCCGCCCGTTGCGCAGCGTGGCTGGTGCTGTTCCTCATGGACCTCGGAGAACCGTCCCGCAGCTCGGGCTGGATGTCCCGGGCAAAACATCTAGTGGAAGAACTGGACGAGCCCACCGAAGCTGAAGGCTATCTCCTGATTCCGTCGGCGCTCGGAGCGTTGTACGGGGGAAATCCTGAAGCAAGCAACGAGCTCTTTGGCCGCGCCCTGGCTGTGGGGGAGCGGTTCCACGATAAGGACCTCATGGCCCTTGGACAGCTGGGTCTGGGCACCGCCAGCATCACCCTTGGATTCCCGGACAAAGGCTTGGAGATTCTGGACGAAGTCATGGTCTCCGTGACGGCAGGGGAAGTGTCGCCCATCCCTTCAGGCATCATCTACTGCGCCGTTATCGGCAGCTGCCGCCTTGCCTTCGACGTCCAGCGAGCTCATGAATGGACCGCAGCCTTGCAACGCTGGTGCGGGGATCGTCCCGACATGGTGATGTTCAGTGGGCAGTGCCAGTCCCACAGGGCAGAGCTGTTCATCCTCCATGGCGCCTGGGATGACGCCATGGCTGCCGTCCACATTGCCCAGGACCGTTCGCGCCGCGGCGATCCGGAAGCGGCTTGGGGTGCGTGGTATCTGCAGGGCGAGATCCTGCGTCTGAAGGGCCGGTTCGATGAGGCCAGTGAGGCGTATGCCAAGGCCGCAGAGACCGGCTTCGAAGCCCTCCCCGGGCTCGCGCTGGTACTGGCAGGCCAGCAAAAAGTGTCCCAAGCCCAAGCAATGTTGCGCCGTGCGATGTCAGGCTCGGACCCCGCCAACCGACGGCGGCTGCTTCCCGCCGTCGTCGACGTCGAGCTTGCCGCTGGTGATCTTAAGGCGGCAAGGGCGGCGGTTGACGAGCTGGCGGCCCCGGTCCCGGAAACGGGCAGGCCCCTGGAACGGGCACTTGCGGCGCAGGCGGAAGCCCAGGTCCTGCTCGCAGAGGGCAATGCGGCCGCAGCACTTGTGGCCTCCAGAAAGGCATGGCGGCTCTGGTACAGCCTCGAGGCACCTTATGGTGCCGCCACATGCAGGGTACTGACGGGTCGCGCGTGTTCGGAACTGGGCGATCCCGACTCCGCCGCCATGGAATTCGAAGCGGCTATGGCCGAGTTCGCTGAACTTGAGGCAGCGCCAGCCGTCACTGAAGTGCTGGCGCTAAGTGCGGGAATCGGCATGGCGGGAGACGCCAGGAATGGTTCCACGCGCACTGCCGGTGACCTGACCGCCCGTGACCTGACCGCCCGTGAACTGGAAGTCCTGCGGCTTGTCGCCGATGGAAAAGCCAACAAGTCCATTGCCCGGGAACTGTTCCTGAGCGAAAAGACCGTCGCCCGCCATGTCAGCAACATCCTCAGCAAACTTTCCTTGCCATCCAGGGTTGCTGCGACCAGATACGCCTTTGAACACCATTTAGCCCACTGATGCTCTCTCACATCCCACAGCTTTTCCCCCGATCTTCACTCACATACCGCTGGGTTTTCCCGAACGCTCTCTCACTTCCCGGCATGCGCATAAATACCCATGCCCATTGCAGCAGGATGCGTCATTTGGCCGACGCGGTAGAGGGCGCCGGACTCATAGCTTGGGCTTATGAACATTCCACTGCTCGCCGGCTCCGTATCCACCGTGCTCTTTGCATCCAGCATGCTGCCCATGTTGTTCAAGGCAGTCCGCACCAAGGACCTGGCCTCCTACAGTTTGAGCAATATCACCCTGACCAACATCGCCAATGCCGTGCACTCCTTCTACGTCTTCGACCTTCCGGCGGGGCCAGTGTGGCTGCTGCACAGCTTCTACGTGGTGACGTCGGCACTGATGTTGGTGTGGTGCCTGCGATACCGGAAGGCTCCCGCTGAAACTCCAGCAACGCGGGGTCACTTAAGGCCCATGCCAGCCGCTGCGATGGGCCGTAAGTGACCCCGCGTTGGATTAGAAACGAGAAAGGAAAAGCCATGAAAAATGCTAGTGACCCACAGTTCGATACCGTGATCGTGGGCGGTGGCCAGGCCGGCTTGGCGCTCGGCTACTGGCTGGCCAAAGGGCACCACAACTTCGTCATCCTTGACGAGAACGCCAGGACCGGCGATTCGTGGCGCCAACGGTGGGATTCGCTTCGTCTCTTCACACCGGCCAAGTACGACGGTTTGCCGGGCGCGCCTTTCCCGGGCGACCGCCTGGCGTTCCCCCATAAGGATGAGTTGGCGGAGTACCTCGAAGAATATGCACGGCGGTTCAGTCTTCCCGTGGTTCACGGAGTCCATGTCGATGAAGTGACGCAACAGGGTGATCGCTTTCTTGTGAGCTCCGGTGATCGGTCCTGGACCGCCTACAACGTAGTGGTTGCCACCGGTGGATATCGCCTGCCCAAGCGTCCGGCATTCGCGAATGAGCTGGACCCCGGCATCGTGCAGCTTCACTCGCAGGAATACAAGAACCCCGGGCAACTCCAATCTGGACCAGTGCTCGTGGTCGGGCTCGGCAATTCCGGCGCGGAGATTGCCCTTGAAGCCAGCCGGACCCACACCACGTTGCTGGCCGGCAAAGCCAGTGGCGAAATCCCCGTTCGCCATGGACGCGCTGCAGCCCGGTTTGTCCTGCCTGTGATCCGGTTCGCAGGCCTTCACATCCTGACCCTTAACACGCCGGTTGGCCGGAAAGTGGCGCCGGCATTCAAGATGATGGCGGCACCTTTGATCCGAACGCGGACTAAGGAACTGCGTGACGCGAAGGTGGAACTGCTGCCAAGGATAACCAGCGTAAAGCAAGGTAAACCGTTGCTGGAAGAGGGCCGGACCTTGGACGTGGCGAACGTCATCTGGTGTACCGGATATCGGGTGGACTACTCGTGGCTGAAGCCCCCTTACCAAGACGGAGAGGGGACGCCGGCCCACAAAAGGGGAGTCGTGGAATCTGTTCCTGGACTCTATTTCCTCGGCCAGGAGTTCCTGTTCGCGGCCGTCTCGGCAACCCTTCCAGGAGTTGGTCGCGACGCCCATTACCTGGCTCGCCGCATCACAGCCGACCGGCAGCTGACGGCTGAGCGTCGGCCGGCCCTGACCTAGTTTCCGGGCGTCCAAACACACGTGCCTTGGCACAGGCAACGCACAGTTTCATCTTTGCAAATGCATAGTCCAACCTGAGCTAATAGACACTCGTAAGGCGGTTCCGCAGGCCGGCCCGACTGGGGCCGGCGCCCGGAACAGCGTATGATGGATGCTTTGTGCAATAGCCTTGAGGAACTGCCTAACGTGACTACATCAACGATCCGACCGCCCGCCCGTCCCAACAGGCGGGCTACCGGTCCCGTTGTAAAGTCCACCTTCCGACCCGAAATCCAGGGCCTCCGTTCCCTCGCTGTCCTCATGGTGGTGAGCTACCACATCTGGATTGGGCGGGTGTCAGGTGGGGTAGATGTCTTCCTGCTGATCTCGGCATTCCTCATGACTCTCCAGTTCACCAGCCGCTTCAAACAGCGGCGCCCGATGGACTTGCTGCGGCACTGGCTGCACTTGTTCAGGCGCCTGCTCCCGGCAGTGGTGGTTGTACTCTTCGGAACACTGGCCGCTACTTTTGCTTTCCTGCCTCCCACCCGCTGGGTGGAAGTGGTCAATCAGGCTTGGGCCTCACTTTTCTATTACGAGAATTGGCTCCTGCAGACTCTTGCGGTCAACTACTACGCAACAGATCACAGCCTGGCCAGTCCTGTACAGCACTTCTGGTCGCTTTCCATCCAAGCCCAGGTATTCATTCTCTGGCCTGTGATCTTCGCCGTGATGGCGGTCATCTGCCGCAAATTCGATCTCCGGTACCGGGCTTCGCTCGCGTACGTTTTTGCGCTCATCTTCGTCGTTTCCCTGACGTACTCCATCATCTTTACGGCGAACAACCAGGCGGTGGCTTACTTCGACACCTTCGCCCGGCTATGGGAATTCGCCCTCGGAACACTCGTTGCCTTGATCTTGCCTGCCTTGGACTTTTCCAAACCTGTCCGCGTGGCAATGGGATGGATCGGCGTTGCCGCCATGCTCAGCTGCGGCATCCTGCTGCAGGTCCAGACCGCGTTCCCCGGCTTTGTTGCGCTTTGGCCAACCCTGGCTGCCGTTGCAGTGATCGCAGCGGGACAGACTGGTAGCCGCTTCGGCGTGGATCGGATCCTGAGCTCCAAATTCCTGGTTCGGCTTGGCGATAATTCCTATGCCCTCTATCTCTGGCACTGGCCCATCCTGGTGATCGCCTTGGCTTGGAGCGGTAAGGATCATGCGGGTTGGCTTTCCGGCACAGCGATTGTGGCGTTGGCACTGATCCTGGCGTTCCTGACCACGAAGTATGTGGAGAAGCCATTCCGCGAGTGGAAGTGGCCCGAGGTAAAGCGTCGCCGCGCAGCCATCTCGATCGCAGTGTGCCTGGCCGTGGCATGCACCCCGTTGCTCGGCTTCCAGTACAAGCAGTATCTGGACCAGAAGGCCGCTGAAACGCAGGCATTCAACGACAACCCGGGAGCGCATGCCCTCCTGCCCGGGTACGTGGACCAAGTCAGCGAGGATGCGAAGACGCTCCCTACCGCAGAGCAACTACCTGAGGACTGGGCCCACCTTGGTGGGACGTGCGAGGGAGCGTCCCAGCCCGAAGACAAGACGCTGCAGGAGAACTGCCAGCAGAACGACGTGGGCGACGACGCCACCAAGAGCATTGTGGTCCTGGGTGATTCGCATGCCCAGCAATGGCTTGCGGCGCTCGGTCCCCTCGCTGAGGCTCAGCACTGGAAGGTTACGGCCCTCCTTTTGGGCGGATGCCCCTTCATGCCGGAGAACCCGGACGCTGACAAGCACTGCAATGATTTCAACTCGGCGGCTTTCAAGTACGTGGCAGCCCACACCCCGGATTCCGTGTTCATGGTGGGCACCAAGGCGGCTCCGTCGTCACCGGATGAGGAGTTGGTATACGGCTTTGAACAGTCGGTCACCAACTTCAACGACCTCGGCATCCAAGTGGTGGCCATCCGGGACAACCCACGCTACGACCACAACGTCACCGAATGTGCACTGTCCAAGGGCGTGGACAGCCCTGACTGCAAGTCTGACCTGCATGACGTCCTGGCCGCAGAGAGCCCCTTCGCCTCTGTGCAGGGAAAGTTTGGAAATGCAGCATTCCTGGATATGACAGATCTCCTCTGCAATGGTGTCCAATGCCCCAGCGTCATAGGAAATGTGTTCGTCTACCTGGACGACAACCACTTGTCCAAGACCTACGTCACCAGCATGGGTGAGATGTTCGATGAAAGGTGGTTTGCCGCGACGGGGTGGGAGCGATGAGCGAGAACGTGAAAGCAGCTGCACCTTTGGGTGGCAATTCCACCACAGCGAAGCCCACGACGGCGGAACGCACCTTCCGCCCCGAGGTCCAGGGCCTGCGGGCCCTGGCGGTGTTGATGGTAGCGGCTTACCACATTTGGCTGGGCCGGGTGTCCGGTGGTGTCGACGTCTTTTTGCTCATCTCGGCTTTCCTGATGACCCTGTCCTTTACGCGGAAGCTCGAAAACCATAAGCCCCTGAGGCTCGTGCAACACTGGCTCCACGTGTTCAAGCGGCTGCTGCCCGCCGTCGTCGTTGTCTTGTTGGCGGTTCTGACCGCAACGTGGGCTTTTGTCCCGCAGAGCCGGTGGCCGGATGTGCTCGCCGAGGCCTGGGCCTCCCTGCTGTACCGGCAGAACTGGCAGCTTGCGGACTCTGCCGTTGATTACTATGCCCAGGACCACTCCGGAGCGAGTCCCCTTCAACACTTTTGGTCCCTGTCCGTCCAGGGCCAGGTCTTTATCCTGTGGCCGCTGATTTTCGCGGCGGTGGCCCTGCTGCAGCCGCAACTGGCAAAGCTGTTCCCGGGCCGTAAGGTCATGGAACACCGGCAGCTGCTGTTCATGGCGTTCGGCCTGGTCTTTGTGGCCTCGCTGATCTATTCCATCGACCAGACGGCCAACAACCAGGCCTATGCCTATTTCGATACCCGGACAAGGCTGTGGGAATTTGCGCTGGGTTCCCTGCTGGCGCTGGCTCTCCCGTACCTCAAACCGGGACGGCGGCTTCGGGTCTTCCTGGGTTGGGCAGGGCTGGCCGCCATGCTCTCGTGTGGCTTGATCCTGACGGTGGACCGTTCCTTCCCGGGATTCGTGGCCCTCTGGCCCACGCTCGCGGCATCAGCCGTTATTGTCGCCGGCCAGAGCATCAGCCGGTTTGGTGCGGACCGCGTGCTCAGCTCAAAGCCCCTGGTCCTGGTGGGCAACAATTCCTATGCCTTGTACTTGTGGCACTGGCCTGTGCTGGTGTTCTTCCTGCTCGTCACGGAGTCCACAAGCCCCAACCTCCTGGAGGGCCTGGGCATCATGGCGGTATCCATGGTGTTGGCCGTGGCCACCACACGGTATGTCGAGGTGCCGATGCGCCGCTGGCAGTGGCCGGACGCACGGTCCTGGCGGGCCGCCGTGGTCGTTGGTTCCTGCGGTGCGCTGCTGGCGCTGCCGATGACCGCCTGGCAGGGTGCCATCGCCGCCGAAAGCGTCGCGATTGCGGATCAGCCAAAGGAACTGACGCCGGGTGCTGCAGCGCTGTCGCCTGAGTTCGCGGGCCAAGCGACTCCTAAGGCAATGATCATTCCCGCACCTTCCGCCATGAAGGATGAGTGGGCGGACATCGATGGCCTGTGTACTGGCGCGAACGTCCCGTCAGATCCTTTGCTGGCGGGTTGCCTCCAGAATGCTGAACCGGAAGTAGTGACCAAGAGGATCGTGGTCCTGGGCGATTCCCATGCCCAGCAGTACATGGCCGCCCTGGGCCCCATAGCCAAGGAGCATGGTTGGGAAGTGGTGACCCTGTTGAAGGGGAACTGCCGGTTCGGTGCCGACTCTCCTGAACGCACCAGCGACTGCAACGACTTCAACAAGGCAAGTGCCGCTTACGTCATGGAGCACAAACCCGATGCAGTGTTCACTGTGGCGTCACTGACTCATGTCACGGCCCCTTTCGAGACCGAAGTGCCCGGCTATTTGGAAGGGATCAAGCCCTTCACGGATGCAGGAATCGACGTCGTGGGTGTCCGTGACAACCCGCGGTTCAGCATCAATATGCCCGAGTGCGTGCAAAAGAAGGGGCCCGATTCGCCCGACTGTAACCCTCCTTTGGAAGATTCCCTGGCTGCATCCTCGCCCTTGGACGATTACGCGGGCAAGGTGGATCGGTTGTACTTGATGGACATGAGCGACTTCATCTGCGAGCGGGGAACGTGTCCGGCCGTGGTGGGCAATGTGTATGTCTACAAGGACGACAACCACCTCACCAAGACCTATGTACAGAGCATGATCCCGATGTTCGAGGAGCGGCTCCTCGCCGCGACGGGGTGGTCCTGAGCGCTAGCCTCGCCACCCTCAGGAGCATGGAACGCACGACGTCGGCCTGCCGCCAGTGCTATTGCTCACACTCAGGCGTCGCGGAATATGGCGATCGCCGCGAAGGTTCTACTATTTATTCAATACCCGAAGCACCTTCGCCTTGCAGTACCTCATGCACAGGCCCGTATTTTATGCACAGGCCAGTCCCGTAATGACGGGCTGGTCATCAGTTGCAACCCCTACCAGTTATAGCCCCCAGAACCCAGGTAAGAGGCCGCACTCATGACCCAGCCCGAACACGATCCCTTTGGCTTTGTAGGCCTGACGTACGACGACGTCCTGCTCCTCCCCGGACACACCGATGTGATCCCCTCTGATGCAGACACGTCCTCACGCATTTCCAAGCGAATCACGGTGCAGACGCCGTTGCTGTCCGCTGCCATGGACACCGTCACGGAGTCCCGCATGGCAATCGCCATGGCCCGCCAGGGTGGCCTGGGCGTAGTGCACCGCAACCTGTCCATCGATGACCAGGCTGAGCATGTGGACCGCGTCAAGCGCAGCGAATCCGGCATGATCACCAACCCGCTGACCATTGGCCCGCAGGCCACGCTGCAGGAACTGGACGAGCTCTGCTCCCGTTACCGCGTTTCCGGCCTTCCCGTTGTGGACACTGACGGGCGGCTTCTGGGCATCGTCACCAACCGCGACACCCGGTTCATTCCGGAATCTGAATTCCCGCTGCGAAGCGTCAGCGATGCCATGACCAAGATGCCGCTCATCACCGGCCATGTGGGCATCAGCCGCGAGGAAGCCTCGCACAAGCTGGCCACCAACAAGATCGAGAAGCTCCCCCTCGTTGACGAGCAGGGCCGCCTCAAGGGCCTCATCACCACCAAGGACTTCACCAAGGCAGAGCAGTACCCGCTGGCCACCAAGGACGATGAGGGCCGACTGCGTGTAGGTGCTGCCATCGGCTTCTTCGGCGACGGTTGGGAGCGCGCCATGAAGCTCATCGACGCCGGCGTGGACGCACTCTTCGTGGACACTGCCAACGGCCACTCCCAAGGTGTGCTGGACATGATCCGCCGCCTGAAGTCGGACCCGATTGCTGCCCACGTGGACATCATTGGTGGCCAGGCTGCCACGCGTGAAGGTGCCCAGGCCCTGATTGACGCCGGTGCCGATGGCATCAAGGTCGGTGTGGGCCCAGGCTCCATCTGCACCACACGTGTTGTAGCCGGTGTCGGCGTTCCCCAGATCACGGCCATCTACGAATCCGCGAAGGCTGCCATCCCGGCGGGCGTGCCGCTGATTGCCGACGGCGGCCTCCAGTACTCCGGTGACATCGGTAAGGCACTCGTGGCCGGCGCCGACACCGTCATGCTCGGCTCATTGCTGGCTGGTTGTGAAGAGTCGCCCGGCGAGCTCATCTTCGTCAACGGCAAGCAGTTCAAGAGCTACCGCGGCATGGGCTCCCTTGGCGCCATGCAGTCGCGTGGCAAGAACACGTCCTACTCCAAGGACCGCTATTTCCAGGCCGACGTCTCCGGTGATGACAAGCTCATCCCGGAAGGCATCGAAGGCCGCGTCGCGTTCCGTGGTCCGCTGGCATCCGTGGCGTACCAGTTGGTGGGCGGCCTCCGCCAGACCATGTTCTACACCGGCGCTCCCACGATTCCCGAGCTCAAGGCACGCGGCAAGTTCGTCCGGATCACGCCTGCCGGCCTGAAGGAATCGCACCCGCACGATATCCAGATGACGGTGGAGGCACCCAACTACGGTTCCCGCTGACCACTACCGTTCCCCGTGGACTTGTCCGCGGGGAACAGCTGTTTAAGGGCCGCACCGGAAATGTCTGTGGGTAGGAATAGGCTGGGGACATGTCCGAAAAGCCCGCACAACCGCGGCACCCGGAGTCAGTCCGGCTGAACCCAGTCCAACCCGGCAAAGCGCCCCGCAAGCTGGCCCTCCGGCCGTACGCACGCGCCGTCGGGCAGGTCCTGAAGGTGAGTTTCAAGGCTTCACCGGTTGCAGTCATCATGAAAGTGGCTGGCTCCCTGATTTCGGCCACGCTGCCGCTGGTAACCACCTACTTTGCCGCGTTGACCACCACGGCGCTGGCCGCCGGTTACGCGGGAGATCCCGACGCCGGTCCACGGGCAATTCTGTACGTCATTATTACTGCGGCGCTGGGACTGTTCTGGGGCGCCTTCAGCAGCGTGGACCGGTACATCCAGCAGCTGATGAGCTTCAAAGTGGGCGCGATCGTCGGCGACATGATGTATGAGCGCTTCCTTGCCTTGGAGTTCTGGCGTTATGACGACAAAGAAACGGTGGACCTCTACGATCGCGCCAAGCGGTTCTCCGATTCCTATGCTCGGGTCCTGGACAGGATCGCGGCCATCTTTACGCAGTTGGTTTCAGTCATCCTGGCAGTCGGTGCGCTGTTGTTGGTCAGTTGGTGGATCGCCGTCATTGTCCTCATTGCAATCGTCCCGAGCGTCTACTTGCAGTTCAAACTCTCAAGAGAGCAAATAGCCCATTGGAATACCCAAGTGGATTCCCGGCGGCAACGGCGAATGATTGAGACGAACCTCCTGCGGCCCCAGCACATTGCCGAGATGCGGCTATACGGAATCGTGGGCTATTTGATGGACCTGCGGTCGCGGCTTCGGGACGCTGACGAGCGCAGGCGGCTGGACTTCCAGAAACGTTACATCCCCAAGCAACTCGCGGCGGACGCCCTGCAATATGGGGCCGAAGTTGTGTCCTTGATTTGGGTGGTGGGACAAATCATCGCCAGGGCGCAGCCGGTAGGGCAGTTCCTTTACATCCAACAGATCGTCAGCCGGGCTATGTCCACCGCCAACAACCTGGTCTCGTCACTGAGTTCCATCGACGAAGACCTGGCCAACCTCAAAGACTACGAGCTGTTCATGGCGCTTCCCGTGCCCAGCGGCCACGAGCCTCCGTTGGCAAAGTCGCCTTCCGTAGTGGAAATGCGGGACATCCGGTTCAGCTATACGGGGAGTGACATTGAGGTTATCAAGGGCATATCGCTGACCATCAGGGCAGGCCAGCACATTGCCATAGTTGGCGAGAACGGCGCAGGAAAATCCACGCTGATCCGGATCCTGGCCGGTCTGTACCGGCCGGATTCAGGCCAAGTACTGCTCGACGGCGTCGATCTCACCGGTATCGACGTCACCAGCTGGCACCGGCACCTCGCGGTCCTGAGCCAGGAGTTCCTGAAGTATGAATTCGCCACTGCGGCGGAGAACATCTACCTGGGAGATGTCGATCAACCCCGGGACGAGCAACGCATCCGAAGGTCAGCATCAGACGCCGAGGCCATGGAGTTCATCAACAAGCTGCCCAATGGCCTGGAAAACCATGTGAGCAATTGGATGGAGGATCCCCGCGGGCGCAAGGGGAGTGGCCTCTCCGGCGGGCAATGGCAGCGACTCGCCATGGCCCGGAACTTCTACCGGGATGCCTCCTTCATGGTCATGGACGAACCGACGTCGGCCATTGATGCTTTGGCTGAGCATCGGATCTTCACCCGGCTTTTCGCGGACCGGAACAGCACCATCATTGCCATCAGCCACCGGCTTGCCACCATCGAAAAGGCAGATGTTGTGTACATGCTCGAGGATGGGCGTATTGCCGAACAGGGGACCCACAAGGAGCTTGTGGCCTTGAGGGGCCGCTACTTCCGGATGTTCGAATCCCAGCTCACCGTGGAGGAGACCAGCCAGAACACCCCGTAAGAGTAGGTTGGAACAAAACGGTGGCTTGGTTTTGGTGGGATAAACTCGAGCAGTGACTTATGAGATTGAGATTGGCCGTGGCAAGCGTGGGCGTCGTGCCTACTCCCTGGATGACATCGCGATCGTTCCGAATCGTCGGACGCGTGACCCGAAGGACGTCTCTGTCTCCTGGCAGATCGACGCCTATAAGTTCGATATGCCGGTGATTGCTGCCCCCATGGACTCTGTGATGTCGCCGGACACGGCCATTGCCTTGGGCCGTTTGGGTGGTCTTGGCGTCCTGGACCTTGAAGGCCTCTGGACCCGGTACGAAAACCCACAGAAGGTGCTGGACGAAATCGCCGGACTGGCCAACGAAACCAGCAGCCCGGCCGTCACGCGCCGGATGCAGGATCTGTACCAGGCGCCCATCCAGCCAGAGCTCATCAGCTCCCGCCTGGCCGAGATCCGCGCCGCAGGTGTCACCGTGGCCGGTTCCTTGACCCCGCAGCGCACCCAGGAACACTACAAGACCGTGGTGGCCGCCGGCGTCGATATCTTCGTCATTCGTGGAACCACAGTCTCCGCGGAGCACGTGTCCAGGAATCACGAGCCACTGAACCTTAAGCAGTTCATCTACGAACTCGATGTCCCTGTGATCGTTGGTGGAGCGGCTGGTTACACACCGGCCCTGCACCTCATGCGCACGGGTGCCGCGGGCGTCCTGGTTGGTTTCGGCGGAGGTGCTACCACCACCACGCGCCGTGCGCTGGGCATTCATTCACCCATGGCATCGGCCATCTCAGACGTCACTGCAGCCCGCCGGGACTACATGGATGAGTCCGGTGGGCGTTATGTCCATGTCATTGCGGACGGAGGAATGGGCAGCTCGGGAGACATCGTCAAGGCCATTGCGATGGGCGCGGACGCAGTTATGCTGGGGAGCGCCCTGGCACGCGCCGAAGAAGCTCCGGGCCGCGGCTGGCACTGGGGTCCGGAAGCACACCACCTCGAATCACCCCGTGGCGACCGCGTCAACGTCGGCACAGTTGGTCCCCTGGAGGAAGTCCTCTTCGGACCCGGGCACCACACTGACGGCACCTCCAACCTCATTGGCGCACTGCGCCGGTCCATGGCGACCACAGGGTACTCCGACCTCAAGGAGTTCCAGCGCGTGGACGTCGTAGTATCCCCATACTCGGGCAACTAGGATTTCTGCCAATCGGACCTGGCAACAAGTAGGGTAGGGGACTACCAGCTGTTGCGTTTGAGGAGGGGTCCGATGAGCAATGTCGCAGGCGGTCCGCAGGTGAATTCTCCGGGAGCATTAAGCCCGGAATCCCGTGCCGCATCCATTGAAGTCCTGAAAGCCACAGCCGAAGCCGGCAAACAGCTGGACATCCTGATTGTCGGCGGAGGCGTGGTGGGGGCTGGAGCAGCCCTGGATGCGGTGACCCGCGGCCTTACAGTTGGCATCGTCGAGGCGCGGGACTGGGCCTCGGGTACATCGTCGCGCTCGTCCAAGCTCATCCATGGTGGCCTCCGGTACCTTGAAATGCTTGATTTCGGACTGGTTCAGGAGGCCCTGCAGGAACGCGGGTTGCTGATCCAGCAGATCGCACCCCATCTGGTCCGCCCTGTCCCTTTCCTCTACCCGCTGACCCGTAGGTTCTGGGAGCGCCCGTATGTGGGCGCGGGCATCATGCTTTACGACACCCTGGGCCTCACTTCCGGGCATAGCCGCGGCGTTCCCATGCACAAGCACCTCTTCCGGCGTGGCACCCTCAGGGCCGCTCCCAGCCTGAAAGACGATGCCTTCGTTGGTTCCATCCGCTACTACGATGCCCAAGTGGACGACGCCCGTTTGGTGGTCAACGTTGTGCGGACCGCAGCCCATTATGGTGCCCATGCTGTGAACAGGGTGCGTGTGGTGGACTTCCTCCGGGAAGGCGAACGCGTGGTGGGCGCCAAGCTGGAAAACCAGGAAGACGGCAGCGTTTTTGAAGTGCGTGCCAAGCAGGTAGTCAATGCCACGGGAGTCTGGACGGACGAAACCCAAGCCATGGTTACGGACCGGGGACAGCTCAAAGTCAGGGCATCCAAGGGCATCCACCTCGTGGTACCGCGGGACAGGTTCCAATCCACCGTTGGGCTGATCCTGCGCACGGAGAAGTCGGTGCTCTTCGTGATCCCCTGGGGCCGCCACTGGATCATCGGGACTACGGACACGGACTGGAAACTGGACAAGGCCCACCCCGCCGCGTCCAGCAAGGATATTGACTACGTCCTGGAGCACGTCAACAAGGTCCTGAAGCGGCCCCTGACCCGTGAGGACGTAGAAGGCGTTTACGCAGGACTCCGCCCGCTTCTGGCAGGCGAAAACGACTCCACCGCCAAACTCTCCCGTGAACATGTGGTGGCTCATCCGGTGCCCGGCCTGGTTGTGGTGGCCGGCGGTAAGTTCACCACCTACCGCGTCATGGCCAAGGATGCCGTTGATGAGGCCACCCGGGCGATGGATGAACGCGTTCCCTCCAGCTGCACCGAAACGATCCCATTGCTCGGTGCCGAGGGGTTCAAAGCCGCCTGGAACCGCCGCGCCCGCTCCGCGCAAGAAGCCGGCGTCCACGTTGCGCGCGTGGAACACCTGCTCAACCGCTACGGGTCCATGGCCTCGGAAGTGCTTGATCTCATCGCTGCGCAGCCCGGGCTCGGGGAGCCGCTTCCCGGGGCTGACGATTATCTTGCCGCGGAGGTGGTCTACGCCACCACCCATGAGGGCGCCCGTCATGTTCACGACGTTTTGACGCGCCGCACCCGGATCTCGATCGAAGCGTGGGACCGGGGTGTGTCAGCAGTGCCCGTAGTGGCTAAGCTGATGGGAGAAATCCTTGGCTGGAGCGAAACGCAGCGGGAAAGCGAAATCAAGCACTATCTGGCACGGGTGGAAGCTGAGCGGTTGAGCCAGCAACAACCCGATGACGAATCAGCTGACGCCGCGCGCATGGGAGTCGATGACATCGTTCCCCTTCGCTGAGCAACACAGGACCTGCGGCCGGGAGGCCACACTGGAGGGAACACGACTTGGCTGAACCACTTGACCGGTATGACGCGGAATTGACTACGCCGGACACCGTCATCTTGGAACTCGTTGCCGAGGACAAAATCGACGCTGCGGCACAACTTGCCGAGCGGCTTCATGCGGCTGGCCGGATCTCCAACCTCCAGGGCTTCCTGGAGCAAGTTCATTCCAGGGAACACCAGCTGGCTACGGGGCTTCCCGGCGGCATAGGACTGCCGCATGCGCGGAGTGAGTTCGTGGACCGGATTTCCATCGCCGTGGGCGTCACCAAGTTCGGCCACGCCCTGGATTTTGGTGCCACCGATGGCCCAGCCACGCTGATCCTGCTCATTGCCACGCCGGCCAGTTCCTTCTCGGACCATTTGGAAGTCCTGGCCACTTTGGCGCGTTCGCTCTCCAAAGAGTCATTCCGGGAGTCCCTGCGCCGGGCGCACGATACCGAGGTCATTTCCGAGCTCATCAACTCCAGCCTGGTGTTCTTCGACCACTGAGATTGGCGCTCAAGGACCAGTTCCTGGGCTAAGGTTCCTACTGTTCGTTTCGTTGTTCTACAGCCGGACGAAGTACGGTTAAGGGGTGTTGAAAACCGCGCTGAAACCCCGCTGGATCGCAGGACTCGTCTTTGCGCTTCTCTTGTCCGCGGTGTTTGTGCTGCTCAGCCAGTGGCAGCTCAGCCGGTCCACCCAGCACGAAGCTCCCGTTTCGTCCAGCATTGAAGAGGTCAAGCCGCTGGTGGACGTCCTGCAGCCGGGGCAGTTTTTTCCTGGTTCTGTTTCGGACCAGATGGTTACCGCCACCGGGTCCTACGATCCTGCCAAGCAGGTCCTGGTTGAGGGCCGCCTGTACAACGGCCAGAAGGGATTCTGGATTGTCTCGGCCTTCGCGGTGGACAATGCTCCCAAACTGAGCGGCGTCGCAGCCTCGCCCAACACCTGGATTCCAGTAGCCCGGGCCTGGGTGGCCGATGCCGCCCAAGCCGGTCCGCCGCCGTCGGGCACCATCACGCTGACCGGCCGCCTGCTACCCTCTGAAGCGCCGGTGCCAAACGTCGACGCCGGTCCAGGCCGGGCGTCCGCAGTGGCCGTTGCCGAACTTATCAACATCTGGGACGTCTCCAGCTACCAGGGCTTCATTGCCGCAACATCCGAATTGGCTGGTGGTGTTCCCGTAACCGCCAATGACGCGGCAAAGCCCCTCAATATTCCAGCGCAGCCGCCGGAACAACAAATCAACTGGCTGAACCTCTTCTATTCCGTTGAGTGGGTGGTCTTCGCAGGATTCGCACTGTACATCTGGTGGCGGATGGTGGCAGACGACTACCGTCGCGACCTCGAAGACGACGAGTTCGACTCACCTGACGACGGATTTGACGACGGATTCGACGAGCCATTTGACGATGACAGAGACCACCCGAACGAACCGACCAGCCCTGAACCCCAGCAACCTGGGCCAGAACAAAAGGTGCAGCAATGATTGAGCCCAAGCCGGCCATCCAGCCCGAGCAGTCCGGACCCAAGCCGAAGAAGCGCAGGTTTGGCGGAACGGAAGCCCAAATCCGTTCGGCGCTGAAGTTCTACAAGGTCATGGCCTACCTGACCGGTGCCATGCTCCTATTGCTCTGCGCCGAGCTGATTGCGCGCTACGGTTTCGGCGTTTCGCTCTTCGCTGGCGGCACGGACGCTGTTACGGGTAAGCCCTTCGGCTTCGGATTCGCCGAGTCTGAGCCCAAGGGCGTGATCGGCGGCTTCAATATCTCCACCACTGTTTTGATCGTCCACGGCTGGATGTATGTGGTGTATCTGGTGTCCAACTTCCGGCTGTGGTCCCTCCTGCGCTGGCCTTTCTCCAAGCTGGTCTTACTGGCATTGGGTGGTGTGGTTCCGTTGATGTCCTTCATCGTGGAGAAGAAGTTCCACGCCCAGGTTGAAGCGGAACTGGCAGCCAACCCGCAGGCCTCAAAGCGCTACTAGCAGCGGCGAAAGCCGTCTGTTAGGCATCGGGATGTGAGATGCCTAACGACTGGCCCGTAATTGACCTGTTCGGGCCCCCGCCAAGGTGCACCGGGGCGGCCCGGCAAAGTAGTCTTGGTTGGTGACTACTCCCACCGCGCCCCAGACTTCCCAGAAGCCGGTGCTGGTTGTTGACTACGGTGCCCAGTACGCGCAGCTGATTGCCCGCCGCGTCCGTGAAGCGAATGTGTATTCGGAAATCGTTCCGCATACCTTCACCACCGAGCAGCTTCTGGCCAAGAACCCGGCAGCCATCATCCTTTCCGGCGGACCTTCCAGCGTCTACGCAGAAGGTGCTCCGCGCGTTGGAGCGGACCTTTTTGAAGCCGGGGTGCCCGTTTTTGGTATCTGCTACGGCTTCCAGGCCATGGCCAACGCCCTGGGCGGCAAGGTGGCCCAGACGGGCCTCCGGGAGTACGGCGCCACCGAAGCAACGGTGGTTGGCGATGCCCGCTCGATTCTTGATGGTGTGCCCTCCTCGCAGAACACCTGGATGAGCCATGGTGACTCCGTTCATGAAGCTCCTGAAGGATTTGAAGTCCTGGCCACCACGGAAGGCGCGCCGGTAGCCGCCTTCGCCAACGAGGAAAAGCGCCTCTACGGTGTGCAGTGGCACCCCGAGGTCAAGCACTCCGTGCACGGCCAGCACGTCCTGGAGAACTTCCTGTTCAAGGGCGCAGGCCTCAAGCCCAACTGGACCACGGGCAACATCCTCGAAGAGCAAGTGGAACGTATCCGCCAGCAAATCGGCGATTCCAAGGTCATCTGCGGTCTTTCCGGCGGTGTGGATTCGGCGGTTGCCGCAGCCCTGGTCCAGCGAGCCGTTGGCGACCAGCTGACATGTGTCTTCGTGGATCACGGCCTCCTTCGCGAAGGTGAAGCGGAACAGGTTGAACGCGACTTCGTCGCTGCTACTGGCGTCAATCTGTACGTTGCCAACGAGCAAGAGCGCTTCCAGTCTGCGTTGGCCGGAGTCAGCGATCCCGAGACCAAGCGCAAGATCATTGGCCGGGAATTCATCCGTGCCTTCGAGGAAGCGGAGCGGGCCATCATCGCCCAGGCAGCTGCCGAGGGTGAGAAGATCAAGTTCCTCGTCCAGGGCACGCTGTACCCCGACGTCGTCGAGTCCGGCGGCGGCGAGGGCGCTGCGAACATCAAGAGCCACCACAACGTGGGTGGGCTTCCCGAAGATCTGCAGTTCGAACTCGTCGAGCCGCTGCGCGCCCTGTTCAAGGACGAAGTCCGCGCGGTCGGTGCCCAGCTTGGCTTGCCCCAGGAAATCGTTGGCCGCCAGCCCTTCCCCGGCCCTGGCCTCGGTATCCGCATCGTCGGTGAAGTCACCAAGGAACGCCTTGACCTGCTTCGCAAGGCTGACGCCATTGCCCGTGCCGAGTTGACTGCTGCCGGCTTGGACAACGACGTATGGCAGATGCCGGTGGTTCTGTTGGCTGATGTCCGCAGCGTCGGCGTCCAGGGCGATGGCCGCACCTACGGCCACCCGATCGTTCTCCGTCCGGTATCGTCCGAGGACGCAATGACGGCCGACTGGTCGCGTTTGCCGTACGACCTCCTGGCCCGCATCTCCAACCGCATTACCAACGAAGTGGATGGAGTCAACCGCGTGGTGCTGGACGTCACCAGCAAGCCGCCGGGAACCATCGAGTGGGAATAGCATTCTGAGTGGCCGGCCTCCCTTGGGAGGCCGGCCACTGTTCTTTCAGCTGTGAAATGACGGCGAATTTCGTATTGCCACAGTGTTGCGGAGCGGGCTGAAGGAGTATTCCCGCTACCCTCGAAAGTATGCCGGTATGGTCCAAGGCGTCTAAAGCTAGTACAGAAAAGAAGGCAGCAGTTGTGTCATTAGGTCAAGGCCAGGAAGAGGGCTCCGAAGAGCTCCGGAAATGGCTGTCCGGACTTAAGCCCGTTACAGGGGCGGACACGATGCTGCGTTTCGTGAAGACGCCCGAAGGCGCCATCGATCTCAGCAACGCACATCCCTCGGGTCTCGCGCAGCTGCTGGCGGGGCGTAGAACGCGGTTGTCCACGCTGATCCGCGACCGGCAGCAATATCTGGTGGCGGCACGGGCCGCGCGCAACATCCGGTCCAAAATTTTTGAGCTCAGCAATGATCGCGGTATCGAGGCCGGATACCTCTCCGCGGGCACGGTGGTGTGGACTTCAGCCGTAGGTGGGAAACCCCAGCGGGTTTCGGCTCCTGTCATGCTGACCTCCATTGTCCTGACCGTTCGCCCGGGCGAGGACGATTTCGAGTTGCAGCTCACCGAGCAAGCACGCATGAACCCGGCTTTGGTGCGTCACCTGAAGACAGTCCACGGAATCGTCTTCGACGTCAATGCAGTAGCCCGCATGGCCTACAACACCGCCAGGCTGGACCCCCAGCCGGTCCTGGATCGCCTGGCTACCCTGGTTCAGCCCATTCACGGGGCCGAGGTTGAATTCAACTTGCTCGTGACCACTTTGGCTGATCTTTCAGGAAACCTGGACGATCCGTGGATCAACATGAACAACCCCACCGTGGCAGCCTTGGCAGCTGTTGCCAATGGTGGCGACATCGAGCCTGAACCCATCAAAGCGGGGCGGTTCGCCAGCCTCGATGAACGCGACCCGGCAGACGAACTGCTTTTGCTAGATGCCGACACGGACCAGCAGTATGTTGTGGACGCCGTTCGCGCAGGAGATTCGCTTGTTGTCAGCACCCCACCAGGCAGCGGCCAGACCCAGACGGCAATCAATGCGATTGGCGCCTTGGTCAGCGAAGGCAAATCCGTCCTCGTAGTGGGGGACCGGCAGTCCAGCCTTGCAGGACTATCTGCGCACCTGGAGTCGCTGGGCCTCGATTCGATGTTGTTCCGTCCGGGCAACGGCACCACACCCCAGCAGCTAAAGGGCCAGTTGGTCCGTGCCATCATGCGCAACGAAAAGGCACTGGAACCGCAGCTTGGGAACCTCCATCAGACGCTGATCGGACACCGGCATGCCCTGATGGACCATGTCGCCTCGCTCCACAACGTCCGCGAACGTTGGGGCTGCTCGCCGTACCAGGCGATGCAATCATTGGCCGAATTGACGTCCATCCACCCTGCGCCGTCCACCACAGTGCGCCTCAAGCGCAGTGTGCTGGACAACATCAAGGACCGTGAAGAACTCGCTGGCCGCTTGCGTCGCGCTGCCGAGCTGGGTAGCTTTAGCCGCTCTTCCACGTCCAGCCCCTGGTACGGTGCCCGCCTCGTAACCCGCAAGGAGACAGAAGAGGCCCAACAGCTTGCCCGCATCGCCGAGGAGAAACTTCCCGTCCTGCGTGATCGTATGAAGCAGGTTTCGGATCATGCCGAGATCCGTTTGGCGGACACTTTCACCGAGTGGGGCGCGCAGCTTGAATTGTTGATTGCCGTGCGCGAGAGCCTGGACAAGTTCACTCCGGATATTTTCGATCGCCCGGTGCATGACCTCATCTCTGCAACTGCAAGCTCTGCGTGGCGGCGGGAGCGCAACCTGGAGATGCCCTCCATGCAGCGTTCGAGGCTGCGGCGGGTGGCAAAAGAGTATGTGCGTCCTGGTGTTCACATTGCGGACCTGCACAGCTCCCTGGACCTCGTCCAGGAGCAGCGTGCACTGTGGGCAGGCTATGCCACCACGCAACGCCACCCGGCCGTGCCGTCCGGGCTCGCTGACCTCGGGTCCTTGTACCGCGAACTCGATGGCGAGCTTCGCCGACTGGGTGAGGCACTCAAGCACACCTCTGCCGGTGGTTCGCTGCACCAGACGCCATACCTGGAACTGATGGAGCGGCTCGAACGGCTCGTAGCGGACACAGCCACGCTTGAAACGCTCCCCGAGCGCACGCTCCTGATTGAGGAGATGCGCGAGCACGGACTTGGCGAGCTGCTCGCTGACCTTGCTGCCCGTGAAGTGCCGGCCGCTTCCGTGGCAGCCGAGCTGGACCTCGCCTGGTGGCAGTCTGCTTTGGAGGCAATGATCAGTGGTGACGACTACCTCGCCATGTCCGACGGCGACTCCCTCCGCCGCCTTGAAGCTGAGTACCGCCTTGCGGACCAAGCGCACATTGCCAGTGGTGCTGCACGTTTGCGGTGGCAGTTGGCCCGGAAGTGGGGCGAGGGGATAGTGGAACACCCCCGGCAGGCCGAGTTGCTTCGAGCCCTGCTCAAGGATGGCCGGGTTACGCTCCCGGCTCTGAGTGCCCAGGCTCCTGACCTCGTACCCATGCTTGTCCCGGTGTGGTCCGTGAGCCCCTACCTGTTGACGGGAGTTCTTCCCGCGGAGCAGAAGTTTGACGCCGTGATCATCATCGATGCTGAATCGACGTCGCTTCAGGCGGTCCTTCCGGCGATTGCGCGAGCCCGGCAGGTCATAGCCTTCGGTGACGCGAAGATCGCCAATGCCCGCACCTTCAGCGTGGCCGTGGAACCTCCGGTGGCGGGAGTGGCAAGCCATGAGACCGTGGACAGTGCGTTCAAGGCCCTGGCACGCGTCCTGCCCACCTGGCAGCTGAACTGGGTCTACCGGGCCGTCGATGAGGACCTGATCCTGCAGTTGAGCAAGAACTACTACGACGGCGGCCTCCGGCGTTTGCCCGATGGCAGTTCGGTGACGGGCCTGGATCGTTCGATCCTGGTGGAGTACATCCCCGATGGAACCGGGCTCCCAGGCGCCGACCATGAGGGCGTTGAATCCGTTACGGCGGAGGTCAATCGAGTGGTAGATCTTGTCTTCGAGCATGCCAGGCTTCGGCCCCGGACTTCCTTGGCTGTGGTCACGGCCAGCCTGCGCCATGCTGCGCGGATTGGCGAGGCTATCAGGCTTCAATTGCCCAACCACCAATTGTTGTCCGCCTTCTTCGGAGCTGGCCCCGAGTCCTTCCGCGTGGTGGATCTCGAGCGTGCCCAAGGCCTGGTGCGTGACCATGTCATTTTCTCCCTGGGCTACGGCCGGACACCACATGGCCGCGCCTTGCACTCGTTCGGACCCCTGTCCACCGAGGGCGGACGCAACCGCTTTGCCTTGGCAATGACCCGCGCCCGCCGTTCCATGCACGTCCTAAGCTGCTTCCGCCCGGAAGATCTGGACCTGGATCGCCTGGCGCACGGGGCTGTGGACTTTTACGAACTGCTGGACCGGGAGCTGTCCGGGAACAGCAACCTTGGAACTCCTGCCTCGCGCGCCGTTGCCAGCGAACAGGCATTGGGCGAGGACCCTCTGGTTGCCGATCTCGGCGAGAGGTTGCGGGCCAGGGGTGCGCGCGTGTGGCACCTATATGACGGTGTCCTGGACATTGCCGCCGCTGCCGATCCCGTCCACACGATTGGACGGGAAGGCGCCGAGATTCCCACGCCCGTTGCAATCGAGTCCGATGGCACGGAACGTTACCGGCGCATGAGTGTCCGCGAACGTAGTCGTCTGCGGCCCCAGCTTCTGGAACGCATGGGCTGGCGGTACATGTCCCTCTGGACCATTGAAGTGTTCACGGATCCCTCGTCCTGCGCGGATAGGATCGGCTCCTATTTGGGACTTGAGAACCATGTTCCCCAGGCCGTGACGCCAGCCGAGCATGGCTTCCTGGACATGGATGTTGAACAATTGAATCTGGACAATGCAGGTTCCTCGTATGCCAGCTCCTCCTATGGGAGTTCCTCGTACACCGGGTCCTCGTACGGCAGTTCCTCGCAAAGCAGGTCCTCGTACAGCAGTTCCTCCGCAACCCGGGCTTCGCATCGGCAAGGCCCGGGAGGTGCCCAGGCATCGCTGGAACCACAGCAGCCCGGGCAAACGGATGTGGACAGGCGCGGGGGATCGGATAGCGAACCAAGCGACGCTGAAGCCGGCAATCCAACCCGCAGTGATCCAGAGGATGGGACTGAAGCACCAGTGAATGAACAGGGAACCGGCAACGACAGCGGCTCTGACGAACAGGCCACAGCTGTGGGCGCCGAAAACGCACAAGAGCAGGCAGAGACAAAGACGCCAGCGGCGAAGCAAGCCTCGGGTGGAATCTTGCCTACCAAGGCAGCTGAAGACGATCCCCGGCGTTGGGGCGACGAAGACAACTATGACCATGAGCAGTGGTTGAAGGAGCAAAAGCCCCCGCATTGGGGCTGATTGCGTCATGGAATTCAAACCTGCACCATGGATTGACCAAACCCTGGGATTGAACAAAACCTAGGGATTGACCAAAACAAAGAAAAGCTTGCCTTGCGTTGATGCGCCGGCAAGCTTTTCTGCTTGTGGGCGATCTGCAGCTACCACCATCAAGCCGTCGGTGTCGCTGGTTCCGAGCCATTGGCCGGGTTTACCTCCTTGGGCAGATGTCCATAGAACAGGGACGGACGCGGCCAGGACTTCGGTTTGCCGGGATTCGTCGTATGAACCGGCGGCGGTAAGTACTATATTCACCAGCTGTCCCGGGGACAGAAGCTGGATGGATGAAGGGTCGGCCATGCGAAGGGGGACCGCAGCTGAGCCGACAGGTGCACCGGTGAGAAGTCCCGGCCCTAGAAGGTTGGATTCAGTGGGGATCTGCCCTTTGGTCAAGGGCGAGGCAAGCTGGCGGCCCACCAGTGAAACGTGATCCTCCAGGGCTCCGGAAATCGCGAGGTCGGGCGGCACGCCAACATTGGTGAAGTCTGTCTTGGTGAGGCTTGTGCCTGCTGCGAGGTCGTGGGCAGCCACGAGAATGCTGACGCGCTGCTCAGAGACAGGGGTCAACTGTTGGACAGTAATGCCCGTGGCCAGGCAGAGCAGCAGTGCAACTGTCAGCCGACGATTCCGGGCGGCCCAGAATTTGAGGCTCTGCCTGGAGCCCAGCCTCACTTGGCGATGTGGCCCCTGGTTCCGGGGGAGGAATTGGCCAGCCCTGTTTGATGGCTTGTTCCGGGAGCGACCAAGGCCCCTGACGGGCGGACTGGCATGTTCGCGGCGGGGGAGTAGCGAAGTGGTTGACTTTAGTGGCATGACGCCACGTTAGCCACCGGGCTCGGCCGCCCAACAGCGGCCGGGTGCCCTATGTGGAAAAGTGCTGGCTAGCTGGCTGCAGCAGCGGCTGCGGGTGCAGGCGTGGCCGCTGGGGCCGGAGTGGCCGGGGAGGAGGGCGCAGCGGAGACGGTGCTGCCCTTGGCATCGCGCGAATCCGTGCGGTAGAAGCCCGAGCCCTTAAAGACAACGCCGACGCTGTTGAACTTCTTGCGAAGCGCGCCCTTGCATTCAGGGCACTCCGTCAGGGAGCTGTCAGAGAAGGACTGGACGATGTCAAAGGCATGGTCACAGTCTTTGCAGGCGTATGCATATGTGGGCACTGAGTTCCTCCTTCAGGACAAAGTTCAGGTCCTGTGGAGCCGTGGCGGAGAATCTCCGCATTAGCAGTCGCAGGGCCTGAGTGCCAATTCTATCATCCCCATCCGGCTCATTCGCTATCTGCCAAGTCGATATAAATGCGGGACCTCACGTATGCGTCAATCCAGGTCACTCCCACCGCCAAGCGTGATGATTCCCGAGGGCGTCAACGCGTCCGGCACCGGGCGGTCAAAGGGCTCGGCGGGAATAGCTCCGGAAGGCAACACATCGTCGTCGTACACCACCGCAATGGTGGGCGGCCGCCCACCGGAATTGTCCAGGTGTTGGAGGAGACGGTCGTAGTAGCCGCCGCCTTGTCCGATGCGGTTGCCATCCCGGTCCACGGCGGTGGCCGGCATGAAGATGCCCGCAACAGCGCTCACCACAGCACTGTCCAAACGCTCACCTTCGGGTTCGTCGATGGGTGCGTAGTCGGACCGGACGAATGCTGTCTCCGGCGTCCAGTACACCCAGCTCAACTGGCGGCCGGCCTCGCAAACCGGAAGCAGGACCTGGTGGCCGGCGTCGTGGAGCCCTGCTATCAGGGGCATGGTTGGGGGTTCGTGGGAGACACCCACGTAGACGGCGAAGGTCCTGGGCGATCCGGCCGAAATTTTCCGGGCCCATGCCAAGCCGTGCCGCGCAATCGATTCGCCGGCTTGGGCTAGTTGCTCCTTGGAGAGGCTGCGCCTGTATAGGCGTCGGCTGCTGCGGATGTCTTCCTTCGATGCCATTTTTGTCCGATCATGAGATTCCCGAGGGCTGCCGTGGTCTACGTAAAGCAGCAAATCCGCTCAATTTCAAGGGTTCTTTCTGCGTCTTGCCACGGCGAGGGTTTACCCGTTGATGTATTCCTTCCGTTAGATTAGTCCGGTGACTCTCGATAACAATGCTGTCCGTAAGGCCGTCATCCCCGCAGCGGGTCTTGGTACCAGGTTCCTCCCCGCCACAAAGGCGATGCCGAAGGAAATGCTGCCCGTGGTTGACAAGCCAGCCATCCAGTACGTCGTCGAAGAAGCGGTGAAGGTTGGCCTGCACGACGTCCTGATGATCACCGGGCGCAGCAAGCGCGCCCTGGAAGATCACTTTGACCGTGTGCCGGCGTTGGAAGCAACGCTGGCAGAGAAGGGCGATACGGCCAAGCTTGAAGCCATCCAGTCCGCCACCAACCTGGGCGACATCCACTACGTCCGCCAGGGCGACCCCAACGGCCTCGGCCACGCGGTCCTTCGTGCAAAGCAGCACGTCGGGCACGAGCCCTTCGCCGTCTTGCTGGGCGATGACCTGATTGATCCCCGCGAGGACCTGCTCAGCGAAATGATCGCTGTCCAGCAGAAGACGGGCGGTTCCGTTGTTGCCCTCATTGAAGTTGAGCCGTCCAAGATCAGCGCCTACGGTTGCGCCGACGTCGAGGAAAACGATGAGGACGGCTACGTCCGCATCAAGCAGCTGGTGGAAAAGCCGTCCCCCGAAGAAGCTCCATCAAACCTCGCGGTGATCGGCCGTTACGTTCTCCACCCGGCAGTGTTTGACGTTCTGGAGAACACTGCTCCCGGACGCGGCGGAGAGATCCAGCTGACGGATGCCCTTGAGGTTCTGGCTGCCGGGGAAGGTGAAGGCTACGGCGTTTATGGCGTTGTCTTCCGTGGACGCCGCTATGACACCGGTGACAAGCTGAGCTATTTGAAGGCCTGCATCGAGTTGGCATGCGAACGCGATGACCTGGGGCCCGAGCTCCGCGAGTGGCTGCCCAGCTTCACCGCCGGTCTTCCCAAATAACACCGGTGTACGGCTCTGCGATCTGGCCGGTAACGCTGGAAAGCGGAGCCTTGGTGCTCCGGCCAATCCGTTACCGCGACAAGCGGGAGTGGTCTGAAGTCCGTTCGCGGAACAGTGAATGGCTTGCGCCTTGGGAGGCGTCCAATCCTGCGCCGGGTGGGCGCCTGCCCAGTTACCGCCAAATGGTGGCATCCCTGAATGCTCAAGCCCGGCAGTCCACGGCTTTGCCCTTCCTCATCACGGAGCGGACCGAGGGTTTCCGTGATCCTCAAATTGTGGGGCAGTTGACGGTCTCATCCATCGTGTGGGGTTCGGCAATGATGGCCACCCTCGGCTACTGGGTTGATAAGGAACGCGCCGGGCACGGTATTGCTCCCACTGCAGTTGCGATGGCTACGGACCACTGCTTCCGGACCCTTGGCCTGCACAGGATGGAAATCAATATCCGGCCTGAGAACGCGCCCAGTCTCAGGGTGGTGGAAAAGCTCGGATTCCGGGACGAGGGCTACCGGCAGAGATACCTGCACATCAATGGCGAGTGGGCGGATCATCGCTCTTTCGCGCTTACGTCGGAGGAAGTTCCGCAGGGACTCCTTGGTGAGTGGCTCAGAGGAAGAACAGGCAGGTCATAGGCCCTTTTGAGCCGTATCTCCATTCATTTGCGGACTCGCCGACGACACACCGACCGCAATGCCGCCGCCCCTGATGATTTGCTTCTACGGTTTTGAATGTGGACTTCCCTCTCAGCAGCTCAGTGATACTCGTGGTCACTGTCGCGCTTTGGATGGTATGGGTCGCTCCTTACGTTCTTCGGAACAGACGGCAGCAGGTCCAGGCAGCCGCTGTTTCAGCAGAGGCATTTGACGACGAACCAGACGAAACGCAGGCAGGGGTGGTACTGACTTTGGCACCCCGGCAGGAGAAACCGATGGAGACCATGCACAGCAAAGCACCGGCGTCGCCCCAGGAATCCAGCGTGGCTGAGTCGTCTACCAGGAAGCCGCCCGCCACTCCCTTTACGATCCGTTATGCCCGGCTCACGTTGGCCTTGGCAGGCCTTGCCTTATTGCTGACTGCCATTGTTTCGGGTGCGCTGCGGCTGTTCGGCACCGGTACCATCTGGCTGCCGTTGGTGTCGTTCGTGGGTTCGGTACTTGCCGTGGTGACTTTGCGTCGACTCGCCCTCCGGGATCTCCGGGAACGGCGCGCGCGTCGGGCTGCACCAGTGGTGCCTATCAAAACCCCTGCACGGTACCTGCCAAAGGAACCGCCTGTCGAAGCCAAGGAAACTCCGGTTTTCGATGCTGAGGCTGGAAAGCTCGACGCCGCACGCCTTTCGGCCGTGGAACTACGCCAGGCTGCCTTGGCTGTTGCCCTGGCTGCTGGCGACAAGTCCGTTGGTGACAAGTCTGCTGAAGCGGCGGCAGGTTCCGAAGATGCCAGCTGGGAACCGGTTGAGGTTCCCAAGCCCACCTACGTGGGTGCCGCCAAGGCGCAGCGCCCCGCTCCGGAGCCCTTGGATCTTCCTGAAGCTCCCAAGCCTGTGGGCAAGCCGGTGCTGAAGCAAAGTGCTGAGCAGGCGGAGGCCGCAGCAGCTGCGCAGGTGCGTACCGCATCCAAGGGGCAGAGTGCCCTGAGCAACCTGGATGATGTCCTGCAGCGTCGCCGCGCGTAGCCTCGCATGACCACGCTCTGTGTTGCAGGTGGCACCGGCCAGGTAGGCCGTCAAGTTGTTCGCCAGGCGCTCGACGCCGGCCACACAGTATCCGCCCTGAGCCGCCATATGCCGCCTCCCGGTTCGGAGAAGCATCACGACGGCGCCACCTACTTTGCTGGCGACGTCACCACGGGCGAAGGTTTGGCAGCTGCGCTGGCGGGAGCCGACGTCGTTATTGATTGCCTTGAGGGCAGGTTCGGGAAAGCCCAAAAGGAATTCGCCGACGGCGGCGCGCGTCTTCTGGAAGCCGCTCACCACGCAGGGGTGCGCAAGGCTGTGGCCTTGTCGATTATCAATTGTGACCACAGCACGTATTCCTTCTATGTTTCCAAGGCAGACAAGGAACGGGTTTATGCGAGGGCCGAACTGGAAACCGTGGTTATCAGAGCCACACAATTCCACAGCCTGGTGGAAATGATCTTTGCTGCAGGCGCAAAGGTGCGGTTGATTCCGACATTCAAGGGTGTGCGCTTCCAAACGATTTCACCCAGGGAAGTCGCAGTTGCCTTGCTCGAAGCTGCACTCGAAGCGCCTTCTCCGGAGCGGCATCGTGTCAGGACTATTGGTGGGCCGGAGGTCCTGGCGATGACGGACATGGCGGAGTCATGGAAAGCCATTACTGGTGCGCGAGGAAAGGTTCTGGACGTCCCAGTGCCGGGCGCCATGGGCGCCTACCTGCGTGCAGGGCTCAACCTCATGCCTGAGCAAAGGTATGGCACTGAAACGTTCGTGTCGTGGTTGGAAAAGCGTTCGGAAACTTTGTAGCCTAGGGACACTGGCCCGGCCGTAGACGCCGTGCCCAGGGGCTATAGCTCAGTTGGTAGAGCGCTTCGTTCGCATCGAAGAGGTCAGGGGTTCAACTCCCCTTAGCTCCACAGAAGGGGCCCTCCAGCCTCCAGGCTTCGCCGGCCGCGGTGGCGGTCCGGGGTGTTCAGCCCTTCAATGTCCTGTCGAGCAAAGCCTGCAGCTCCTGGAAGTGCCGCTCGGTGGCTTCGGGGTGGAAGGCGGAGGTATCTGCCATCGTGTAGCCGTGCGGCGCCCCTGCATATATTTCGTTCGACGCCTCGAGCCCCGCGTCCTTAAGGGCGGCGCCCAGCCGGGCTACGGCATCCGGTGCCATGCTCCGGTCATGGTCCGCGTGACCGAATACGAAACGGGATCGTGCCTTGCTCAGCCCGATGTGCGGGCTATCAGGCTGGTCCGTGGCCAGCCCGCCGCCGTGGAAACCGCCACAGGCTGCCATCACGTCCGGGTGGGAGTTGGCGGTGCGCACAGCCAGCCGGGCACCCATGCAGTAACCGGTTGTCCCCACGGGTCCGAGAGCCACGCCGTCGAGCCCGGCCAGTGCGGACAGCCATGCCTCGATGTCCGGCATTGCCTTGTCCGGCGTCAGGCGGGCCACCCGGGGGAAGGCAGCCTTGCCTGCCGCCTCCCGGCCTTCCTGGGTTGACATGTCCCCGACCGGGGCGAGCTCAGCGACTGATCCTTCGCGGTAGAAAACGTTCGGCGCTAGCACCACGTATCCCCAGTTGGCGATGCGCTGCGCCATCTCCTGGATTCGTGGGCGCAGGCCGAAGGCGTCCATGTAGAAGATCACGCCAGGAACAGGGCCGGTTACGGTGGACGGCCGGGCCACCAATGCCTCTGCGGTGCCTTCTGCGGCAGGGATCTCGATAGGCATGGACCCACACTATCGGAGCTTGCTGGAATCACGGCGGGTACTGGGACTAGCCAGGTGGTGGATTGCGTGAGTACAGGCCGGGGTAGTCGATGACGAAACCGTCAGCATCGACGGTGATTTGCCGGCTGAAGTCGCTGTCCAGTGATTCATAGAGGTATAGATTGACGGCGATTCTCGTGTACGCCTGTGGGTCCGGCAGCACTCGGAACGAGGGCACGTCGATATAGGCCGTGGTGATCTCGGCCCGGGACCCAATGGTGAGGTTGAGTCGCCGGATCGGCAGGGTGTTGGTGAAGGGGCTGAAGGCCAGGTCGATGTCGATTGCGCCCGCCAGGTCAGGGCGTGGCTCACTATTGACGCTCCAGGTTCCGTCGGTGCCGCGCTGGACCTCAAGCCGCCGATCGTCGGGGCATTGAAGCGTAAGCTCGCGAAAGACCCACTGGTCATCAAGGGTTACCTCGTAGTCGCAGCGGCCGTTGTGGTCAGTGATGGTGGAGCGGGCCCTGAGTTTTCCGCCCATGGTGAAGTGGAGGCATTCGATGCTGCGCATCTGCACGCCATACCAGGTGTAGCTCACAGGCACACTTCCCACCGCTTCCGTGATGGCATCAGTTTCTTCCGAAGTTGCCCCGCGAGGAAGCGGTCCAACAAAACCGGCCAGGCACGTAACATGCCTGGCCGGTTTCTTGTGGGAGTTTAGAGGGGTTGGATGTTCTCCGCCTGAGGTCCCTTAGGGCCTTGGGTGATGTCGAACTGGACCTTCTGGTTCTCGTCCAAGGAACGGTATCCGCTGGAGGCAATTGCGGAATAGTGGGCGAATACATCCGGGCCACCGTCGTCCGGGGCAATAAATCCGAAGCCCTTTTCAGCGTTGAACCATTTTACTGTGCCTGTAGCCATGCTTGTTTTTCCTTCACGGGTCGCTGGTCGGTACCGCTTGTCGGATCACCGTCCCCGCCACTCACATTATTGAGCCTATGTGTCGATCTGACATGGGGCAACAGATTCTGCAGCGTCTTTCGTAATGTCGTGGTCCCTGGGTGCGCCGTCTGGCTGTGCTTGGAACAGCCGGGCTGCGGTGGATCCCCCTTTAGAATTACCCTGTGAACGACTCTCTGCCTCCGTGCCCCGAATGCTCCAGTGAATACACCTACCAGATGGGCGCGCTGTTGGTTTGCCCTGAATGCGCCCACGAATGGTCACCCGCAGCCGAGACCGACGGGCAGGCCCACGTCATCAAAGACGCGGTGGGCAACATCCTGAGTGACGGAGACACCGTCACGGTGATTAAGGACCTCAAGGTGAAGGGCAGCGCTACGGCCATCAAGGTCGGCACCAAAGTGCGGAACATCCGGCTCGTCGACGGCGTGGGAGACCACGATATTGACTGCAAGGTGGACGGATTCGGCCCCATGCAGCTCAAGTCCAGCGTTGTGAAGAAAGTCTGACGGGAGGCCTGCACTATGACCGGGACCTCCGTACCCAAAGGCCTCGTCGGCCCCGTCCTGGTAGGCGTCATGCCCGGGCAGCGGCCCGTCGTCGTCGAGCGTGCCGCCGAGGTGGCGCTCAGCGCCGGGCTCCCGCTGGTGTGCGCGTTCGTCGATGTGACCGTCTATCCCCTGGACGGCACCACGGGTGGGCCGTCTGCCCCGATCGATCCGGACGGCGTGGACGATGACGCCGAGAACGCTCCGGAATCCGTTCGGGCAGCAATCGCCACCCAGTTGGCTGAGGCTGATCTGACCTGGTCCATCGTTTCCCTGGCAGGGGAGCCGGCACGGGCGTTGGCACGCGAGGCCGAAGATATCGGGGCGTCCATGATTGTGGTGGGCTCAAGGGACCGCAAGCTCGGTTCGGCCATCAAAGAGCTGACGGCGGGCTCCATTGCCCGGCAGCTCTTCCACCGCCAGGACCGCCCTGTGCTGGTTGTGCCCGTGGAGCCACGGGTACCGGTGGACGATGACGACTGAGATCAGGCGTCCCGTCCATCTTCACTGGGGGTTCATCGGAATTGTGGCAGCAGGCGGCGTCTTGGGGGCGCTCGCCCGTTACGGCCTCGGACTGTTGATTCCTGCGCCAGGGTCCTGGCCGTTACCCACCCTTCTGATCAACCTTTCCGGCGCCCTGGCACTCGGCGCTTTGCTGGAGGGGTTGGCCAGGAGGGGACCCGACGTCGGACATCGGCGGGTATTGCGACTCGCCTTGGGTACGGGCTTCCTGGGTGCTTACACCACATACAGCACGCTTGCATTGGATGCTGTGCACCTGTTCACTGCCGGTCACACGACTGCTGCCCTGGGTTATCTGGGCGTGAGCCTGCTGGGTGGGGCGCTTGCAACCACTGCCGGAATCTGGTTCGCCGCATGGCATCACAGGCGTGCGAAATGACTGTCCTCCTGTTGGCCCTCGCGGGGGGACTGGGCGCGGCTGTTAGGTTCATGGCGGACGGGCTCATCCGGGCACGCGTACGTACTGCCATGCCGTGGGCCACCATCCTCATCAATGTTTCCGGTTCCTTGCTCCTGGGGTTCCTGGCCGGCCTGGTGATGGAAGGGCAGGCGCCTGAATCCCTTCAACTCATCCTCGGCACTGGTTTCCTGGGCGGCTACACCACCTTCAGCACGGCAAGCCTGGAGACCATCAGGCTGGTACAGAGTGGGCGGCTGGGGCTGGCGCTCGTCAACGGATTGGGTTCCATGGCCGTTAGCGTCGGGGCTGCCGCCGCGGGTGTTTGGTTCGCTCTGCTGCTGGCTTAACAGATGACCTTCTGGCTGTCTTGGCCCGGCTGTAGGATCGGTCCCATGGCTAAGAAGACATTCAATGAGCTGTTGTCCGTTCAGGTCGCCAATGAATTTGCGGCCTCCCAGCAATACATTGCAGTGGCCGTGTATTTTGACGGCCAGGACTTGCCGCAGCTTGCCCGGCATTTCTACCGCCAGTCCCTCGAGGAGCGCAATCACGCCATGATGATGGTCCAGTACATGCTGGACCGCAACGTGCCCGTTGAGATTCCCGGCATCGCCCCGGTCCGCAATAACTTCACCAGCGCCAAGGAACCGATCGCTTTGGCTCTTGAGCAGGAAAGGGAAGTTACGCGCAACATTGAGGAGATGTTCCGCGCCGCCCGTGCTGAGGGCGACGCCTTGGGCGAGCAGTTCATGCTGTGGTTCCTCAAGGAACAGGTTGAGGAAGTTGCCTCCATGACCACGCTTCTCAACATCACGGAGCGGGCGGAAAACCTCTTCGACATCGAGAATTACGTTGCCCGTGAGAGCGTTGGCGATGCCGGGCATGATTCCAGTGCGCCCTCTGCTGCAGGCGGCGCGATCTAGGAGCAATAAACCAAGGGGTCAACGCCCACAGCATTCCCGAGGCCGCCTGAGGCTCAGCTTCCGGCGGCCTCTTCGATTGCCAAAGCATCGTCATTGTCGGACCTGCCCAGCAGGGACAGGCGGCTGGCAATGCGGGCCAGATCCACGGGCAGGACGCCGCCGGAGGGCTCAGCGTCCCAGTCCAGGGGCCCCGCGCCGATCAGGAACAAGGTGATGTCCTGATCGTGAAGCACATCCACGGCATTGCTGAACCGCTGCCACGCGGGCGCGGAAGCGGGGTCGCCCCCGGCAGGGGAGGGAACGTCGTCGATGACCCAGGTCTTGAAACTGTGCGCCAAGGTCAGGAAGTCCGCGGTGGAGGTCAGCCCCGCACACAATTCCGGGAACCCCACCCAGAGCAGGTCCGGGTCTGCGTTCTTGACCACGATCGGTTGCGTTGTTGGGGTCAGTACACGGCTTTGGGACAGGGACGGCCGGAAGAGTCCCAACCGTCCCAGTTGTTTGGGCGTGCCCGGCGTGATGATCCGGCCAGAGCTAAATGCCGTGGGCGCGTCACCGGGTTTTGAACCTGCTGATGGAAACCGCCGGAAATCGGCGGGGCCGTTGATCTCCACAATCTCCATCATCTCTTTGATGGCTTCGATGGTGGGCACAAAATGGTCGTGCCACAGGGGATTGGGCAGTAAGTCGTCAGGGGCGTAGTTGGACGTCACCACCAAGGGAATCCGGCGCTGCGCTGCGGTTCGCAGTAATCGCGCGATAAACATCCCATCGCCGACGTCGTGGACATGGAATTCGTCGAAGAACAGGACGTCGATATCGGCCAGGAGCACATCCACAGAGTGCTGTATGGCTGTTCCATCCGCGGAACCGGAACGGTGCGTTCCGGTGTGGAGCTTGCGGAAGAAATCATGAAAGTGGATGCGGCGTTTCCGAGCCCGGAGCCTGTCGTGGAAACTGTCCATGAGCCACGTTTTGCCGCGGCCCACAGGTCCGTGAAGATAGATGCTCCGCGGCGTCCTTTGCTGACGCGCTCGACGGCGGGCCGTTACCGCTGCGCCAAATGCCGCCAACCGCTGCGCTGCTTCATGCTGACTGGGCTCAAGCTGGAAACCCAACCGTCCGGCGTCGTGCGTGATGCCCTCCAGCAGCGCCAGGACAGAATCCCGTGCTCCCGGCCCTCGCTGCGGTAGGAGCGGGGGCGTCACAGCCAACCCTTCCGCTTGAAAATGAGATACATGAGCATGGCTGCGCCGAACATGAGCCCGATGGCCATTGGATAGCCGAAGTCCCAGTGCAGTTCGGGCATGTGGTCGAAGTTCATGCCGTAAACGCCTGCCACAAAGGAGGGAGCGAACAGAATGGCGGCCCACGAGGAAATCTTCTTGACCTGTTCGTTCTGCGCGGCGCTCGCCTCGTTCTGGCGGTTCGCTGTCAGGGTGCCATCAAGGGTCAAGGCGTTCTGCAGGAGGTCCCTGAAGGAGTTCGCCCTGGAGATGACGCGCTGGACGTGGTCCTCTACGTCGCGGAGGGAACGCTGGAGTTCGATGTCCACGCCGTACTTCTCGAAGCCCTTCTCCAGCAGCACCATGATGTCCGGAAGAGGCTGGATGGCCCGTTGGAATTGGATGACTTCACGGGCAAGTTCATAGATCCGGCGGGACACCGCTGTATCGCCGCTGAAGAGCTGGTCCTCAATTTCGTCGATGTCGTTCTCAAGCCCGGCCACGACAGGCGCATAATCGTCCACCACCTGGTCCAGGAGGGCATACAGTACCGCTTCCGGTCCATGCCGTAACAGGTCCGGGCGCTGCTCCAAACGGTGCCGGACACGCGCAACTCCGCCGGTCTCGGCATGGCGGATGGTCACCACGAAATTGGGACCCGTGAAGATGTGCAGCTCGCCGAACTCCACCGTCTCGGAATCATCCAGATAGCGGGCGGGTCGCAAGACCGTGAAGAGGTTGTTGTCGTAACGTTCCAGTTTTGGCCGCTGGTGCGCTGAAACGGCGTCCTCCACGGCGAGTTCGTGGAGGCCGAATTCGTGGGCCACGGCGGCCATCTCGTCCCGGGTGGGCCGGTATAGCCCGATCCATGCCATGCCTCCTTGCTCCGAGAGTGTCTCGAAAGTCTGCTCAAGGTTGCGTGGGGTGGCTGTGCGTACGCCCTCGACATAGACGGCGTTATCAATGATGGTCACGAGTGAACGCTACTGCATGGCACCGATGATGGCGCCGGCAATGGTCATGGCGAGGATGTCGTGCCCCGCATCAATAACAGTCACCTCAGAGGGCCGCCCCGCGAAACCATTGTGAATGACATGTCCTCCGGCACGGAAGACCAAAGCCAGGATCAGGGCGAAGAGGCCGCCGGACAGGAAAGTGTTGAGCGCCAGAGCACTGATCAGGATGGCCAGCAGAATGCTGGTGAGCGCCGCAGCAAGCATCATGGGAATCCAGATGCCAGCTCCACCATCGATGTTCTTAAGGTCCTCTTCGGTCTTGCCGATCGCTTGCATCCACCGGCGCCCAAGGACGGCCGGCATGTACCAAACGAACCCGATCACCATGCTTGAAATGAAAGCCAGGAGGACAGCGAGCCAGTTGATCTGCAATATGTGTGAGAGCCAATCCATGGTCAAAAGCCTAATCGGGGACGACCCCTGGGATCGTGTTCAAGCGCTCATGCTGACCGCGTGTTGGTGGAACCGGCCAGCCTTTCCATCAAAGGCTCCGTGCGGTAGGGGATGTGCGTGTGGAGGGCCAGGACAGTTTCTGTGCGGATGACGCCCTTGGTACGCAGGACGGACCTCAGCGCGGATTGCAGGTTATGCGTATCGGTTGCCACCACGCGGCACCAGAGATCTCCACGGCCGGAGATTTCGTGGACCTCCAGCACCTGCGGAATCAGCCGCAGGGCGCCGATGACGCCATCGAGTTCGCGGTGTGTCACTTCAATGGTGATGAAAGCTACGACGTCGTACCCCACCTTTTCGAGGTCCACTTCGCGACCTGCTGCCTGAAGGACCCCGGACCGGAGCAGGCGTTTGAGGCGGCTCTGCGCAGTATTGCGGGCGATGCCGAGTGAGTCGCTGAGCTCGGCGATCTGGATGCGGGGGTCCTTGATGAGTTCCAGCAGGATCTTCAAGTCCATCGGGTCCAAGGTATTCAAATGGTCACTCCGGCTTACTTAGACGACGCTACTTTGAGTATTTTGCTCAATTTTCCCACGTTTGTACTTCGTTGAGCGCAGTACTACGGCAATCTGTTGCTACCGAAACCTGGCTGCGCCTCCATCCCACAAGGAGCCCGCGTGCAGCCCCGAATCAAAGGCACGGAAATGACTGTCTTGAGCGAACTCCGCATGCGCCCGGCCACCGCCGGCGTCCGGAGCTGGGATGCGAGCACCACTGCGAGGTTGGTCCTGGCCGGCATAGTGATCTTCACCCTGCTGGTGGGCGCAAACCTGGCCACACCTCTATATCCTTTGCTGCAGGCCCGGCTGGGCATGTCCCCTTTGGACGTCACGGTGGCCTTTGCCAGCTACGTACTGGCGCTTGTTGTGGTTCTCATGGTGGCGGGGCACTGGTCCGATCACATTGGGAGGCGGGCGGCTCTGGTGCTTGCCGTCGTCATGGGTTTGCTGGGCGGCATCATCTTCGCGAATGCTGACAGTCTTGGCATGCTGTCCCTCGGCAGGGCCTTCCAAGGCGTGGCAGTAGGGCTGGCCACCGGGGCCAGCTCCGCAGCCCTGCGTGAACTGTTGCCTCAGAGGCCTGACTGGGCTTCGCGCTTCACGTTGCTCTCCTCGGCTGGTGGTGTGGCTGCCGGACCCGCGATCGGTGGTCTCCTGTCGCTGCTTCCGGACCCTACGCGAACGCCGTACTACATCCACTCCGGGGTGCTGCTCGCCGCGCTCATTCCGCTGTGGCTACTCAAGGCAAGGCCGGCGATTGCCCCCGCCGCAGGAAAGCCGGCATTCAAGGTTCTCGCTCCACGAAAACCCGCCATTTCCAGTCACGCACGCGGTGCCTTTTGGATGGCATCGGCAGTGGGTTTCCTGAGCTTCGCAGTCTTTGGTTTCTGTCTGTCGCTGGCTCCCGGATATTTCGCAACTGCGGTGCATGCTGATTCCAGACCCCTTATCGGGTTGCTGGCTGGGGTGACTTTGGGTGCATCGGCCCTCAGTCAGTTGGTGGGAGTGCGCGGACGCTACCTGGTCCCCGTTGCCTTGGCAGTGTTGGGCATCTCGATAGTCCTGGTGGGAGCTGCCGCTGCTTGGTCGAGTCCGTTGTTGCTGGTTGCCGCCAGCGTGACCGCCGGCGCAGGGCAGGGCGTCGCGTTCCGCCAGGTGTTCAACGACGTAGCCGGGAAGGTAGAGGCGGCCCGTCATGCGCAGGTCATCAGCACGGTGTATGTCATCACGTATTTGGGAAGCGCGGTTCCGGTGATTGGCTTGGGATTGGCGGTCTCGGCGCTGGGCTTGCAGACCGCCGTCGTTGGTTTTACCGTGCTGTGCGGGGTCGCGGCACTGGCGCTCGCAGCGGCGTCACTCCGGGGTGCCCTGCGCGCCTGAGCGTGATTATCCGGGAACCAGCCTGGCTTACTCGGGAAGCGGACCGCGGTTGCCGGGGATGTGCTGGAAGACCATCGTGGTCTCCGTGTGTCCGACCACCGGATCAGTAGCGAGGTTATCGAGCAGCCAGTTGCGGAGGTCGTCGGTGTTGGCGACGGCAATGTGCAGAAGATAGTCCACGGAGCCTGTGGTGTGGAAAGTGGAGATCACTGCCGGCAGCTTTGGGACGCGTGCGGTGAAACGGTCGATCTGGTCCCGGTCGTGGGCACGGAGACGAACAGCGATGAGCGCCTGCACCGAGCGGCCGATGGCCGGCAGGCTGAGGATCGCTTCAAAGCCTTCGATGATCCCGCGTTCGGACAGGGCCCTTGTGCGCATCAGCGCAGTGGAGGGAGCGATTCCCACGAGTTCGGCCAATTGTTTGTTGGAGATGCGGGCGTCCTCCACCAGGGCGGCGAGAATTCGTTCATCAATAGCGTCCAGCGGCTCGGCGCTGCCCGAAGTCGGCCGAACATTCTTCGCGGGGTTGCTCACGGATCCTCCTGAAATTGCCTTTCATTCATCATAATCATTGAAATTCTGGCTATCCATTCGTTCCTACTCGCGGTTCCCGAATATTTGGCTGGGCTCACCGCGGTACAACGTGGATTATTTTTGCGCTGGGTCCACGTCTTCTTGCTCGCTGTTCTTCAGGCTCCGACGCCGGGCGAGCCGTTGGAGTGGCTCACTGAGCACCATCAGGAGCAACGGCAGGTTCCCCAGGTCCGGAACTATGAGAGCCAGGATCAGTGCGGCGAGGAAGAGGGCCGCCACGATGGTCCCGGCCTGGATCCCGGATCTCGTCGCCGCCTCGTCCAGGTCATGCAAGTGCGGGCGCGAGCGAAGATAGACGCGAGCCAGCAGCAGAAGGAAGCTCGTAGCGAAAAGCGTTCCTATGTAGACAAGCGGCTGCGCCCAATCCTCATGCATTTGTGTTGACAGTGCAGTTGCCACCGGCATCCACACAATGGTGAACATCCATGCGATAGTCAGCCACAAAAGTACTGAATCCACCATCCGGACGTTGCGGAAGAGCCGGTGATGGTGCACCCAAAAAACAGAGATAAGGAGGAAGCTCAGGACGAATCCAAGGAGGGGATACCGCTCCTCGGCAAACCACTGGGCGGTGGTGCCTTTATGGTCAGCGAGTTCACCAACGCTCTCCATGAGGGGCAGGATCAGCAAGGTCAAGGCGATCGCCACCACGGCATCGGTAAACGCCTGCAGCCGTTCCGGCGAGGACAGTTCCCGGGAACTTGTGACCTCTGTCATGCCTCCGATTGTAGGGGTTCCGGTGCCGAAAGCGGCCTGATTTGCGCGGGCGGTGAGCGATGTACGACGGCGGTGATTACCGCCGTCGTGATGGCAAGGGCCATGACGCTCCAGGCCAGAGCCGGCCAACCGAATGCCTGGAAAGCCAGGCCTCCCGCCCAGCCGATGACACTGGACCCCAAATAGTAGGAGAGGTTATAGAGCGATGCCGCTTGGGCGCGGCCTGTTGTGGCGATGGCACCGGTCCAACCCGAACCCACGCTGTGGGCTGCGAAAAAACCTCCCGTAAACACCACGAGGCCGATCAGCGTCGCCACAAGGTTCTCTGCCAACGTGAGGGCGAGTCCGGCAATCATCATGGCAATCCCAAAGAGCAGGACATTGCGCCGCCCGAAGCGCGTGGTGAGCCCGGCGGCCCATCGGGAGCTGACGGTACCGGAGAGATAGGCCAGGAAAATGAGGCTCACCAGTGTGGTGGGAAGTCCGAATGGTTCGCCGTGGAGTCGGAATCCGAGGTAGTTGTAGACCGCGACAAATCCGCCCATGAGCAGGAATGCCTGAAGGTAAAGGGAGAGCAGTTTGGGGTTTCTTGAATGGCTCCCCAGCGTGCTCAAGGCTCCTCGGAATCCGCTGGCCGGCGCGGGCATGAAGCGTCGCTGTTTGGGAACCAGCACCACGAACAGGACTGCGGAGACGGTGGCCAGCACGGACACTGCCAGCGCAGCTGTCCGCCACCCCCATAGTTCTCCCACTGGACCCGCGACCAAGCGTCCGGCAAGTCCGCCGAGCGTGGTTCCAGCGACGTAGCTCCCGGCTGCCAGTGCCGTGTGCATCGTTGTGACTTCCTCGTTGAGGTACGCGATGGCTATGGCTGGGATTCCGCCCAGAGCCATGCCTTCAAGTGTTCGCAGTCCCAGGACCAGTGGAACAGTCGGTGCCAGTGGAACAACCAGCCCCAGCACCGTTGCTGCTCCGATGCCGATGGCCATTGCGCGGACCCGGCCGATCCTGTCAGCGACGAAGGACCACGGCAGGACGCTCACGGCAAGTCCCACGGTGGCCAGGGAGATACTTAGTGCTGCTTCTGCTGCGGAGATTCGGAGGTCGGCCGCCATCAGTGGGAGGACCGCCTGGGTTGAGTACAGCTGGGCGAACGTAGCGACACCGGCCAAGGCCAAGGCGGCAAGCACACGTCGGTAGCCACGGGAACCCTTGGTGTGCCCGTCCCATGGTGTAACGCTCACTGCTGTTTTACTCACCGGGCCAGATTAGGCTTCCGGGACTGTGCGTTCCAATGCATGATTCGCTTATGATCCATGCAGTAATGCATGATTCTCTTACTCATGCTGGAGCGGCATATTCATGCTGGAGCGGAACGGAAGGCACATGGAACCGGATCACCAACAGCTAGTGCAGCTCCTGCCGCTGCTACCCGTCCTGGCAGAATTGGGCCGGACGGAGCACATGACGGAGACGGCTGAGCTCCTCGGCGTTCCCCAGTCCACGGTGAGTCGTGCAGTGGCCAGGGCAAGCGCGATTGTGGGAATGGATCTTCTTGTTCGTGATGGCCGTGGCATCCGCCTGACTCCGGCGGCAAGGACATTGCTGCCCTATATCGAAGCGGCGCTGGAAGACTTCCAAGCCGGATTGGACAGGGTCAGGCACGAATCGGACGTGGTGAGGGGACGCATCGGCGTCTCGTTCCAGCACACGTTCGGTGAAGCGACGCTGCCCCTGCTTATCAGTGCGTACCGCGGCCGCCATCCGCAGACGGTCTTCGAGCTGCGGCAGGGTCCGCGCGACGACTGCCTGGAGGAACTAGCCAGGGGCGATTCAGATTTCGCCCTCACTGCACCGATCGCCCCGGAAGGCAGGGGCATCCACTCCCTGCCTCTCTACAGGGAGCCGTTGCGCGTGGTGCTGCATTACCGGCACCCGCTCGCCAGTCGCTCCAGCGTGCACCTGTCCGAGCTGCGGCATGACCCGTATGTAGCGCTTCCCGCCGGTGTTGGCCTCCGGGCCCTGGGCGAAGCACTGTTGCGTGAAGCCGGTTTCCGTCCCCGGACTGCCTTTGAGGTTCAGGAATCCCACACTGTCAGGGGGCTGATCGCTGCCGGTCTGGGCTTCAGCATCCTGCCTCCCGCCGGGCCGGGCTCCGGAACCGGCCAGTTCCTGCCAGGGGCCGAGTTGGGACTTGTGGAAGTTCCCATCGAATCCGAGCTTGCCTTCCGGCAAATCGGCATGGCTTGGCGGGAGCGCACCTTCGAACCCGACGCCGTCAGGCTGTTCCGTGAGCTGGTGGTCGGGGAGGGCGAAGCGTTGCTGGCCGAACTTGTCAGAGCACGCTCAGGAAATCCCTGACAACATCAGCCGCGGATCCTTCCTTTGCTGATCGCCAACCTGTGCCCGCCCACAGGTTGAGGCGGTCAGGATCACCCGCCGCCGATGCTGCTGCCCGGATTGGCGCTGTCAGATGATGGATTGCCGGATAACCCTCGGGCGCGTCCGCGTGATCGCGGACGAACTCGTTGACCAGCGAGCGGGCGAATCGTCCCGTAAAGGCCCGGGTCCTGGCCGTCTCCGTAAAGCGCGGGTCGCCCAGGGCATCTTTATGTGTTTGCCGGGCTCCGCTTTCCTCCGTTCGTACCAGCGCCGTACCAACTTGCGCGGCTGCCGCACCAGCAGCCAGGACTTCGCGAAGCGCTGAACCGTCGCTGATCGCACCGGCCGCAACCAGCGGAAGGTCGACGGCGGCACGGACCTGGGCGATGAGACCCGCCGTCGTGCTGCTTGCGTTTTCTCCTGCACCGGCCGCGAGGAACGCGGCCGTGTGTGCTCCTGCGGAACTGTGCTGCACCGCAAGGGCATCCGGGCCCTCCTCCGCGGCCGCAAGGGCTTCGGGAACACTGGTCACACTGGAGATGACAGTAGTCCCGGCCTTCTGCAGTGCCTTGACCACAGATCGTCCCGGAAGCCCGAAGACGAAGCTGACGAACTCCACGGGATCCGCGATGAGTGCGTCGATTTTGTGCTGCCAGGCGTCGTCGTCGTCAAATCGGAGGGCCGGGACTGCCACGCCGTAGCGGGCCCCCTCTGCTTCAAGTTCCCTCCGGTAGGCCTCCAGGCTCGCACGCGCCGCCGCGGACGGGGAGAGTTGCGCCATGTCCGGTACAAAAACGTTCATGCCGAACCGGATGCCCATGGCACGCGCAGCTGCGATCTCGGCCGTCATGGCCTCGGGGCTTTTGTAGCCGGCGGCGAGAAAACCCAATCCACCGCCGGCCTGGACTGCCTGCACAAGAGCGGGGGTGGACGTTCCCCCAGCCATGGGCGCTGCAATGAAAGGCGTATCAAACAGGGAATGCGACATGGGCGGTTTCTCCTCGGGGCGCTCCAAGCTAGTCTTTCACGGTGAACAATCTTGACTCTGCCATGCATTCCCACGCGTCCCCGGAGGCACTCACCGGCACCGTGATCGGGCTGGATATCGGCGGAACGAAAACGCGGGGCGTGAGGTTCGAAGACGGCGTTCCCGTCCTGGACGAAAGCGCCGGAAGCTCCAATGTGCAGAATGTGAGCCGCGAGCAGGCCATGGCAAATCTCGCCGAACTTTTCGGAAAGATCGGCGGCGGTGACGTTGACGAGGTTTACGCGGGTGCCGGAGGAATTGACACCGATGAGGACGCGCAAGCGCTCGCCGACTTGATCTCTCCACACGTCCCCGGGGCACGCATCACCGTGGTTCACGATTCCAGGCTGCTTCTGGCGGCCGGCGGAGCAAGCACAGGCGTCGCGGTGATTGCCGGGACCGGTTCTGCCGCGTGGGGACGGAACGCGGCCGGTGAGGAAGCCCGCGCCGGAGGCTGGGGTTATCTTCTGGGCGACGAGGGAAGCGGTTACTGGTTGGGCCGCGAAGCCGTTCGCCACAGCTTGCGGCGGATGAACCAGGGACTCGAGCCGGACACCCTGAGCCGTGCCTTGCTGGACTCCTGTGGAGTGGACGAGCCGGGCAAGCTTATCGCCTTGTTCCACTCCCCGGATACCGGTCGCCGCTACTGGGCTCAACAAGCGCGGCTGGTGGTCGAAGCTGCGGACGCTGGTGATGACACCAGCGCCCGCCTGGTGGATCAGGCCGGCAGGGATCTCGCTGACCTGGCAGAGCAAGCCGTCCGCCAACTGGGCTTGGATGGGCCGGTAATTCTCGGGAGCGGTTTGGGCATGAACGTCCGCCGGCTGCAGGAGTCATTCAGGGCGCGGCTGGCCGAACGGGGCATCGTCGATGTGCGGATTCTCCAACAGGACCCAGTGTTTGGAGTCCCCCGGCTTGTGGCCGAGCAGCGGGCGTAGCGCCTAAGCTCAGCCCCGGGTACGGGGACGCAGCTTGACGCCCGGAAGCGGCGGCGCGGGGATGCGTCCGGCTTCCGGCCCCGCGTCAGGACCATGGCCCTGGACCAATCCAAAGCGTGAAGTGGCGGCACTGTCGTCGTCGAGAAGGCCTTCGGCCTCCCATTCCAAACGCGCTTTTTCCACTTCCTCATGCGTACGTCCCACGAAGTTCCACCACATCAAGAGGTCTTCCCCGAACGGTTCGCCACCCAAAAGCATGAAACGGGTATCCGTCTGGGCATCTGCGGTCAGGTTCTGCCTGCCGGCACCCAGATAGGCCAGGGGGCCCGGTTGGATGTCTTCGCCGTCGATGACCAGGTGGCCGTCCAGCACCAACACTGCATGTTCAAATTCAGGGCGCAGCGGAAGCTGGAGCGTACCTGTGCCGGTGATGTCAGCACCTACGATCGGGCTGAACATCGTGGCAGGGGAGCGTTCACCCGCAAATTCACCCACCATCACCGTTGCCGTGTAGCCCTCGCCAACAGCGACTGGAAGCTCGCTGTGTTGCTCGAAGGAGGGTTCGCGGTGCCGGTGCTCGTCAGGGAGTGCAACCCACAACTGGAGTCCCCTCGACATGGGAATCTCGTCATCCGCTCCGGCCACCGTAGCTGCAGGCAGGACCGAGAATTCCGAATGGGAGATTCCGTGGCCGGCGGTCATGATGTTCAGTTCACCCGGTTTGACCACCACATCGCTTCCCACGCTGTCGCGGTGCCTAACGGCTCCCTCCAGCGGCCATGTCACGGTTTGGAGGCCGCAGTGAGGGTGGGGGAGGACACTCATTGCCACACGGTCCGGACCAAAACTGTCCAGGAAACACCAGGCGCCAACGGTGGGCAACCCGCGCTGGGGCAAGGTGCGGAACACGTTCATGGCGCGCACTCCACCCAGAGGAACTTCACGCTCTGGCCACAGTTGGACGCATGGTCCTTGTCCTTCATGGGCAGCGGGGCAGACTTGCTCCGCCGGCGAAGTATCAAGATTGGTCATGTGTTCATCACCTGTGCATAAATGTTGGAAATTGAGCTAATCTGTTCCGTGTGAACAACGCCCTTTTGAGCTACCACGACGCCGTCCTCTACCGTTCGGGTGAACCGTATCGCATCCTTGCGGGAGCCATCCACTACTTCCGCGTTCACCCCGATTTGTGGCAGGACAGGCTGCGTCGACTGAAGGCCATGGGCGCCAACACTGTTGACACCTACGTTGCCTGGAACTTCCACCAGCCTAAGCGCGAAGAGGCGCCGGACTTTACAGGCTGGCGGGACATTGGCCGTTTCATCGACCTCGCCGCGGAGGAAGGTTTGGACGTCATTGTCCGTCCAGGCCCCTACATTTGCGCGGAGTGGGACAACGGCGGCTTTCCGGCTTGGCTCACAGGAATCCCCGGGATTGGCCTGCGGTGCATGGACCCGCAGTTCACGGCCGCGATCGAGGAGTGGTTGGATCACCTTCTCCCGCATGTCGCCTCACGGCAGGCATCGGTCGGTGGCCCGGTGGTAGCCGTCCAGATTGAGAACGAATATGGCAGCTATGGCGACGACCACGAGTACATCCGCTGGAACCGCCGTGCGTTGGAGGAGCGCGGGATCACTGAGCTGCTCTTCACGGCCGACGGCGGCACTGACTACTTCCTCGACGGCGGCTCCGTGGACGGAACCTGGGCGACCGCCACGTTGGGAAGCCGGGGTGATGAGGCCATCGCAATCTGGCAGAGGCGCCGACCCGACGAGCCCTTCTTCAATGTCGAATTCTGGGGCGGCTGGTTTGACCACTGGGGCGAACACCACCATCGCCGCGACGCCCACGACGCCGCTGCGGAAGCACGAAAGATGCTCGATGCTGGCGGATCGGTATGTGTCTACATGGCACACGGCGGCACTAACTTTGGCTTGGGATCCGGCAGTAACCACGATGGCACCATGCTCCAGCCAACGGTCACCAGCTACGACTCCGACGCCCCCATTGCCGAGAACGGAGCACTAACGCCTAAATTCCACGCCTTCCGCAAGGAGTTCTACCGCGCCCAGGGTATCGAGGACCTTCCTGAACTGCCCGTCGAGTTGCTTGCGGATGCCCCGGTCCTTCCAGCGCGGTCCCTGGCACTGACGGAAGGCCGGGACCTGCTGGAGCTCGTCCGCGATTCGGGCAAGCCAGTTACCAGCGTCAAACCGCTCACTCTTGAACAGTTGGGACTCGACGCCGGCATGGTCCTTTATGCCGCCGAAGCGACTCTCCCGGGACGCCCCGAGGCTCCTGTGGAGAGCCGCCTCAAAATCACAGGGCTGAATGACCGCGCCTACATCTGGGTTGATGGTCAGTTTGCCGGTGTCCTGGACGACGTGGACGGGGCCCAAGGGCTGGCCGTCACCGGAACCGGCGCCCCGGCCAAGCTGGAGATCCTGGTGGAGAACCTGGGCCGCATCAACTACGGTCCCCTGACCGGGCATGGCAAGGGAATCCTGGGCGGCGTCCTGATCAATCAGCGCTATACCTTCCATTGGACACAGACGCCCGTGGCTTTGGATGAATGGGCGCCCGAGGACCTTGAAGGACTGGCAGGGACGGAGTTCGAGGCAGGGGAACCGGCGGATACATATATTGCGCTCCCTGATTCCGGAAAGGGCTTCGTCTGGCTCAACGGCTTCCTGTTGGGCCGGTACTGGGACAAAGGGCCGCAGGTCACCCTGTATGCCCCGGCGCCTCTGGTGAAGGGTGGCCTCAACAGCATCAAGGTGCTGGAGCTCGCCAAGCCGGGGACCGTCGTCGAGCTCCGCGAAGGACCGGACCTTGGTCCGGAAGAGGCCGGGCCGATAATGGCCGCCGAATTGCCTTAGTGCGGACCGACTGGGAAGTAGCTGCCAACTAAGCTGGCACCATGACCCTGGAGTTCGACACCCGCCCAGCCGCTTACGCCGTCATCATTCAGGAGGACCGGATTCTTCTCGCCTACTGGAAGCAGGACGGCAAAGAAGGTTGAACGCTGCCTGGTGGGGGAGTGGACCTTGCGGAGCACCCCGTGGACGGATGCCGCCGCGAGGTCTTTGAGGAAACCGGCTACGAGGCCCGGATTGATCGCATGCTGGGCATCGACGTCGGGCACTGGCCCGCGGAAGCCCGGGCAGACGGTTCGGTGCGGGACTTCCAGGCACTACGGCTGGTTTACGAAGCTACGATTATCGGTGGCGAGTTGACGCACGAGGTGGACGGCAGCACCACCCATGCGGCGTGGATTCCCTTGGCGGACATCGGCAAACTCAACAGGGTCTCCCTGGTGGACGTGGCGCTGCGCCTGCACAGTGAGCGGCCTGCTGACGGGAAGCTCAATGAGGCGCGACTTCAAGAAAGCCAGTAAGCACAGCTTCAAAAAGACCTAGCCAAAGCCCATTGGCTTGGCTACGCTGTAAAACGTTGCCGGCCACCAGCTGCCGGCCTGGATGCCGAGGAGGTGGAACTGATGATTGCCATAATCCTGCGCGCCCCGCACTCACGCGCGGCGCATCGTCATCACACCACCATTCCTGTCCCGGCATCAGCCTGCCAGAGCTAGGCGGCCGGGCCTCAGCAGAGGTTCCAACGTGAATACTTACGCTTCTTCAAGCGACCCAAAAACCAGTTTCAGCAACGCGGCCGACGGCAACCGTCCGGAAGGCCCAACAGACTACGGCTATACCGAAAGAACCGCTGAACTCTTCCGCGCCAACCCAGCTAGGGACGGGGACACCAGCGACAACACTCCGGGAAGGGTAGTCCGCCTCGACAGGAACCGCGTGCTCGTTGCCTCGAACACCGGCCTGCTCCATCTTCCCTATCCCGGGCATGGTCTGGTTCCCGCCACTGGGGACTGGGTGTGGCTGGGGCACAACCGCGCTGGTGAGCCATCCGTCGTCGAGGTTCTTCCGCGGCACTCGGCACTGAGCCGCAAGCGCGCTTTCGAGGCATCTTCCGAGGAACAAATCCTGGGCAGCAACATCGACATCGTGGCGGTAGTAGTGCCCGTGGACCGGCCGCTTACCCATAACCGGTTGGAGCGGACGCTCGTGGCCGCATGGGATTCCGGGGCAACCCCGCTGGTCGTCATTACCAAAGCCGACCTCGCTGACCTGGCAGACGACGTCGTAGGTGAAGTCATCCTCCAAGCTGCCGGCGTGGAGGTGGTCACCACGTCCGCAGAGCAGGGCGACGGCCTCGAGGAGCTCAGGCAGCACATCCCGAACGGAGCCACGCTGGTGCTGCTAGGCCCTTCGGGTGCCGGCAAATCAACGCTCATCAACGCCCTGGCCGGACGCGATCTGCAGGAAACGGGTGAGGTGCGTGCCGGTGACGGTAAGGGGCGGCATACCACCACCTCCAGGGAACTGGTGCCTTTGGGAGGCGGTGCAGTGCTCATGGACACTCCGGGTGTTCGCGGGTTTGGGTTGTTCGACGCCGAGGAGGGAATGGAGGAGATGTTCGGCGACCTTGAGGGGTTGTTCGCCCGATGCCGCTTCGCCGATTGCTCCCACCAGGCCGAGCCGGGTTGTGCCGTGCAGGAGGCGCTCGCCGACGAAAGCCTCGACGCGCGCCGGTGGGGAAGCTACCTCAAACTCCAACGCGAACAGGCGGCCTTGAACCGGAAACACGATGCCGCAGCCAGGCGCGCTTATCAGCGCGAATGGCATCAAAAGGTGATGTCGGCGGACAGGGGGCAGCGCGCCGCGGAAAGACACCGGCACGATCAAGCCGAGGAACGCGCAGCGAAGGGCGGGAAACGACGCAAACGTTGAACATTGCCGATTCATTACGGAATACGTGGCGTCGCTGACATCGTCGGTGGTGCTGGCTACGCTGGGTGAAGATCGTCCGCCGAAGATAGGCCCGGGTATGGCTGAAGCCATGATTGAGTTCCAGAGCGTGACCAAGCAATACCAAGGCGGCCAGCCCGCCGTCGACAACCTGACCATGTCCATCGACAAGGGAGCCATCACGGTCCTCGTGGGTCCTTCGGGCTGTGGCAAGACGACTTCGCTGCGCATGATCAACCGCATGGTGGAGCCGAGCTCGGGCACCATCACGGTGGCAGGCAAGGATGTCTCCACGGTGCCGGCGGCGCAGCTTCGCCGCTCCATGGGCTATGTCATGCAGTCCTCCGGGCTGCTCCCGCACCGGTCAGTTCTGGATAACATCGCTACGGTTCCCCGGCTCAACGGCGTGTCCAAAGCCGATGCGCGCAAACGTGCCGCAGAACTTCTCGACGTCGTTGGGCTGGCTTCGGTGCTTGGCAAGCGGTATCCCTCGCAGCTGTCCGGCGGTCAGCAGCAGCGCGTCGGAGTGGCACGCGCGCTCGCAGCCGACCCGCCAGTGCTTCTGATGGACGAGCCCTTCAGCGCCGTGGACCCGGTGGTTCGCGATGAACTCCAGCAGGAACTCCTGCGCCTGCAGCGCGAGTTGGCTAAAACCATCGTGTTTGTCACGCATGATATTGACGAGGCCACGGTTCTGGGCGACAAGGTGGCAGTCTTTGCTGTTGGCGGCAAGCTTGCCCAATATGCCGCCCCGGAAGAGATCCTCCGGGCACCGGCCAACGATTTCGTAGCCTCCTTCGTGGGCAGGGACCGTGGTTTCCGCCACCTCGCCTTTGACGTCGCGGACTCGCTGAGGCTCCACTCCGTAACCATGGTGGGACAAACCGAGGGTCAAAGCGCCGGACGCCGGGCGGGGGAGTGGGCGCTGGTAGTCGACGACGAATCACGTCCCCTCGGGTGGTCCTCACCCCGGGACGGTGCCGGGCTGGTCCCCGGCGGTTCACTCTTCCATAAGGGAGACACTTTGCGCCGGGCGCTGGATTCGGCGTTGTCCTCGCCGTCGGGGTTGGGCGTTGCCGTGGACGACGACGGCAGGGTGGCCGGTGTGTTGAAGGCGCCGGAAGTCCTTGCCCTGATTGAGGAAGTCCGCCGCCACAGGGAGGACGCCACCTGATGGAGTGGTTCCTGGCGAACATTGGCTTGGTTTTCGGATTGGCCGGCCAGCACCTTGTGCTCGCACTCATTCCGATGCTTCTTGGGCTGCTGATCTCAATTCCCTTGGCGCAGCTTGCCCGGCGCAACAGTACCCTGAGGTCTGTGCTGGCTACGGCTACGTCCTTGCTCTACACCATCCCGTCCCTGGCGCTCTTCATCATCCTGCCCACCATACTGGGCACACGCATCCTTGATCCCCTCAACGTCGTGGTCGCATTGACGATCTATGCGGTGGCCTTGCTGGTTCGTGCTGCCATGGATGCGTTTGACTCGGTTGACAACGATCTCCGAAATGCTGCCGTAGCAATGGGATTCAAGCCCTCCGCCCGGTTCTTCCAAGTGGATCTCCCGCTGTCACTGCCGGTTCTTTTCGCCGGGCTCCGCGTTGTCTCGGTCAGCAACATCTCGCTCGTTAGCGTTGCTGCACTGTTGGGAGTTGGCAATCTAGGAATCCTGTTTACCGATGGTTTGCAGAGGACCTTCGTTACCGAAGTCGTGGTTGGCATCATCGCCATCCTTGTCCTTGCCCTGATCATGGATGCAGTGCTGGTGGTGCTGGAGCGTCTCCTGACTCCGTGGACACGTGCCGCAGCTGGCGGACGGAGCGAACGCAAGAACGGCGCCGCGTTGCTCGCTGAGCCGAAGACCGGACCATCCTTGCCCCATGCCCCGGTACGGCCGGATCCGGGTGCATCGGCATGAGCAACGTTTTCACGGACACCATCGCCTGGCTGACGGACCCCATTCACTGGACGGGGAGCGGAGGCATTCCCACCCGGCTGTCCGAGCACCTGCAGTACAGCGGGCTCGTGCTACTCATCGCGGCCGCCATTGCAGTGCCTGTGGGACTTTACATTGGCCACACAGGGCGTGGCAGGGTGGTCGCTGTGGCCGTCGCCGGCGCCCTGCGGGCATTGCCTACCCTGGGCCTGCTGGTCCTCTTTGCCTTATTGGCGGGCAGCGGTTTGATGCCGCCGGTATGGGCACTGGTCATCCTCACCGTTCCACCGCTCCTTGCCGGGACGTACGCGGGTATCTCCAGCGTGGATGCCACAGTGGTGGACGGAGCCCGGGCCATGGGCATGACGGAACTTCAGATCCTGTTCCGGGTCGAGCTCCCCAATGGCCTCCTAGTGATGTTCGGTGGCATCCGGACAGCTGTTCTGCAGGTGATTGCCACAGTTTCGGTCGTCGCCTACTTGCCGCTGGGAGGCCTGGGCCGGTATTTGTTCGATGGGCTTGTCCTGCAGGACTTTCCGCGGATGCTTGGTGGATCGCTCCTGATCGCTGCCCTCGCGATCGCAGTGGACCTCGTTCTGGCGGCCTTGCAGAGGATGGTTCTCTCGCCTGGCCTCACCCTCGACTCAATCGGACGCCACACGGCGGCCGATGATCTCACAGCCACAGCTCCCGCCGCGGCTGCCATTCAAGGAGGTACACCATGAAAAAATCCGTTCCCATGACCCTGACGCGCCGTGGACTCGGCGGCCTCGCGGCCGGCGTCGGTGTGGCCCTCGCCTTGAGCGCGTGCGGCGGCAGCCCTTTGGCCACTCCATCCACTTCTGCGCCCGGCGGATCCAGCGGGTCAAGTGGGCCGCTTGTTGTTGGTTCGGCCGACTTCCCGGAAAGCCAGGTCATCGGCGAGATTTACGCCGGGGCACTCAACGCTGCCGGGATCACCGCCACCACCAAACCGAACATCGGCTCTCGTGAGATCTACTTCAAAGCCGTGCAGGATGGTTCGGTGGACCTCGTCCCCGACTACTCTGGCAACCTTCTTTCCTTCGTGGATACTGAGGCCCAGGAGGTTTCGGCCGATGACGTTTACAAGGCACTCCCTGGGAAGCTTCCGAACGGCCTGGCGGTGCTGGACGCTTCCAAGGCAGAGGACAAGGACGCAATGGTGGTCACCAAGGCCACAGCCGAGAAGTACCAGTTGAAGTCCATCGAGGACCTGGCCAAGGTGTGCAAGGACTTCACTATGGCTGCCCCGGCCACGTTCGAGACCCGCTCGTACGGTTTTCCGGGATTGAAGAAGAACTACAACTGCGAGCTCAAGGCTTTGCAGCCGTTCAACGACGGCGGTGGCAACCTGACCCTGCAGGCATTGCTGGAGGACAAGGTCCAGGTGGCTGACATCTACACCACCACCCCCTCGATTGCCGACAACGACCTCGTGGTCCTGGAAGATCCCAAAAACAACTTCAAGGCCCAGCAAGTACTGCCGCTCTATAACAAGGCCAAAATGACGGACAAGGCCAAGGACGCTCTCAACAACGTGTCCAAGATCTTGACCACTGAGGACCTCATCAACCTCAACCGCTCCGTGAGTGGCGACCAGAAGCAGAGCCCCAAGGATGCCGCAGCTGCGTGGCTGAAAGACAAGGGCATCGTTAAGTAGCGCTTACGCAAACCGCGTACGACGGCGGTGACGGACCCTCGCGGGCCTGTCGCCGCCGTCGTCGTACATGTGAGTTAAGTCTCAACTGAAGTCCATCCCCGGTGTGGCATATTTGATGAATGGCGAATTTCAAGCAGTCCACCAAGCTTCATAATGTCCTTTACGACATCCGTGGACCGATTCTTCAGGCCGCCCAGCAGATGGAAGCAGAGGGTCACCGGATCCTCAAACTGAACATCGGAAACCCGGCTCCCTTTGGTTTTGAAGCGCCTGACGCCATTTTGGTGGACATGATCCGCCACCTGCCCAATGCCCAGGGCTACAGCGATTCCCGCGGCATTTTCTCGGCCAGGACCGCCGTTTCGCAGTATTACCAGACCCGCGGAATCCAGAACATCCACGTTGATGACATCTACCTCGGCAACGGGGTCAGCGAGCTCATCACCATGTCCCTTATGGCACTTCTTGAAGATGGCGATGAGGTACTGATTCCCGCCCCCGACTACCCGCTCTGGACAGCTTCCGTTGCCCTGGCTGGCGGCCGGCCCGTCCACTACCTCTGTGATGAGGAGTCGGGGTGGCAACCTGATCTTGAGGACATGGAATCCAAGATCACTCCCCGCACCAAGGGCATCGTCGTGATCAACCCGAACAACCCCACGGGTGCCGTCTACCCTGAAGAGACTCTTAAGAAGATCGTGGCACTGGCCGAAAAGCACGGCCTGGTCCTGTTTGCCGATGAAATCTACGAGAAAATCCTTTACGAAGACGCTGTCCACGTAAACCTCGCAGGGCTGACCGGGGACGATGTCCTGTGCCTGACGTTCAGTGGCCTGTCCAAGGCGTACCGCGTTTGCGGCTATCGCGCCGGGTGGATGGCCATCTCGGGTCCCAAGAAGGATGCTGCCGATTACCTTGAAGGCATCAATCTGCTGGCCAATATGCGTTTGTGCGCCAACGTCCCGGCACAGCACGCCATACAAACAGCGCTTGGCGGCCACCAGAGCATCAACGATCTCATCCTTCCCGGTGGCAGGCTCCTCGAGCAGCGCAACAAAGCGTACGACCTCCTGAACGCGATCCCGGGTGTCAGCACGCAGCAGGCCAGGGGTGCCCTCTACCTGTTCCCCAAGCTGGATCCAGAGGTTTACCACATCCGGGATGATGAGAAGTTCGTCCTGGACCTGCTGAAGGAACAGAAGATCCTGGTCTCCCACGGACGTGCCTTCAACTGGGTGCGGCCGGACCACTTCCGGATGGTGACTCTGCCCAACGTCAAGGATATTGAAGAGGCAATTGGCCGCATGGCGGACTTCCTGACGAGGTACCCCGGGAACTAGCCTGAGGTCCATGGCCGCGTCACAAGGTCGCGTTCAGGCAGAAAGGCAAGCCATGCCCGTTGCAGTTGAGTTCGCTGAAAGTCCAGCCAAGTCGTTGAGGGTTGGGCCCGGGTTTTCACTGGCCAGCGTCGATCCCTCGGCCACACCTGGCTACTCCGGCGCAAAGGCCGACGGCAAGTCTTTGTTGGCCGCGCAGGATGCCCGGCTCACTGAACTACAGGAGAAGCTCTTCGCAGAGGGGAAGTTCGGGAGCAACAAGCGGCTGCTGCTGATTCTTCAGGCCATGGATACTGCCGGCAAGGGCGGCATCGTCGGTCACGTCGTGGGGGCCATGGACCCGCAGGGCGTGCAGTTGAAGGCGTTCAAGGCACCCACAGACGAGGAAAAGTCGCACGACTTTCTCTGGCGGGTCGAGAAAGAGGCTCCAGCAGCCGGAATGGTGGGAGTCTTTGACCGCTCCCACTACGAGGACGTACTGATCCACCGCGTCCATGGATGGGCGGACGCCGAGGAATTGGAACGGCGCTATGCCGCCATCAATGATTTCGAGTCCAGGCTGGTCCAGCAGGGAACCACCATCGTCAAGGTCATGCTCAACATCAGCCAGAATGAGCAAAAGAAGCGTCTTCTCGCGCGGCTTGATGATCCGAGCAAGCACTGGAAGTACAGTCGGGGTGATCTCGTGGAGCGGGCCTTCTGGGATGACTACATGGATGCCTACAACACGGCCTTTGAGAAGACGTCTACGGACATCGCCCCCTGGCACGTTGTTCCGGCAAACAAGAAGTGGTACGCGCGGATCGCAGTCCAGCAGTTGCTTTTGGACGCCTTGGAGGGCTTGTCCCTGGAGTGGCCGAAGGCGGATTTCGACGTCGCGACTGAACGCGCGCTTGTGGAGCAATCCTGAAGGGCGGATCTGTCGTTCTTGTCGTGTGGGCTGGTCTCCAGAAGCGGTTATTCCCTACGCGGCTAGTCTCTGCCGGCTAGTTTCTGCCGTCTAGTCTGTGCCGGCTGCAGCTCCGCCGTCGTTGGTAGCGTCCCGGGCTGTTGCCAGCCGCTTGCGGGCGCCCTCAAGCCAGTCCTCGCAACGTTTTGCCAACGCCTCGCCTCGCTCCCACAGCGCCAGCGATTCCTCAAGGCTGGCTCCGCCTGCTTCCAAGCGACTGACCACCGCCACCAGTTGTTCGCGGGCTTCCTCGTAACTGAGGGAATCCAAGGAATCCGGTGAAGGTGCTGCGGGATTGTTCTCTGTCATGGTGGTCCTTCGCATTCGATGATGAGTGTATGTGCCGTGCAGTTGCCGCGAAATCAGTGCTCGACGAGTTGTGCTTGCCCGGTGGACACAGCCCTGAAGCGGCCTTCGGCGACGCGGATGGCCAGCGGCGTGCCTTCGGGAGTCTGCGCCGGGCTACTGACCACTGTGTGTCCCGCTTGGTCTTCACCAACCATCTGGACAACGGCGTAGCCGCGGTCCAGGGTCTTTTGTGGAGACAACGCGCGCACCTGGGCACGCAGGTGGTGGACCTGGTCAAGCGCCCGGACGACGGCGGTGCTGACCGCAGCGTGCGACCTCCGCTGAAGACGCGTGATGTCTTCTGATCGCGCTGCAACCATGGTGTCCGGCGTTGCCAGGACGGGCCGCGACCTCAAGGCGTGAAGCCGGTCCGTCTCCCTGTCCACCATCCTGCCAATGCTCCGGCGAAGATGGTCCCGGGCCTGGCGGACCATGGCGAGTTCCTCACTGACGTCAGGAACGATGCGTTTTGCGGCGTCTGTGGGTGTCGAGGCCCTCAGGTCAGCCACGTCGTCCAGGATGGGACGGTCTGCTTCGTGGCCAATGGCGCTGACCACTGGCGTTGATGCCGCGGCCACTGCCCTGATCAAGTCCTCATTGCTGAACGGCAGAAGATCTTCCAAAGCGCCGCCACCTCTGGCGAGCACTATGACGTCGACGTGCGGATCGGCATCCAATGAACGGAGCGCGGCAATGATCTGTGCAACGGCCGTATTGCCCTGGACAACTACCTCGCGTACGTCGAACTCAACGGCCGGCCACCGCAGTGCCGCATTACGGAGGACGTCCTTCTTGGCATCCGAATCCCGCCCTGTAATGAGTCCAATCCGGTGGGGGAGCAGGGGCAGCTTCCGTTTGCGGGAGTCGGCGAACAGGCCTTCTGCGGCAAGGGCCTGACGCAGCCGTTCGATCCTGGCAAGGAGGTCACCCAGGCCCACGGGCCGGATATCCTTCACCGACATATTGAGGCGTCCGGTCTTGACCCAGAAGTCGGCCTTGACCAGTGCGACCACCCGGGAACCACGTTCAAGGGGTATCCTCTGGCGGTCGAGGACCGTGGACCATACGGATGCCGGCAGGGAAATCTCAGCATCGACGTCCCGGAGTGTCAGGAAGGCGTTCCCGCCGCGGCGGTTGAGTTCGATGACCTGACCTTCGATCCATGCCGCGGGAGCGCGCTCGATGTGGGCCTTTAACTTCCTGGACAGCAACTGCAGGGGCCAGGGATTATCCGGGCTGGTCTCCGCAGCGGTATTTGGAAGCGTCGATTCCGGGGTCGCGTCAGCTGCCATGGGTGATCCGTGGGTCGTCCTGCATCTGCATATCCTCGCTAGCTGTGCGGCCGTGGGGCGCGGTCAATCGGTCCTGCGGTCGAATCCGTCCTGGGCAGGCGTTCCAACTCTATCCATAGCTTTAGCACTGGAGCCCGACATTTTTTCTATCCTGTGGACAGACCTAGGATGGTGGCACTTGCCCCTTACCCCGAGGATGACTTTTGCGCAGTTTCGTTTCCGCGGCGGCAGTGGTCCTCGCCTTGTTGCTCACGGCCGTCGCAGTTCCGGCCGCTTGGGCGGATGTCAACGTGGTCAAGGAGGACGGCTTTGTTCACCTTGCAAGCGCGCTGGGCAAGGATCCCGAGTTCCAAAGCCGACTTGCTACAGCCGCAGTGGGGAATTTCGAGTCCTCCGTAAATCTTCCGGAACCACTCAAATCGGTGGCTGCGGATGCCCTCAGGCAAGCTGCCTCCGGAATGCAGTCATGGCCTGAGTACCCCAAAGCATGGGAAGAAACGGCCAGGAACAGTCATCGGTTGAACTTCGGCGAAGGGAAGCAACCGGAGGAGACGGTGTCACATACAGCGCTGCTCCTGGACATTGGCCCACTGATCGGGCTTATCCGCGACCATTTGTCCTCCGCCAGCGGACTACAGATTGACGTCCCGGCGGAAAGCTTGGTGACCATGGGTGAACCGTCCCAAAAGCAACTGGTTGAGCGTGTGGCAGCCTTCGCCCCGCTCTGGTGGCTTGCGGCCTTGGGCGCGGTCGTTTCGGTCCTGTTGGCTCTCGCTGCTGCACGTCGCCGCTCTTTGGTGATGGTCTCCCTTGGACTTGGCGGCTTGGTGCTTACTGCGCTGTGGTCAGCGATGTTGGATCTGGCTGGTGGACTGATGGGAAGCCTCTCCAGTGGCAACGGTGTTGCAGAGCTGTTCAAACAGGAGTTCGTTTCGGCCGTCCGGACGGGCTTCGGTGAATGGATTGTCATCGCTGCTGTGGTGTCCGGCGCATTCCTGGCGCTGGGGGTCATCGGTTGGATCCTGTCCGCGAGACGGCGGTCACCTTCTGCCAGCGGCCAGGAGCCGGGCCGGTAGCATGGAGGGATGACCAGCACAGCAGTTTCCATTCCGATGCCCACGGTGCCCCGCAGACGGCGATCACCGGAAGAGGTTCAGGCGGCGGCGCCGGTTACTGGACCCAAGAAGGTTCTGCTGGCGGCTCCCCGGGGCTATTGTGCCGGCGTAGACAGGGCCGTCATTGCTGTTGAGAAAGCCCTCGAACACTACGGGCCACCCGTTTATGTTCGCAAGCAGATCGTCCACAACGTCCACGTCGTAAGCTCCCTTGAAGAGCAAGGCGCCATTTTCGTTGAAGAAACAGATGAGGTTCCTGAAGGCGCCTTGGTGATCTTCTCGGCCCATGGCGTGTCTCCCGCTGTGGTCCAGTCCGCCGAAGACCGCGGTCTTCGCACCATTGACGCTACATGCCCCCTCGTCACCAAGGTCCACCGTGAAGCTGTGCGCTTTGCCAAGGAGGACTACGACATCCTGCTTATCGGCCACGAGGGCCACGAGGAAGTCGAAGGAACAGCTGGAGAGGCCCCGGAGCACATCCAGATCATTAATGGCCCCCACGAGGTAGACAAAGTCACCGTGCGGAACCCGGAGAAGACCATCTGGCTCTCCCAGACCACCCTGAGCGTTGACGAGACCATGGAGACCGTCCGTCTGCTCAAGGACCGGTTCCCCACGCTGCAGGACCCGCCCAGCGACGATATCTGCTATGCCACCACCAACCGCCAGGTGGCCATTAAGAAGATTGCTCCGCAGGCTGACCTTGTCATTGTGGTGGGTTCGGCCAACTCGTCCAACTCTGTTCGCTTGGTCGAGGTGGCCCTTGAATATGGCGCCAAGAGTTCGTACCGCGTGGACTTCGCCAATGAGGTGGATGAAAGCTGGTTCGAGGGCGTGGCCACGGTGGGTGTAACTTCCGGAGCCTCCGTCCCCGAGGTGCTCGTGCAGGACGTTCTCCGGCTCCTGGCGGAATACGGCTATGGGGAAGTGCAGGAAGTGGTAACGGCCGAGGAAGACCTTCTCTTCTCTTTGCCGAAAGAGCTTCGGGCCACCCTCAAGGAGGCTGGCGACGTGAGCCGGGCCCTTGGTGGCCGCGGGAACCGTCCTACCTCTTAGACGTACTTATTCTGGATGTATCTAGCAGGCCCGCTGTGGCAGCCACCTTTTTGGGAAGCTGCCACAGCGGGCCTGTTCATTTAAGCTGCAGACTCCTCCTGGGCTCCTGCTGAATCCTGGGAGTCCAAGGCGAGCAGCTCGGGGGCAGCCAAAGCCCGGGGGACTGCTTCCACGGACATGGGTGTGGCGAGTCCGGCGTCGTCCATGGTGTTGAGTTTGCGTGCTGTGGGGAGTACCCGGGCTTCCAGTGTGCCGACCATCGCGTTATAGCGGTCCACGGATGTCTTCAGCGAACTTCCGAGCTTCCCGACGTTCTCGCCGAGCGTGCCCATGCGTTCGTAGAGCTGCTTGGCCAGTTCGAAGAGTTCGTGGGCGCTGTCGGTCAGGACATCCTGCCGCCACGTGAAGGCCACCGACTTCAGGACCGCCAGCAGCGTTCCGGGCGATGCCAGGACGACGTTCCGCGAAAGGGCGTGTTCCAACAACGCGGGATCAGCTTCGAGGGCTGAAGCCAAAATCGACTCCGCGGGGAGGAAACAGATGACAAGCTCCGGCGAGTTGCCCGGAATGTCCCAGTACTTCTTGGCTCCGAGGGCATCGATGTGGGCTTTGAGTGCCTTGGCGTGCTGTGCCAGGAGCGTCTTGGAATCGTGATTGGCCGTGGGCGCGACTGATTCACCCATTGAGCCTTCACCGTGCACCTGCTCCTGCGCCGCCAGATAGGAAGCCAACGGGACCTTGGCATCCACCACAAGTTGTTTCCCGCCCGGCAACTGCACTACAAGGTCCGGACGCAGCGTGTTCTCGCTCCGGCCGGAGTGCACTTGCTCGTGGAAGTCAACGTGGCGGAGCATTCCGGAGGCTTCCACAACCCTACGCAACTGAACCTCGCCCCACTGGCCGCGGACACTGTTGGATCGTAGTGCCGAAGCAAGGGCGTGCGTGGACCGTAGAAGCTGTTCGTCGGAGAGCCTGGCGTCCTGAAGTTGCTGTGCCAGTTGACCGTATTGCTCCACGCGGTCGCGTTCCAGGAGCGCGACCTGCTGCTGTACCGCTGTGAGCTTTTCGGCCACGGGCCCCAAAGCGCGAAGGACGCTGCCGTCTGAGCTCCTTGAATCACTCAATTCCCGGTTCTGTGCGAACAGAAGCCGCCGTTCGGCGTCGGCGGCTGCGAGCTGGGCGGTCACCTCCGAAAGGCGCGAGGAAACGGCGTCGAAGTCCTCCTCCAGACCGGCCGTCCGGCGTCGAAAGACCACATATGCCATGCCGAGTCCCACTGCCGCACCGATCAGCAGCATGAGCAGAGCCAAAACCAATCCAAATCCATCCATGTGGCAACCCTGTCATAGGGGTCCGACAGTTTTAGCAAAGGGCAGTCGACGGCGTTGTCTTCAGGAACGAACAAGCGTGGTCATCGCGGCAACGGGTAGAATAAATGCTCGTGGCTCTTACTATTGGCATCGTCGGACTGCCCAACGTCGGCAAATCAACTCTTTTCAACGCACTGACCCGCAACCAGGTGCTTGCTGCGAACTATCCATTCGCAACGATCGAACCGAACGTCGGTGTCGTTAACCTGCCGGATCCCCGTCTGGCCAAGCTGGCGGAGATCTTCGGCTCCCAGAAGTTGCTTCCCGCTCCTGTGTCTTTCGTGGACATCGCCGGCATCGTGAAGGGCGCATCCGAGGGGGAAGGCCTGGGCAATAAGTTCCTCGCCAATATCCGGGAAGCCCAGGCGATCGCGCAGGTTGTGCGCGTCTTCGACGACCCCGATGTCATCCACGTAGATGGCAAGGTGGATCCGCGCTCCGATATGGAGACCATCAACACCGAGCTCATCCTCGCCGATCTTCAGACCATCGAAAACGCGATTCCGCGCATCGAAAAAGAAGTCAAGATCAAGAAGCGCGAAGCAGCAGAGCTCGCTGCCATCAAGGCGGCCCAGGCTGTTTTGGAGCGCGGCGACACAATTTTCAGCTCGATCAAGAGCGACAAACTGGAGATGGAGCACCTCAAGGAGCTCGGACTCCTCACCGCGAAGCCCTTTATCTACGTCTTCAACGCTGATGAAGGCATTCTTGGCGATCCGGCAAAGCAGGAAGAATTGCGCGCCCTGGTTGCTCCTGCTGACGCAGTCTTCCTGGACGCAAAGCTCGAATCCGACCTCGTGGAACTGGACGAGGAAGAAGCCCGCGAGATGCTGGAAATGAACGGCCAGAGCGAGTCCGGCCTGGACCAGCTGGCCCGCGTCGGATTCCACACCCTTGGCCTGCAGACCTACCTCACCGCCGGTCCCAAGGAAACCCGGGCCTGGACCATTCGCCAGGGCGACACCGCGCCCCAGGCGGCCGGTGTGATCCACTCTGACTTCCAGCGTGGCTTCATCAAGGCTGAGGTCGTCTCCTTTGATGACCTCATCGAAGCTGGTTCCATGTCCGAGGCAAAGTCCCGTGGCAAGGTCCGCATCGAAGGCAAAGAGTACGTCATGGCCGACGGCGACGTCGTGGAGTTCCGCTTCAACGTTTAAAGCAAGGACGCTGCCCTGAGCAGCGATGTTGTAAAGGGTCTCGGTTCAGAGCATGAACCGAGGCCCTTTCTTGTGCCTAAAAACCGCTTGTCCTGCTGTCAGACAGCGAATATTACCACCGAGTAGCTTTTGACTTGAAATTCCCGCCAGTTTAGGCATCTGGAGGTTGCGGAACGGTTACAGTTTGGCCAGCGAGTCCCACCATCTGGACACAATGTGGGTAGGCTTACACACACATGTAGGCAACGTCACAGTAGGAAAACTGTGTCTGCGCCTGGGGGTCATCACAAATTTCCCCTGATCAACTCCACGACTCATAGGAGGCGGAATGCGTTTCTCGCGCACTTCCAAAGCTCTAGGCGTAGCGGCGATAATCGCCCTCGCAGTGACCGGTTGCGGCGGCGGCTCCGGCAGCAACACGAACAGCTCTGCCGCAGCCGATCCCAACAAGGTCATCACCGCATACAGCAACGAACCGCAGCACCCGCTGCTTCCCGCAAACACCAACGAGGTGTACGGCGGCCGCGTTGTCGAGCTGCTGTTCGAAGGCCTCCGCGCCTACGATGCCAGCGGCAAGCCGGTCAACGCGCTGGCCGAGTCCATTGACACCACGGACTCGCAGAACTGGACCATCAAGGTCAAGTCCGGTGCCAAGTTCACGAATGGCGAGGAAATCACCGCGAAGACATTCGTTGACTCCTGGAACTTTGCAGCGCTGAGCACCAACCTCCAGAACAACGGCTTCTTCTTCGAGTCCATCGAAGGCTACGCCGATGTCAGTGCCGTGAATGAAACCACCGGGGCCGACGGCAAGAAGACCTCCACTCCGGCACCGAAGGCTCAGACGATGTCCGGCCTGGCAGCCAAGGACGATCAGACCATTACGGTCAAGCTGTCCCAGCCCGAGGCCGACTGGTCACTGCGCCTGGGCTACTCCGCCTTCTACCCGCTGCCCTCCGCTGCCCTGAAGGACCCGAAGACTTTCGGTGAAAACCCGGTTGGCAACGGCCCCTACAAGTTCGCCAAGGAAGGTTCCTGGGTACACGACCAGTCCATCTCGCTGGTCAAGAACCCCGACTACAACGGTCCGCGTGCTGCGAAGAATGGTGGCGTGACCTTCAAGTTCTATACGGATCCGGGTCCCGCTTACACGGATCTCCAGGCTGACAACCTTGACGTCACCGACGTCCTGCCGTCGAACGCACTGAAGACGTACACCACGGACTTCCAGGACCGTAACTCCACCAAGCCGGTTGCCAACAACTCCACACTGAACATCCCGGGTTACAACCCGAACTTCCAGGGCGAAGCAGGCAAGCTGCGCCGCCAGGCGCTGTCCCACGCCATCAACCGTGAAGAGATCACCAAGGTCATCTTCAACGGCACCCGCACCCCTGCCACTGAATTCACGGCCCCCGTGCTGGATGGCTACAACGACAAGATCCCGGGCAACGATGTCCTGAAGTTCGATGTCCAGAAGGCTAAAGACCTTTGGGCACAGGCTGAAAAGATCAAGCCGTACGACGCTTCCAAGCCGCTCCAGATTGCTTCCAATACCGATGGTGGCAACAAGGAATGGATCGACGCCGTGGCCAACGGCTTCAAGAACAACCTCGGCATCCAGGCCGAAATCCAGCCGTTCGCGAAGTTCGCTGAGGTCCTGGACCTGCGCAAGTCCCAGTCCCTCCCGGGCCTGACTCGCTCCGGCTGGCAGGGTGACTACCCATCGCTCTACAACTTCCTTGGACCGGTGTGGGCAACCAACGCATCGTCGAACTACGAGAAGTACTCGAACCCGGAGTTCGACAAGTTGCTCAAGGAAGGCCTTGCAGCCAAGACGCCTGAAGACGCCAATACCAAGTTCAACAAGGCACAGGAAATCCTCTTCCAGGACCTCCCCGGCCTGCCCCTGTGGTACCTGAACCGTCCGATCGTGTGGAGCAACAACGTTGTGAAGGCCGAGACCGGCTGGAACGGCGGAATCCTCTACTACAACATCGAGGCCAAGTAGTCCTCAGGATCTGAACTTGCCGTGAGGCATGGGGGCCCGGCCATGGTGCCGGGCCCCCAATTGCTTGCTTCGGCAGGAAGGCAAACATGACATACGTACAACCGTCCAGAGAGAGCGGGGTGAACCGTGGTCCGCTACATTCTGCGTAGGCTCCTCCAGGTGATTCCCGTCTTCCTGGGAACCACACTCCTTGTCTACTACATGGTGTTCGCCCTTCCCGGCGACCCCATCGCAGCGCTCTTCGGCGACCGCCAACCTCCGCAGAGCGTCATCGACGCACTGAGGAACCAGTACAACCTCGACCAGCCGTTCTGGGTGCAATACGGGATCTTCCTGAAGAACCTGTTCACCTTCAACCTCGGCGTTGACTTTACGCAGCAACCCATTGCAGCTTCGCTTGCAAGGGCTTTCCCGGTGACGGCGATGCTCGCTGTCGAAGCACTTATTATCCAGGCCGTCTTCGGCATCGCGTTCGGTGTTTTCGCCGGCCTGCGCAAGGGTAAGCTCTTTGACTCCACCGTCCTGGTCGCGTCACTGGTGGTCATTGCTGTTCCCACGTTCGTCCTCGGCTTTGTCTTCCAGCTTGTGTTCGGTGTCCAGCTTGGCTGGGCAAAACCGACCGTTGGAGCGAACGCCGATTGGGGCAACCTGATCCTGCCCGCGGTAGTCCTGGGCCTGGTTTCGTTCGCGTACGTCCTGCGCCTGACCCGTGCATCGGTCAGCGAAAACATGAACGCGGACTATGTACGGACTGCAACGGCCAAGGGCCTTTCCCGCCCGCGCGTCGTGATGGCCCATATTCTGAGGAACTCGCTGATTCCCGTGGTGACCTATCTCGGTGCGAACCTCGGCGGCCTCATGGGCGGCGCAATTGTCACCGAGGGCATCTTCAACGTCCCGGGAGTCGGCAACAAGCTTTTCCAAGCCATTCAGCGCAGCGAAGGCCCCACCATCGTTGTGATCGTCAGTGTCCTTGTTCTTGTCTTTGTTGTCACCAATCTCCTGGTTGACCTCCTATACGCCTGGCTTGACCCGAGGATCCGCTATGACCAGTAACACTGAACATTTCGTCGCCCCAATCGACGAGACTCCGCTGCAGGCCACGGACACCGTCAAGCTTGAACAGGCGCCCCTCAGCCTTTGGGCCGATGCCTGGCGCAAGCTGCGCCGGCGCCCGCTGTTCATCATCTCTGCGCTGTTGATCCTTCTGTTGACGACGGTCGCGCTTTTCCCCGGCCTCTTTACGAGCGTTGCGCCCGACAACGACTGCCAGTTGGCCAACTCGGAGGCAGGACCCACGTCCGGACACCCGCTCGGTTTCACGCTGCAAGGCTGTGACGTCTATTCGCGTGTCATCCATGGCACGCAAGCTTCTTTGTCCGTGGGCGTCCTGTCTGTGCTCTGCGTGATCGTCATCGGTGTGACCCTGGGTGCACTGGCCGGATACTACGGCGGCTGGCTCGATGCTGTGCTGGCCCGTTTGGGTGACATCTTCTTCGCCCTCCCCATCATCCTGGGCGCCCTCGTTATCACGCAGCTGCCGTTCTTCCGGGAAAACAGGGGCGTCTGGACCGTGGTCATCACCATATCCATGCTGGCGTGGCCGCAGATGGCCCGTATTACGCGCGGCGCCGTTCTTGAGGTCCGCAACGCTGATTTCGTGACCGCGGCGCGTTCGCTGGGTGTTTCCAACTTCGGGGCATTGCTGAAGCACGCGCTGCCGAACGCACTGGCTCCCGTGATTGTCCTTGCAACGTTGGAACTCGGTGTCTTCATCGTTCTCGAAGCCACACTGTCCTTCCTGGGTGTCGGCCTGCCGCTGAGCGTGATGTCGTGGGGCAACGACATCTCGGCAGCCAACGCGTCCATCCGCACCAACCCTGGAATTCTGCTCTACCCGGCAGCGGCCCTGTCCATCACCGTCCTGAGCTTCATTATGCTTGGCGACGCCGTCCGCGATGCTCTTGATCCCAAGAGCCGTCAGCGCTAAGGAGGCGACCATGGCTTCTGCCAATATTAGAATCGATGAAGTCGCGGCACAGGTAAGGCCAATCCTGGAAATCAAGGACCTGGCCATCACCTTCAAGACCGGCTCTGGTGAGGTCAAAGCAGTCAAAAACGCCCACTTGACCATCATGCCGGGCGAGACTGTCGCCATCGTGGGGGAGTCCGGTTCGGGAAAGTCGACGACGGCCCTTGCCGCCATTGGCTTGTTGCCGAACAACGGGCGTGTCTCGGGTGGGCAGATCCTGCTGGACGGCGAGGACATCTCCCATGCGCCGGAAAAGCGCATGATTGAACTCCGCGGCAGCCACATCGGCATGGTCCCCCAGGACCCGATGTCCAACCTCAACCCGGTTTGGAAGATCGGCTACCAGGTCCGCGAAACCCTCAAAGCCAACGGTCGTCCGGACGGACCTGAAGACGTTGCGCGCGCTTTGGCTGAGGCGGGTCTTCCTGATGCTGCACGGCGTGCCAAGCAGTATCCGCATGAGTTCTCCGGCGGTATGCGCCAGCGTGCCCTCATTGCGATCGGGCTCAGTTGCCAACCCAAGCTCCTGATCGCGGACGAGCCCACGTCTGCATTGGACGTCACCGTCCAGCGCAAGATCCTGGACCACCTGGACACCATGACCACGGAGCTTGGTACGTCCGTGCTGCTCATTACGCACGACCTCGGCCTTGCTGCGGAGCGTGCGGACAAGGTAGTGGTCATGTACCAGGGGAACGTTGTTGAAGCGGGACCGTCCTTGGAGCTGCTGCGAAACCCGCAGCATCCATACACCCGGCGCCTGGTGGAATCGGCTCCCTCGCTCGCATCGCGCCGAATCCAGGTTGCCAAGGAGCAGGGTGTGGAAGCCAGCGACCTCCTTGCTCCGGTCTCGGTGGCTAAAGCCCGTGCAACGGACGAGGTCCTGCAGATCAAGAACCTGCGCAAGGTTTACAAACTGCGGCAGGGACTGGGCCAAACGGCGGACTTTGCCGCGGTGGATGGCGTCAGCTTCCACGTCAAGCGCGGAACCACCACCGCGATTGTTGGGGAATCCGGTTCGGGTAAATCCACGGTGGCCAAGATGGTCCTGCAACTGGAGAAACCGACCGAGGGCCAGATTGTTTTCGACGGCGTGGACACCGCCGGGCTCAAGGGCAAGGATCTGTTCAAGTTCCGGCGCCGCGTACAGCCGATTTTCCAGGACCCTTATGGCTCCCTGGACCCGATGTACAACATCTTCCGGACCATCGAAGAGCCTCTCCGGGTCCACAAGATCGGAAATGCGGCCAGTCGGGAAAAGAAGGTCCGCGAACTGCTGGACCAGGTGGCTTTGCCACAGTCCATGATGCAGAGGTATCCGAACGAGCTTTCGGGCGGTCAGCGGCAACGCATTGCTATTGCCCGGGCATTGGCCTTGGACCCCGAAGTGATCATCTGCGATGAGGCCGTGTCCGCATTGGACGTCCTGGTCCAGGCCCAGGTGCTGAACCTCCTGGCAGACCTCCAGGACAACCTCGGCTTGACCTACTTGTTCATCACCCACGACCTCGCGGTGGTGCGCCAGATCGCGGACCACGTCTGCGTCATGGAAAAGGGCAAGCTCGTAGAGACAGGCAGCACGGACAGTGTCTTCGACAACCCGCGTGAGGCTTACACGCAGGCCCTCTTGGATGCCATTCCCGGCGGTTCGCTGCTGCTGCCGCCCGCGGTGGCCTGACCGGCGTCGTACTCTCTGCCGCGAGGCAACAGTAGCCGACGAGACAACAGCAAGAGCCGGTGGTTCCCACATGTGGGGAACCACCGGCTCTTGCCGTTAAAGCACTCGTTGCGGGGCCTGCTCTGCGTGCCAAAACACCCACGAAGGACGCTAAGCAGGCCCCACAACGGCCTTTATTCGGATGAAACGGACGTGTCCGTGTCCGGGCGGGCTGTCAAACCAAGAGCGCCCAGCTCGCGGGCCAGAACGGTGCCCAGCTTCGCGTGGCCGGATGGTTTCATATGGACGCCGTCCTGCAGGTCGGCAACGGCATCGTAGCGGGTCAACCAGTCACCCGCGCTGACAAACGGGATCGCTTGCTTGGCGGCGATCCGGCCGAGGAGTGCATCCACCTCGGAACGGCGGCCGCCCCCGTTGTCGGCTCCGCGGGCCAGGGTCCCGATCATTGCCAGCCGGGCGCCGGGATAGCGTTTCTTGAGTGCAGCAAGGAGCCTTTCGGCGTTGCTGCTGATCTGGGCGTCAGTTGCCTTCTGTGTGGCGTCGTTGCCGCCGCCTTGCACCACGATCAGGGGCGGATCCCCGTATGGCAGCAACCAATCCCCACGCTGGAGCGCGTCGATGTAGTTGCCCGTCTTGCCGTTGGAGGCCACGAATCCCGTTCCGCCCATTCCCACGACGTGCAATTTGTATCCAAGTGCGGAGATTCCCCTTTGCGGCCACGAGTCCTTGGGCATGGCCTGGGAATCGCCAATCAATACGGCCGTGTGGCGCACGTCGGCCAGGACCACTTCGTCGCGGTTGTTCGCCGGATTCCTGTAGAGCGAGCCCACCGGCAGGTCCAGAGGACTAGGGCTGGGCGCTATCGTTCGGGGTTTGTCCGCGGCGGACGTCTCGGCAGGAACGGGCGCAGCTGAGCGCGGGGTGGTGGGTGGTGGGGTGGCTTGGTTTGGTCCGCAGCCGACCACAAGAACGCCGACGGCGATCGAGGGTGCGAGCAGGCGGAACGCGGCCGAGGCTTTGCGCATCGTTGGTCTCCGTATGGCACTGGTTCTGCAGCAATCATGGGGCAAAGGAAACAGAAAATCCAGCATCTTGACTGCCGGTTACTAAAGCGTGATGTGCTGTGATGGGCGCCACAAATGGGGGTTAAATGGCTTGCTTTTTAGGCTGATAAATGCAACTGCGTTTAGACTTGCTTTAGGTGCCCTGTGTCCCGGGGTCTTTTCGTTGTGTGTTCCGATCAGGTGATCAGGTATGCGCGCGGATACAAACAACTGACTTCACCACTGAAACGAGTCATCAACGCATGTCTGAAACCATCACCAACACTGCGTCGCGGAGCGATCTGCGCAACGTCGCGATCGTCGCACACGTTGACCACGGCAAGACCACCCTGGTCGACGCCATGCTCAAGCAGACCAACTCCTTCGCTTCCCACGGTGAGGTTGAGGACCGCGTCATGGACTCCGGTGACCTGGAGCGCGAAAAGGGCATCACGATCCTTGCCAAGAACACCACGGTTGCCTACAACGGCCCGTCGTCCAATGGCGAAACCATCACCATCAACGTCATCGACACCCCCGGCCACGCCGACTTCGGTGGCGAGGTTGAGCGCGGTCTTTCCATGGTCGACGGCGTCGTCCTGCTGGTCGACTCTTCCGAGGGCCCGCTGCCCCAGACCCGCTTCGTGCTCCGCAAGGCCCTTGCTGCGCACCTTCCGGTGATCCTCCTGGTCAACAAGACCGACCGTCCCGACGCCCGCATCGATGAGGTTGTCCACGAGTCCATGGACCTGCTGCTGGGCCTGGCTTCGGACCTTGCCGATGAAGTTCCGGACCTGGACCTGGACAAGGTCCTGGAAGTTCCGGTCGTCTATGCTGCTGCCAAGGTTGGCCGCGCCTCCCTGGACCAGCCGGACAACGGCTCCGCCCCGGAGAACGAGGACCTTGAGCCCCTGTTCAAGACCATCATCGAGCACATCCCCGCTCCCACCTACAACCCGGATGGCGTGCTCCAGGCACACGTGACCAACCTGGACGCTTCGCCGTTCCTTGGCCGCCTCGCCTTGCTCCGCATTTACAACGGCACCCTCCGCAAGGGCCAGACCGTAGCCTGGGCCCGTGCCAACGGCGAACTCAAGAACGTCAAGATCACCGAACTGCTGGCCACCAAGGCACTGACCCGCGTTCCTGCCGAAGAAGCCGGTCCCGGTGAAATCGTGGCAGTCGCCGGTATCGAGGACATCACCATTGGTGAAACCCTCACGGACGCCGAGAACCCGCAGCCGCTGCCGTTGATCACCGTTGATGACCCGGCGATCTCCATGACCATCGGTATCAACACCTCGCCGCTGGCCGGCAAGGTCAAGGGCGCCAAGGTCACCGCCCGCCAGGTGAAGGACCGCCTGGACAAGGAACTGATCGGTAACGTCTCCATCAAGGTTCTGCCTACCGAGCGTCCTGACGCTTGGGAAGTACAGGGCCGTGGCGAGCTCGCGCTTGCAATCCTCGTTGAGCAGATGCGTCGCGAAGGTTTCGAGCTCACCGTTGGCAAGCCGCAGGTAGTCACCAAGACCATCGACGGCAAGCTGCACGAGCCGATGGAACACATGACCATCGACGTGCCGGAAGAGTACCTGGGTGCCGTAACGCAGCTCATGGCTGCCCGCAAGGGCCGCATGACCAACATGGCCAACCACGGCACCGGCTGGTGCCGCATGGAATTCATCGTTCCCGCCCGTGGCCTCATCGGCTTCCGTACCCGGTTCCTCACGGACACCCGTGGTGCCGGCATCGCGGCTTCCATTTCCGAAGGCTACGAGCCGTGGGCCGGCCCGATCGAATACCGTACCAACGGTTCGATGATCGCGGACCGCGCCGGTGTTGTGACGCCGTTCGCCATGATTAACCTCCAGGAGCGCGGTTCCTTCTTCGTGAAGCCCACCTCCGAGGTGTACGAAGGCATGATCGTTGGCGAGAACTCCCGCGCCGATGACATGGACGTGAACATCACCAAGGAAAAGAAGCTCACCAACATGCGTGCGGCTTCCTCGGATTCCTTCGAGAACCTGACCCCGCCGCGTGAGCTCACCCTTGAAGAGTCGCTCGAATTCGCACGTGAAGACGAGTGCGTTGAGGTGACGCCGGAGGACATCCGTATCCGCAAGGTCATCCTCGATTCCAACGAGCGTGCCAAGGCCAACCGCGCCCGCGCAAAGGCCTAGTCCGGCCCGGTTGAACCCGGCTGGAACAGCAGAATGAACAAGGGAGTCGCCAGTACGGCCCGTGGCATAGCCGCGGCCGTGCTGGCGGCTCTTTTTGTTGCTGTGGCAGGAACGGCATTGCACCGGCAGACCATGGTGATATCCGGCGTCGACCTCTCCTGGGGTGTCTGCGCCGCGCTGCTGATGCTTGCGTCGGTCCAGTTGTGGCTGGCGGCCTGGTCAGGTTCAGTGATCCCGACGGCGGCAGCTGGGGTGGTTGCTTACGCCACAGTCGGTGCATTGTCCTCCGGAGGACCCGACAAACAGCTGTTGCTGGGCGACGCCGTGGGCAACGTCTGGGTGTTTGGCATAGCTGTGGTCACGTTGATCATGCTTCTGGTTGCCAGTCGCCTGCGGAAGCGATGGCGGACAGCTGCTGGGTAGGTAGCGTCCAGTAGGCAGCCGCTAAGGCCGCCCGCGCCGGGGCGGCGGTGGGGGAACTTCCTTCGCGGCGATGACCAACGCCAAGGGAATTTCGACGTCGGAGGTCCGCGTCCGTACGGTGCAGCTGCTCTCGGTGGTGGTCACCAGATACCCCAACGCATCCGTCAGGCCGTCCTGAATCCTGTAGCGGACCACCACCCGAATGCCCGGCTGGGCTGTGAGCAGAAATTGTCGAGGTGGCAAATGCGGGGGAATCACCGTTTCATACTAAGACGCGGGCTAGGTTGGCGTCATAGCACTGTTGGATAATAGGCTCAGAAGTTGAATGTCCGGCATGCTGCCGGCCGTATTACCCCGGCAATGGCCGGGACAAACCGTGGAGAGGTCTGGGACGTGACGTACGTAATCGCGCAGCCGTGTGTAGATGTCAAGGACAAGGCATGTATCGAAGAATGCCCTGTTGACTGCATTTACGAAGGTGAGCGTTCCCTCTACATCCACCCTGATGAATGCGTCGACTGTGGTGCCTGCGAACCCGTATGCCCCGTTGAGGCCATCTACTACGAGGATGACACCCCGGAAGAGTGGGCTGACTACTACAAGGCCAACGTCGAATTCTTTGACGACCTCGGTTCCCCGGGTGGGGCTGCGAAGATCGGGAACACCGGCAAGGACCACCCGTTCATTGCAGCCCTGCCCCCGCAAAACCAAGACCACTAAGGGCGGTTGCTTCCTTGATTTCCGCGGCACCGGCCTTTGGCCTTAACCTGCCCGACTACCCGTGGGAGGCCATGGCGCCGTATGTTGCAGCCGCCTCCAAGCACCCCGGGGGCGTGGTCAACCTGTCCATCGGAACGCCTGTGGACCCCACACCACAGTTGATCCGCGACGCCCTGTCTGCGGCATCGGATGCCCACGGCTACCCGACTGTGCATGGCACCGAGGCCTTGAGGCAGGCTGTCGTAGACTGGTTCGCCACCCGCCGCGGAGTTCCCAACCTGGATCCAAGGGACGTTATGCCCACCGTGGGCTCCAAGGAACTCGTCGCCTGGTTGCCCTTCTTGCTTGGCCTTGGCAGTGGGGACGTCGTGGTCAGGCCTACGGTGGCTTACCCCACGTACGATATCGGCGCGATGCTGGCAGGAGCTACGGCCGTAGCGGCGGACAGCCTGGACGAACTGGATGCCGCAACGCGTGCAAGGGTTCGCTTGGTTTGGATCAATTCGCCGGGCAATCCCACGGGCAGTGTCCGGAGCGTTGAATCCCTCCGCGGGATCGTTGACCAAGCGCGCGAAATCGGCGCCGTAGTGGCTTCCGACGAATGCTACGCCGAGCTCGGCTGGGGGGAATGGGATGCCCAGCGTGGGGGAGAAGCTGTCCCGAGCGTCCTGGACCCAAGGGTTTCCGGTGGTTCCACGGATGGCCTGCTGTGCGTATATTCGCTGAGCAAACAGTCCAACCTGGCCGGCTATCGGGCTGCTTTCGTGGCCGGAGACTCCGCGATTATGGCCAACCTTGTTAACAGCCGCAAGCATGCAGGAATGATCGTGCCCTACCCGGTGCAGGAGGCGATGCGTGTCGCTTTGGGCGATTCTGGCCACGTACTTGCCCAGAAGGATCTGTACCGCGGCCGCCGCGAGAGGATCGTTCCGGCTCTTGAGAAGTTCGGGTTGCAGATCCACGACTCCAATGCCGGCCTCTATCTATGGTCCACGGCCGGTGAAGCTACGTGGGACACTGTGGCCCGTTTTGCTGAGCGGGGGATCGTCGTAGGTCCCGGTGTCTTTTACGGTGATGCCGGCAACGGCTTCATCCGGGTGGCACTAACCGGCAGTGATGAACGCATTGACGCAGCCGTGGAGAGGTTAAGCGCAAGCTCATAACAATGCTGTGACTTGTGCCACAAGTCGCGTCATTCCGCCAGTAACCGGACGGAACGGATTAGTTCCGGAGGGTTACTGGCGGTAGCTTTTTAACTGACTATCAATGGTGGCCTTCAATAAGAAAGCACTGCGGTCGTTGGAGCCCTGCAACAGTGGGGCCGAAGACGACGTCACCAGAAGTTGGTTGGACAAGCGTTCTATAGAGGCCCAGAGGCCTCATGAAGGGGACTCCATGACTGAGACCACCAGCGCGACACTGCGCCATGCCGGCGGCGAACTTGAACTGCCGCGCATCCAGGTTGTAGAAGGAAACGAAGGTTATGACGTTTCCAAGCTGCTGAAGCAGACGGGCGCCGTCGCCTATGACCCCGGCTTCATGAACACAGCGGCCACCACCTCGGCCATCACTTACATCGACGGCGACGCAGGCATCCTGCGGTACCGCGGTTACCCCATCGAGCAGCTCGCGCAGCACTCGAGCTTCCTCGAAGTTTCCTACCTGCTGATCTACGGCAACCTTCCGACTCCCACGGAGCTGGAAGAGTTCGATCAGAAGATCCGCCGCCACACGCTTCTGCATGAGGAGCTCAAGGGCTTCTTCGGTGGGTTCCCGCGCGACGCGCACCCCATGCCGGTGCTGTCCTCGGCCGTTTCGGCGTTGTCCACGTTCTACCAGGACTCGCTGGATCCCTTCAACGCCGAGCACGTTGAAGTTTCCACCATCCGCCTCATGGCCAAGCTGCCGGTGATTGCGGCCTACGCACACAAGAAGTCCATTGGCCAGCCCATGCTGTACCCGGACAACTCCATGAACCTGGTGGAGAACTTCCTGCGGCTGAGCTTCGGCCTCCCGGCCGAGCAGTACGAGCTGGACCCCATTGTGGTTAAGGCGCTGGACCTGCTGCTCATCCTGCACGCTGACCACGAGCAGAACTGTTCCACCTCCACCGTCCGTTTGGTGGGTTCCTCCAACGCAAACCTCTTCGCTTCGGTATCCGCCGGCATCAACGCGCTCTTCGGACCCGCCCACGGCGGCGCCAATGAGGCCGTGCTGAAGATGCTGCGCCAGATCCAGGCCGAGGGCATCAAGCCCGAGGACTACATGGAGAAGGTCAAGAACAAGGAAGACGGCGTCCGCCTCATGGGCTTCGGTCACCGTGTTTACAAGAACTACGATCCCCGCGCCAAGATCATCAAGGCAACGGCCCACGAGGTCCTGGGCAAGCTCGGCGGCAACGACGAACTGCTGGACATTGCCATGCGCCTTGAAGAGAAGGCCCTGGCTGATGACTACTTCATCCAGCGCAAGCTGTACCCGAACGTGGACTTCTACACCGGCCTGATCTACAAGGCGATGGGTTTCCCGGAGAAGATGTTCACCGTCCTCTTCGCCATCGGCCGCCTCCCGGGCTGGATTGCCCAGTGGCGCGAAATGATCAACGATCCCCAGACCAAGATCGGCCGCCCGCGGCAGCTCTACACGGGGGAGCCGGAGCGCAACTACCCGGCCAACTGATAGGGCCGGCTGAATCAGGCAATTACGACGGCGGCCGCCCACCTCGCGCGAGGTGGGCGGCCGCCGTCGTCGGTTCAGTCCGTAATAAGCAACGCGGGGTCACTTACGGCCCATAAAGCAGGCCGATATGGGCCGTAAGTGACTGTGAGGATTGGGGTGGCTGGTCTGGGACTGGCTGGCAGAGTGGTAGTAGTCGTTCTGCCTCGCGGGTGTGACTCTGTAAGTGACTGGCCCTGTAGAGGGTGCCTTTGAGTGG